>NZ_VLSR01000018.1:0-50775 GCF_007558235.1 Acinetobacter sp. RF15B | reverse complement strand
GGTCAACCAGTGCAGTTTGACCGAGAATGTCATGACAGACCACGCGGGCGGGATACCAGGGGAAATCGTGATCCTGTTTACGGTAAATCAGTTCTTTTAACGACTGTTCAAGAATCGCGGGATCACAGCGGCGCACCAGCTGCTCGGCCAGTACTTTGGAGGTATAGGGAAGTTTGGCATAGGCGCCTGGCTGGATATCTTCCACGGCCTGACGCACGTCATAATATTCCAGCGGGGTGCCTTGCAGCGGTTTACGATATTTTTTGTTCATTAATCACGCTCCGCCAATGGTTTAAACTGAAGATTTTCAGGACCTGTGTAGTTCGCGCTTGGACGGATAATTTTTCCATCTTGACGCTGTTCGATCACGTGCGCTGACCAGCCTGCTGTACGGGCAATCACAAACAATGGCGTAAACATTGCAGTCGGAACACCCATTAAGTGATAGCTCACTGCACTAAACCAGTCGAGGTTCGGGAACATGTTTTTTACTTCTTTCATCACTGCTTCCAAACGCTCAGCGATTAAGTACATCTTGGTATTTTCTTGTGCTTCTGCCAAATCATGGGCCACTTTCTTGATCACTTCATTCCGCGGGTCAGAAATCGTATATACCGGGTGCCCAAAACCAATAATCACTTCTTTATTTTCAACACGTTTACGAATATCAGCTTCTGCTTCATCTGCATTGTCATAACGTTGTTGAATCACAAATGCCACTTCATTTGCCCCACCATGTTTAGGTCCGCGCAGCGCACCAATACCGCCGGTAATTGCCGAGTACATATCAGAACCTGTACCTGCAACCACACGTGAAGTAAATGTAGATGCGTTGAACTCATGCTCGGCATACAAAATTAATGAGGTATGCATGGCCTGAATCCATTCTTCAGATGGTTTTTCGCCATGCAACAAATGTAAGAAATGTGCGGCAATGGATTCATCATCAGTTTCAACTTCAATACGACGACCGTTGTTGCTGAAGTGATACCAATACAACAAGATTGAGCCCAAACTTGCCATTAATTTATCGGCAATATCTTTGGCACCCGCTTCGTTATGATCTTCATGTTCTGGTGTTAAACAACCCAAAACTGACACTCCCGTACGCATTACATCCATCGGGTGTGCAGACGGTGGTAATTGCTCAAGGGCGGTTTTAAGTGCGACCGGTAAACCACGCAGGGCTTTTAATTTGGCTTTATAGGCTTTGAGTTCGGCTTTATTTGGTAATTTGCCATGGACAAGCAAGTAAGCCACTTCTTCAAACTCGCTTCCTGCTGCAAGATCAAGAATGTCATAGCCACGGTAATGTAAGTCATTGCCGCTACGTCCTACGGTACAAAGGGCTGTATTGCCTGCAACCTGCCCGCTAAGTGCAACTGATTTTTTTGGTTTGAAGCCTGTTGCTGGTTCATATGAGCTCATAAGATCGTCCTTTCCTATTTATTCCTGTCTGTTTAATTTTTTTGTAGAACACGGCAACATCCGCCGTGTTTACTGCTTATTTGGTTTTGGCAAATGCATTGTCCAGATAGTCTTCAAATGCGTAGTAATTAATACGTTCATATAACTCTTTACGCGTTTGCATAATGTCTACTACGTTTTTTTGAGTGCCCTCTTTACGCAGGGTTTCATACACGGTTTCAGCAGCCTTATTCATGGCACGGAAAGCCGAAAGTGGATAAAGCGCCAGGCTTACATCGGCAGATGCCAACTCTTCAGTCGTAAACAGTGGTGTAGAACCAAATTCGGTAATGTTTGCCAAAATCGGCGCACCAGTTTTCTGTGCAAATTGCTTGTACATCTCAAGCTCGGTAATTGCTTCAGGGAACAGCATGTCGGCACCTGCTTCAATGTAGGCACCTGCACGGTCAATGGCTGCCTGTAAACCGTCAACTGCCAAGGCGTCGGTACGTGCCATAATCACAAAGCTATCATCGCTGCGGGCATCTACCGCAGCTTTAATACGGTCAACCATTTCTGCTTGAGTCACAATGGCTTTGTTCGGACGGTGACCACAACGTTTGGCACCCACCTGATCTTCAATATGCATTGCACCGGCACCATACTTGATGAGCGATTTCACTGTACGGGCAATGTTAAAGGCAGAAGACCCAAAACCTGTGTCGGCATCTACCAGTAATGGCAGATCACAGACATCGGTAATACGGCGTACATCGGTCAAGACATCATCAAGGTTACTGATGCCCAAATCAGGCAATCCAAGAGAACCGGCTGCTACACCACCACCTGATAAGTAAATTGCTTTATAACCGGCACGTTTTGCTAAAAGTGCGTGATTGGCATTAATGGTTCCGACCACTTGTAAGGGCTGCTCTTGGGCGACTGCATCGCGAAATAGCTGACCTGCGGTTTGTTTAGCCATTGTTATATTCTCCTTGTCCTTGTGATAGTATGTACTCAATATTTTTCTAAGACGGATTGATCTACCGATGCATGATTAATTCGCCAGGTTCACGATTAACTCATGCAGTTACACATTTAAAATATTGGTATTTTTTCCGGTGCTTCTTCAGTCAAGCGCGGATATTTCAAAAGTTGCTCAGATTAATCAGGCTGAAGTTTATATATTTTCAAATCAACTATTTATCTCAATAAAACGTATTACAGCATGTCGTTTTTATTTAGAAAATAGCCTATAAACCTACTTGCAATAATCTTTCGTATTGAAAAGATTTGATTTTAAACACTATTAATTCGATGAGCTTGAGAAAATCCAGCAAGATGATGAACAGCTTGATTCATGGCTCTTTCCTTTGTTTCTAAATACCTTAATAGTGATTATATTTTCCTGATTAATCCGATTAAAAAATTAGACCGGAATGGCTTCCAATAGCACAGAACCATATAACTCACGTAAGTCTTTTTTCAGGATTTTTCCTGTCCCACCTACAGGGATTGAATCTACAAAAATCACTTTGTCTGGAATCTGCCATTTCGCAATTTTATTGGTATAAAAATCCAGCACTTCACTTTCTGTTAATTGACTATGCTGTGATTTCTTTGCAATTAAAATAGGCCGTTCATCCCATTTAGGATGGGTCGCCGCAATCACCGCGACGCTATCCAGCTCCGGATGTGCGATGGCAATATTTTCCAGTTCAACCGATGAAATCCACTCACCTCCAGATTTGATCAGGTCTTTAGAACGATCACAAATCTGCATATAGCCATCTTGATCGAGCGTGGCAATATCGCCTGTATCAAACCAGCCATCCGCAGTTAAGGCTTGATCAAATTGATTAAAATAAGATTCAACAATCCAGTGACCTTTAATTTGCAGATGCCCCGGCGTGTAACCATCACGTGCAGATTGCTCAACTCCTTTCTCTTCATGACACAGGCGCAGACTCACACCATAAGGTGGTCGCCCCTGAGCGTATCGGATTGGGGTCTGCTCGGCCTCATCGCTATCTAAATGCTTGGATTTAAGCTGGTTCACCACACCCAGCGGGCTGGTTTCTGTCATGCCCCAAGCGTGAATCGTTTCACATTGAAAATCATCTTTAAACGCTTTCAGCATAGATGGAGGACATGCCGCGCCACCAACAATATTGCGCACCAGACTTTCCAGTTTACTGCCAGACTGATAGGCTGCCGTTAACAGGCCCTGCCAGATGGTCGGCACACCTAAAGCATTCGTGACTTTATATTTATCAATTAACTGCACCAGGCTCGCACCATCCAGCATCGGACCCGGTAAAACCAGACTGCATCCCACCATCGCAGCAGAGTATGGAGTACCCCAGGCATTGACATGGAACATCGGCACCACTGGCAAGATGCGGTCAAGCGCCGAGAAATTAAATGAATCTGGCAAGCTCGCAGCATAGCTATGTAAAACAGTAGAGCGATGCGTGTATAAGACACCCTTAGGATGACCTGTGGTCCCCGAGGTATAACACAATGAACTGGCTTTAGATTCTTCCAGTTCTGGCCACTCAAACTGATCTGACTGGGCGCGGATTAAATCATCATAAAAATAAACATTCGGTAAAGCTTTTTGAATTTCATCATCAAAGGCATCCAGACAAATAAAGTGTTCAACACATGGAATGGAATCTTTAATAGATAACACTAAATTAATAAATGTTTTATCAAAAATCAGAACCTTATCATTCGCATCATTTACGATATAGCTGAGCTGTTCTGGAAATAGTCGAGGGTTGATGGTATGACAGACCAATCCACTGCCTGAAATGCCATACCAGGTTTCCAGATGGCGATGATTATTCCAGGCAATAGTGGCTACGCGATCGCTAATCACCAAATCGAAAGATTCCAACACATTGGCAAAACGCTTTGCATTTTGTGCAACCTGACCCCAGTTGGTATGGGTCATCGTGCCATCCGTATTCTTTGAGATAATCGCCGTATCAGCATGATAGGTTGCGGCATGCTCGATGAGGCTGCTAATCAGCAGCGGCTGAAACATCATATTTCCGATCATCTAAAAACTTCCTTATTCACTAATTTTTTAGAGTAGTTTTTACATCCGTCGAGTATTTTCACACGGGAATTGCCCCTTAAATTACTCGCTTTTTTTATTTTGTTTTTGTCATTTGGTTTTGTATTTTTGTCATTTCGTCACAATCAGACAAAATATTTAAATATCCTCTATATCATTGTATTTATTCAATATAATTAAAACAAATGAAGCTTATTTATAAAACTGAAGCCGTTTTTTTGCTTTAAACCCGTCAGCCCCCCAATTCCGCTCTTGATCCTTTGATAAATAACGACAGGTTTAAAAAAATGCAGATAAAATTCACCCTTCATTTTTAGCAATGAAGGGTGAAATGGAAGATGGTTTGCTCATGGGTTCAGCTATCGCGCCATGACAGAAAAATGTTTATGTCGCGACATGCATTCGCCGCCAACGTCCAGGCGTTATTCCATACCAGCGCTTAAACGCGCGGGTAAAATTGGCCTGATCGTCATAACCGACTTGATTCGCCACATCAATAATCATGAGCTTTTTGTTTTTCAATAAAGTGGAGGCCAGATTTTTACGGGTATTTTCCAGCAACGCTTCAAATGTGGTCTGATCGCGATGTAAATAGCGGTACAACGTAAAGCGGTGTACGGAAAAATACTCGGCCACTCGTTCAATGGTACAGTTACGGTGCGGCAAAAGCTCTTCAATGATTTTACAAATCTGGCTGATCAGATCCAGACTTTCCCGGCTTTGTAATTCCGACAAATGCTGACGTAAAAACTGGTCAAGCTGACGGTCATGTCCTGCCCGTTGTTGATCCAATTGTTCTTGTGGAAACAAAATTTCATGCTGCATTTGCCCGAACCAGACCGGACAGCCAAACACTTTTTCATACAGATGCGCGCACTTTGGTTTTGCATAGGAAATACGTACCAAAGACGGCCGCCAAGATTTGCCTAAAATCATTTCAATAATAGACACCATCGCGACCAAATAAGCAGTTTGATATTGCTCTTTGCCTGGAATATCCCCATCAATATGCATACAAATACGTGCATACCCCTGATCTTCCTGCAAATCCAGTTTTTGACCGCGGTACCACATGCTGCCGTAATTAAACAGGCTCTGCATGGCATCTCGCATACTGGCGGCATTCAACACCAAAAACCGTAAAGGCCCGATATTTAAAAACTGGGCTTTTTTCCCAATCAATAACCCTAAATGGTCACAACCCGTTAACTCTTCCACAGCCTGAAAAATATGGCCTTGCGTTTGCAGGGAAATGGGCAGCAAATTATTTTTCAAGTCATCTAATTGAATAGCGAACTGATCGAATAATGCTTGCGCATCATGGCCCTGCTCTTGTAAATAATCGGCAATCAGATTAAGTATGCCAATAGGATTAGATTTTTCTTGAATAAAACTGTCCATCATTTACTTTGACCTCCTGAACTGCCGAAGGAAAACCAGCTTATCCTTAGCCTGTTTCAGTACTATTTTCATTTTGCTAATCTGTCGAATGTGAACCCAGCTGATCCTGTTGACAAACATCAGGATAGATCAGGTCTCCTTGCCTTTATATTTTAATCCCTTGCGTCAAAAATTCATTTTGAATACCAAAGAGGCAAAATCACGGTCATCTAAAACACTAAACTCGTTTGATCCAAAAAAGTTGGTATAGGCAAGTTCCGCTGTATATTTTTGCTGATAGGTAGCCGATACACTGGCACTCATGGCCATTTGCCCTTCCTGAAAATTTTGGCTATACCCATGAATATCATGACGAAACATGAGACTTGGAGTAATAACGGTAGCAGGCAATAACTCCGGATAATTTAACGCACCTTTTAAACGATACCCTAACGACCATTCACTGAAAAATCCATCTTTACTATTACAAAAACGCTCGTTCATTCGATCAATAGCTTCATCGGGTAAATGGGCTGTTCCATAGGCAGTACATTGAAACTCTTTGGTTTGCGGATTATAAGCTCCCGTCGATAAATCACTTCGACCAAATGCGCTACTGCGTCCGATACGATGATTAGCAATATCTGCAATATGATTAGCACCAAATTCTGCGGTCCATTTTAAATCTTTCCCACCCCAAAAATCAGGGAATGTATGGTTTGCACCTATGGAAAATTGAGTAACAGGCAATCGGACATAGCCTTTGATATATTGATTTAATTCCGGTGACACTCCCGGTTCGGTGAAAGGAGTATCCTTGGCTAAAATTTGAAAATAGACGATATCAGGGCCATTGAGCTGTAAGGGCTGGTTGGGCTTATGGTTGAGTTCACTATAAATAGAAGTCGCGCCAACTGTGGTACTCAAGCTTAAGCCATACATTTCAATATTTTCTGGATAAACTGCAAAAAAAGCAGCCGTATCAAAGTTTTCAGGGCCATAGCCTTTGACAGTGGTCGCATCAAAATTTGCAATCCGATTGTGAAAGTTGGCGTAATAAATTCCAAGTTCAGCATTGTTAAGAACCGGAATATTTTGTTTCAATGCCAAACCAAATTGTCCACTGTCCTTAGGCATACGATCACTGGTCCTTGGAATATAAGTCTGATTGTTTAGCGCCGTTTCAGACAACTTGTCTCCTGAGGCAATCAACATAGGGCCACAGTTTTTAGGTAATACATCGGAAACTTCAAAAAAAGTTCCGCAGCCATCGGCCACCGTCGGCCTGAACTTAAATTGATAAAATCCTTCTACTTTTAGTTTTGCATTAAGCTGGGTAGAAAATGAGAACATTTCAGCTGGAATAATGTTTTCTCGAAATTCTCCTCCTGGACTGTTCATTGCCGCGAAGTCAAACGCATTGACTGAATTAAGCCCATTTAATAGAAAACGGGATTTGCCCCAATTTAAAGCTTGCTTGCCAATTTTGATATTTAAATCTTGATCATTATCAAAGGTGAAGTTTTTCCAGATATAAGCATCCCACAGATCAATCCCTTTAAATTTGGCCAGGCGAGGCCAGGCAGAATCATCAAATGCTTTTAAATCGCCATGTCCGGTTTCATAAGCATGGTCATACCAGTATTTTGTACTCAGTACAGCCCCCTGATGTGTCCCGTCTACTTTGACTTGGGTAAAACCTTTTATAATTTGAGAAATAGCATCATTTTTACTGAAGTTCATCCGACCATCATCAGCATTAATATCGAGGCTATTGCCTGCTTTACCAATATGGTTTGCATCTGGTTTATACAGTAAATTTCTGTCTGCTGACTGAGTACTCCAGCTTCCCCCTAAACTTAAATAAGTCTCGGTTGAAAGTTTCCAGTTTTCATTGAGCTCAAAACTGCCTGCACTGGTGTGAGGCGTAATAACCAAAATACCAGACATTATTCCAATATATTGCTTGACCGATCTGCTGCTTCCTTTCCTATTGAAATATATAGATTGATTCACCATACCATCTCCATTTAGATATGATTGTTTTTGAGAATCCTGCTGCAACAATTGTGAAGAACCTAAATGAATGAAAGACCGTTAACCTCGAATTTGAAACTATCCGGTAACCAGTCCGCTTAAGCGGTCATTGTCTCCATACCGGGTCATCCTCCTCTCGCATTCAAGGCAGACAGCATCGAAATGAACAGCACACAAGCTTCCTCATGCGCTGTTTAAACTGCATGTCGCCTGTATTTAAGAAATCTCGCTTTAGAGCGCTGCAGGATATTCTTTTAGTACCTCTTGCAATAAAGAGACACCAACTTCAAAGGTTTCCAGTCCTTGTAAACTTACAATCTTAAAAACTTCCAGAATTTGTGCCTTGGTCGCCCCTAAAGCAAGAGCAGCTTTAATATGGCGCTGTATTCCGGGTTTCCACAGATGGGTAATATTGGCATCACCCGCTATGCAGAGAAGTTCAATCCAGAGCGGGGGTAATATGCCCCTACGCCAAACATCGGTGGCCATGTTTAAAAAATTTTCTAAATAGACAGGATCCCATAAATAAAGTGTTTCCCATGCAGGATTAAAACTTCCATTCTTACGCATCTCATCGCATATGGGAGTAGATGTTTTTTTAGCCTGGCTTTCTGGCATGCGGGTTAAAGATAATTCCTTAACTAAAATGGGAATTCCTAAGGCGCAGGAATGAATCCCCACAATACTAGCGAGTTTAAATACTTCGACAATTTCAGCTTGCGTAACCCCTAGTTTCAAGGCAGCCTGAACATGCTGTTTTACCCCTTCTGCATACAAATGGGTGGCGGTCACATCAATACATAAACGGATCAGAGTGACCAAGCGAGGATCTAGAGGCTGATTCTTCTGGTCATTCTGAACCAGATTTGTCAGCTTCTGTACCCATACAGGATCATTCTGAATCAGGAACTCGATGGAAGTATCTAAAAATCCAGTTTCCTTTAGTGCATCAGAATCATGAGTTTGGTTCTTCACTTTATCCCTTTTATTCTTTCAATCTCTGTTTAAACTTAGGGCGATTCATAAAATCTCGCCCTGTTTTCATTGAAGTTTTTTTTAATTAAAAATTCATTTTAAATACTAAAGAGGCAAAATCACGATCATCCAGCGTACTGAAGTCATTAGTGCCAAAGAAGTTGGTATAGCCAATTTCAGCGGTATATTTATTTTGATAAGTTGCAGAAACTCCAGCAGAAATCGCCATTTGTCCTTCCTGGAAATTTGGACCATAACCATGTACATCATGGCGGAAGATCAGACTTGGCGTCACCGTCGTTTGCGCTAACAGATCGTTATAAGTCAATGCACCACGCAAACGATACCCCGCCATTCTTCAAAAAAGCCTTTATCATTACAGTATTTTGCATTCAGTTTGCGAATTTCTTCATCTGACAATTTAGCGGTTTGAGGTGCAATACAGTAAGTACTCACATCATCCGGATCATAGGCGCCTGTGGACAGGCCACTACGGCCAAATGCACCACTACGGCCAAAATGATAGTTGCCCAACTCTCCAATATGATTGACGCCCAATTCGCCCATGAAAGACAAAGAGCTTGCACCCAGTACATTCGGAATTGCACTAGCCGCGCCAATCGTAAACTGGGTGACCGGTACACGCGCATACCCCTTGATGCGCTCACCTAACCCCAAGGTTTCGCCTGGCGCGGTAATCGGTGTATCGTCAAAGAGTGCCTGTGCGTAGACAATGTCGGTACTGTTAAAATGCAGTGGCATGCTTGGCTTATAGTTTAATTCACTAAAAATAGCAGTCTTGCCGACTTTGCCGCTTAAGCTTAGACCGTACATTTCAATATCTTCCGGATAGACTGAAACAATACGTGCAGTATGATAATTTTGGGCACCCGGTGCCGAAACCACCACCCCATCAAAATGCAGAATACGGCTGTGGTAATTGGCATAATACGCACCAAGCTCTGCATTATTTAAGCTCGGAATGGTTTGTTTAATGGCAAAGCCAAATTGTCCGCTATCTTTGGCATATTCGCTTGGCAGGCGGGCAATACTGAAATTCACTGGGCCATTGATCGCTTCATCCGTGGTAAAACCCGGACCGCCCACCAAAAGCGGGCCACAGTTTTCGGCAAAGACGTCCGAAATTTCAAAGAAAGTGCCGCAGCCATCAATAACGGAAGGCCTGAATTTAAACTGATAGAACCCTTCAACTTTAAGATTCTCATTTAAACCCGCTACAAAAGAGAACATCTCGACTGGAATAATACGTTCTTTGATGTCACCGCCCGGACGGTTCATGCTTGCAAAGTCAAAGGCACTGACCGAGTTTAAACCATTTTGGAAGAATTGAGATTTTCCCCAGTTCAAGGCATGTTTGCCCAGTTTCAGGTTCAGGCTTTTTGAGTCGTCAAAGTTAAAGTTCTTCCAGATATAGGCATCCCACAGGTCAATGCCTTTGTATTTTACAAGACGTGGCCATGCCGAATCATCAAATGGCAGAAAATCGCCACGACCGGTTTCATACGCATGGTCATACCAGTATTTAGCACTTAGTACTGCACCTTGCTGATCGCCATTTAAACGTAGCTCGGTTAAGCCTTTGATCACCTGTGAAATGGCATCGCCTTTTTCAAAGTTAGCACGGCCATTATCCCCATTAATGTCAATACTCGAGCCTTCTTTGCCAATACTGTTCGCATCTGGTTTGTACAGCATCGCAGGATCTGGATCCTGGGTACTCCAGCTCTGACCAATAGTCAGACTGGTACTGGTCTCCAGTTTCCATTGATCATTCAGTGTATAACTTGCCGCTTGTGTATAAGAAACCGTAAAGATTAACCCCATAAATAGACTCAGCCTAGTCCGCTGCATATTTGGGTGTTTACATTTTTTATTGTTTAGAACCTGACCCACCATATCATCTCCATATAGATATGATCATATTGCTTATGATGTGAATATCTGGATTAAGCTAAAAAAGCAGATTAATCCCTCGCTTGTTCTTCAAATACATCTTTAAATTGACCCAAGCTGACTTATGCCAAAATATAGGTTTCGCCATCCTTGGCTCAGACTAAGCTACTGAATTTGAATAAATGAAATTTGTCATTCAGCCATATTTTTTTGTCATTCTGTCACTTGGTACTGCTTTATCTTGCTCATTTTTTTAAAAAATTTAGAGCATAAAAGGCAATCTATAAAACTACACCGAATGTCTCGCGACATTACTGAACGCAAATATCTCTAGTACTGATTAAGCGCTTAAATTATCTTTTTGACCGAGCGCATCCAGCTGCAAAATATACTGTTCAGCATCAGGCCAAGCCCCATAACCTGCAGCTGGATTTAAATGTCCAACCGCACCTGCATTGACCAGTTGACTGCCCCATTGTGCTGCCATGTGTTCTACCGCTTCAAAAGAGGCCAGGTGGTCATTGGTACTGGCCACCACAATACTTGGGAAAGGCAGTTTATGGGTGGGCAAAGGCTCCCAGCCTTCTTGGCGCAGCGCTTCTGGACTTGGATAGTTTGCAGGCCAACTTTGTGACAAATCTGGCGGTGCTACCAATAAAGCACCCTGAATATTGGCATGGTGCAGGGCTGCCCAATGAACAGTCATTAACACGCCAGCACTGTGCGCCACCAAAATCACCGGGCCCTCAATTTTTTCCAGCTCAGCCTGAATACGTGCGACCCGATTCGCGCAGTTCAATTTATTGGTTTCGGCAGGTTCCACCGTCCGCACTTTTTGCAAACCTGAAGCTAACAATGTCTGCCAGTGTTCCTCTACATGATCGCGTAAGCCGGGAATAATCAGTACTGTCGAATGTGTAAATAGTTTTTCCATTTGCGCACCTATTAAGCATTAAATACTTTGCCGATCCTTGGGCAAGGCTTATTGCTATCCAACATAAATTGATGACACGGCAAACAATATACATAGCATGACAAACACTTGTCATTTGATGACATTTCAAAACAGCAATTCATTTCAAACGAACCAACAAACCAAAATAAGCATATGTTTTATTTAAATAAATTGGTTTTTTAATTCTTTTTCTTCCTGCACCGATGCTTTTTCTAACATTCCACCAATTGCCTAAAACAAATACAGCCCTAATAATAGGATCTGTTGACAATTCGTCCATGTTTCAACGCAAGAGACATATCTCGCAAGAGTTTTAGCTCAGATGAGGCAGGAAATTCAGCCATTTGAAATGAATGACTCATAATGAGAGAGCAGCAGAAGTATGCTTGCCCTGAAAGGCAATAAGCTAAAACCGGCTCGGATTTCATTATGAAAATGGGCACTAGTGTTGTGACTCCTTTCCTTTTCATGCCTGCTCTGCTCAGTTTTGGCTTACAGCGCAATCCTTATACAATGTCAACAGACCCTAAGGTAGAGTTTCGCTCAGGATGTGCTGAAACCTTCAAAACAATGAATCGTTGTAGAGAATAAAGGAGGCATCAACTGCTTAAAAGAACGGTAGCTCTTTCATATCTATACCCTGTAAATTTAGCTTAGGCAGATGGCCTTAGTCAGCAGCGCCCGGCTGTCCGTCAGTGCAGGCTGGATCCAGCTTAAACAGTGGCGCAGACAGATAAAAATCAGCATCAAAGGAGAACAGAAAAGTGGTATAAATTATCTACAGAATAATTGTATTTTAAGTATTAAATATCGGTTATAGATAAAACATCAATCAGGATGGATTGATGCAGACAGAGAGACAAAGATGGTCCCACTTGCACATACCGCTGTACTCAAAAACTATTTTGATGTCAGCCAACGACTAGCCTTAAATCCATATCACTTACTTTCCAATGCTGGCATTTTCCCTGCCCTGCTTAATGACGTCAAGCAGCGAATTCCGGTTGATAAAGCCATTCATTTACTTGAGCAATCAGCGCAAATCAGCGGCTGTGAAGCCTTCGGCCTTTATATGGCTGAACAGCGCCAGATCGCAGATTTCGGTGAACTAAGCCTGTTGCTGAGCTATCAGCACACCCTGCGTGATGCGCTGCAAACCATTGTCAGATACCGCAATATTATTAACAATGCGCTGGAAATGTGCCTTGAAGAAATTGGCAATACGGTGATTATCCGGCTGGAAGTCATTTCCGAGTTTAATAGCTACAGCCGTCAGGCAATTGAATTGGCGCTCGGCATCACACACCGTTTCTGCACGGCACTTCTCTCTCAAAAATGGAATCCTCTCAGTGTCCATTTTACGCATAATGCACCGCATGACCTGACTGTCCATCAACGTGTATTTGGCTGTCCTTTAGAGTTTGGCAGTGAGTTTAATGGTATTGTTTGCACCATAGCCGAACTGGACAAAACCAATCCGCAAGCCAATACCGCAATGGCGGATCACGCGCAACGTTATTTAGATATCGATCTTCTGCATAATGAAAATGAGTCTTCCATTATTTCTGATATTCGCAAAAGTATTTATCTGCTGTTGCCCATGGGACGTGCGACGATTGCTCAAGTTGCCCATACCCATGGGGTCAATGTCCGTACCTTGCAGCGACGTTTAGAAGCGTCTAATACCAGTTTTAGCAGTTTAATTAATGATGTTCGACGAGTTCTGGTTTTCCGTTATCTAAAAAATCCACATTATTCACTTGGGCAGGTTTCGGACATTTTAGGTTATTCGATGCCCAGCTCTTTTACCCGCTGGTTTATCAGCCAGTTTGGGGTCTCACCTACCGAGTGGCGTCACAACCATTTAATGGTACATTAAGTCCGGAATGGCAGGCGTCTAAAAAAGGGAAATAAAATATTTTATTTCCCTTTTTTGTTTCGTTCATTTTAAAGTTTTAACAGCACACAGCGCAGCATGCATAAAAAAACCAGTCAACGTTGCTGTTAAATGTTCAGCCTTAGGATCAAATTCGTCAGCTCAGCTTCAAAAGCTTCGCTGGCGAATTGCTGCTAATGATTGAATATCTTGAGAAACCAAGAATTAAAATAGCCAATACATCACGGCCAAGACCAGCACGACCAGGAAGATACTTTCACCGACCATAAAGAGTACCGGCTTTATTCCGACGGTTGCCAGTTCTTTAAACTGGGTTTTCATACCAAGGGCACTGATTGAAATAATCAAGCACCAGCGTGATAAGTCACTCACTCCCCCCTGCACGATGGACGGCACCCATCCTGTGCTATTGATGCAGGCAAGAAGTAAAAAGCCTACCGCAAACCACGGCAATAACGGTGGACGCTTGCCCGTTGAACTTACGCCTTGCATGCGGGTGATCATTGCTGCGCAGACAATAACCGGTAACAGCATGGCCACACGCATCAATTTTACTACGGTTGCCGTATCGCCTGTTTCCGTTGACATACTGTAGCCTGCACCCACCACCTGAGCCACATCATGAATGGTGGCACCTAAAAATATGCCGGCATGCTGTGGCGATAACTCCTGCCACTGCGCAATCATGGGATACACAATCATGGCAATGGTAGAAAGTGCAGATACGCCAATGACGGTAAATAAAGTCGCTTTTTCTTTCTGCGGATGGTTAGGCAGCGCAGCCGAGAGCGCCAATGCGGCTGAAGCACCGCAAATTGCCGTTGCACCACCCGTCAGCATGCCAAATAAACGCTGGAAACCAATCAGCTTGGCAACCACCACTGACACTGAAATGGTGACAATAATCAAAGTGAGTACCAGCACAATAGGCTGCCAGCCTAATGCTGTAATCTGTTCCAGGGTAATGCGCATACCCAGCAATGCAATACCAATGCGCAACACTGTACGTGCAGTAAACTCTATCCCGGCTTTACAATGACCTTCGGTAGCTAAAAAACTTAAACTCATGCCTAATAACAAGGCAAACAACATCACAGGTGCGCCATAATGCTCAGCCAGGAAACTCGCCGCAGCAGCAGCAACCAGACTCACGGTAAATCCCGGTGCCAATTCACGTGCTCGCTGTATCCAGCCCATTCTCTGCCCCAAGTTAGTTTGACCTGAACTATTCATGTCACGCTCCTTCGCCTAATCGAATGAATAGCTGCTCACCTTCAGTTTCAACGGTATAGGACGGCACTTTGAGCTGAGTTGAGTTCACCATATAACCGTCGGTCAAATTAAAACGCAGGCCGTGCGCACAACACTGAATGGTGCAGCCATCCAATTTACCGCTAAATAAGGATGCTCCCTGATGCGGACAGCTGTCATCAATGGCATAGAACTGACCATCAATATTGAAGAGCACGAGGAACTTCTCCACGACGTTTAAAAAAACACGCTCACCCAAGGAAGGGATCTTTTCATCTGGAACTTCAAAGCGTCGTGTCATACCACCGCCTTCCTTTGTACAGCCAGTACATCCAGCATGGTTTTATAAAGTGCGCTTGCAGGTTGCGCACCAGCCATAGCATAACTGCCATCAAATACAAAATACGGCACGCCTTTTCCGCCCGTGTTAGCTGAAATAAACGGCAAATGGGGCGCAGCCAAAAGTTCGGTGATCTGCTCCTGTGCATAACCACACTCTATTGCAATTTTCTGCAAAACCGCAGGATCTGAAATATTTTCAGACTGATGGAAATAAGCAGAAAATAGCTTTTCAAGCAAAAGATCATGCTGAGCCGAGTTACCGAGTTTCATGGCATAAGCAAATATCCTATGAGCTCGGGCTGTATTCGGCATACGCGCTATACGTTCAAAGTCGATATCTACCTCGACGGCTTTCGCTGCCTGACGCACCTGCTCCTGACGCATTTTCACAGCAGTTCGACTACCTAGACGCTGTAAATAAAAAGCTTTAAAGGGCACTCCTTCGACCGGAATGGAGGGTAATAGCTGTACGCCCAGCCATTTGACCTCCACTTCAACCTCGGGATGGCTCAGTTTCAATTGTTGAATGGCCGCTTGAAGTTGACGTTTTCCAATCAAACACCACGGACAAATAAAATCGAAAAATACGTCGATACCAATTTTTAATTTCATGTCTGGTCACCTTCTTTTGATGACATAGAATTTTGTTCAGATGCAGCTTGTACATTAAAGCCTGCCATATCACGCATATAATGGCGTTTGGCATAAAAGAAAACGGCTGCGGCTAGAATACTCATCGCTGGCACTAGCTGGAATGCAAGATGTAAACCAATAAAGTCGGACAGCTTGCCAACCACTAGCGGACCTAAGGCCAATCCCAGAAAATTATTAGCCAAAGTTAAAGTCGCAAATGCAGTACTGTGCACAGAGTTATGGGTCAGGTTGGCCACCATCGCACTCGATGGTCCATTGGTCCCTAATGCCAGGAACATGCCCAAAGCAATCATGATTAATTGTGGAGTGCCTGCGGGCATGGCAAAAGCAATCGATAGTAATACGCAGCCCAGCAAACAATACACAATAGCCAGCGTCACTTTACGATCTGGACGACCTTTGCCCAAACGGTCACAGAGCATACCGCATAAAATCGTACCGACTGCACTACTTAAAATAATAACCGCCGCAATTACGCCGGCTTTATCTGTACTCATACCATAGTAGCGGTTCAGATAACTCGGAAACCAGACAATTACCGTGCCGCCAACAAACAGCTGTAAGCCGCTGCCAATATAAGTTGCAATGACAGAACGGCTTGAATAGATAGATCTTAATGAGTTCTTGGCTAAACCATCTTTTTGCGTTGCATCTACTTTTTTCTTCGCCGAACCAATTTTTTTCTCTTTGACTAAAATTGGATAGAGCGTTGCTAAAGCCAGGCCAAATACTGCCATGGCACCAAAAGCCCAACGCCAGCCAAAATTCTCCGCCAGAATGCCGCCTAAGGCCATCCCTAAAAAAGACCCAAAAACACCGCCAGCCATAAATGAGCTAGCTAATGTTGCGCGCATATCTCGAGGAAAAACCGCCACCACAACCGCAATGCCTACACTGCCATAAGCCGCTTCACCGACCCCCACCAAAAAGCGGGCAAACAGCATATGCTCATAGCTTTCTGCAACGGCACAGCCCAAGGTGGCTAAACTCCATAGAACAGCCATTAGAGTTAAGCTTTTTACCTTGCCAAATTTGTCTGCCAAAATAGATAAAGGCAAAGTCAGCAAACCTACCATCAATGCCACAATACCGCTGAGCAGACCTAACTGCCCGTCGGTTAATGTCCATTCATTTTTGATTAAGGGAAAGACGGCATTAAGAACCTGACGTGACATATAGTCAGAAATCAGCAATCCGAATGTCAGTGCAAAAACAATCCAAGCATAACGGCGAGGAATTCCAATAGATGTATCGATGCCTGTTGCTGATGCTGAATACTGATGCGCACCCATACAACCTCCTTGTATTTTTTATTTTAAATTATTCATTTCATATACGAAGAATCACAAAGTGAAATCCTTTGCAATTCTTCGCATTTTGGTGCTTTTCTTGAAGCAAAAATCCTATTTGCTCAAGTTTTTCAACTAGCGTTGTGGTACACCTTTTTGGCCCGGCCTGCGGTTTGGTGCCATACCATTGGCCAGTAATGTTTCTTCAATAGTGTCGTACTGAACGCCAATACGATAAATTTCACGCGCTTCTTTACCATTTGCAACTTCACGGCCAAGTTCATGGGCAATACGAACCGTCTGTTTGATTTGCTCAACTGAAGAGAAACGCTCACCTTTATGATCAATGATCGTATCTTCATTACCGACACGTGCATGCAGCCCCATTGCCATTGAAATGGTATTCAGCGGCAGGACATTTTTCAGTAACGATTCAGAGGTCAAGGTACAGCCATCTGGAACACGATGCACGAAATTAAAGAAGTTAAATGGATTTGGTCCATCGAAACCACCGCCAATACCAATCCAGGTCAAGTTCATCGGGCCTTTGTAAAGACCTTTACGAACCAGTCGCTCCAAAGTTTCCAGGCCATGCATACCAGTCAACTGGAAATGTGGCTGAATCCCATTGGCAGCCAAGCGTTTAAGATGTTCAATAAGCCATTCCGGACCCGCTGGAACAGTCATTTCAGCATAAGCTGCCTGAACCGCAGGATTTTCCAGTGATGTACCTTTTAAATATTCTGGATATAGAAGTTCCATAATATTCATTTGTGTGGTGTTAACCGCAACCGTAACCTGATCTGGTTTCGGATCTAGCTCGGCCAGTTTGTGACGTGTGTCATCACTGAGCCAAAGGGCGGCCTCACCTTCGCTTTCAGGTGCAAAGGAAATAGAACCACCCACCTGAATAATCATATCAGGTACAGCTTTACGTACACCTGCAATCAGCTCATTAAACTTCGATAAGCGTTTTGAACCCTTACCGTCAAGCTCGCGAACATGCAAATGCAGTACCGATGCACCTGCTTCATAACATTCCACCGCTTTCTGGATTTGTTCTTCCATGGTCACAGGAATGTCTTCAGGAAAATCTTCTGGCATCCACTCTGGGCCATACGGCGCAACAGTAATGACCACTTTTTCCATGTTTTCTGGGTGCAAAGAATCGTCAAAGAATTGCATGTGCATCTCCTTATGTATTTTTAATTGTGAATTTAGCTCGTTGTGTGCGGTGTACTAACCTTTAATAGGTCGCGTCACCAATAATGCCTGCGCGCTCCATTTTGCGATGGCAAGCCGGATAATCCATCACGGCATAATGCTGTGTGCTGCGGTTGTCCCAAATTGCAATACTGTTCGGTTTCCAGCGCCAGCGTACTTGATACTCAGGAATATAAGCCTGAGAAATGAGGTAACGCAGCAAGTCTGAAGCACCCGGGTTTGCATCCTGCCCAAAGCGGACATGCTCTTTGGTATGAAAATTACTCAAATGCGTCGTGAATGCATTTACATATAAAATTTTTTCACCGGTTTCCGGATGGGTGCGTACTACAGGATGCTCTGCATCTGGATACTGGGCTTTTAATGCCAGCCGCTTTTCGATCGGCATGGCAGCACCGAAACTCGCCTCAATACTATGATAAGCCCGTAAATCGGCTATTTTTTCTTTAATATTTTCTGGCAGATTTTCATAAGCCAGCACCATGTTGGTCCACATAGTGTCACCACCGACCGGTGGGCATTCAATACAGCGCAGCACACAGCCCATCGGCGGAATTTTTCGCCAGCTGGCATCGCTATGCCAGGAATTTTCATAACGGTCGATTGGACTGTCCGGGTTTTTATAAATTTGCACCAGACCCGGATGTTCAGGGTGACTCCCCAAAGCCGGGTGATCTTCCAGTTGACCAAAACGCTCGGCAAAGGCCACATGCTCTGCACGTGTAATATCTTGATCTCTTAAAAATAAAACACGGTGCTGCAATAGATTACTGCGAATCTCTGAAAACAAGTCATCATCATGAATCGCATCGGCCACATTGATGCCGCTGATTTCTGCCCCGATATGGCAGCTTAATTTTTCAATTTGCATAAGAAATCCTTTCCAGCAAAATTCTTAAATTACGAAAATAGATGAACCTGTGGTTTTACGTGCTTCAAGATCACGGTGTGCCTGAACAGCATCCTTGAGTTCATAACGCTGATTGATTTCAATCTTGATACGGCCACTGGCCACATGATCGAACAACTCATCTGCCAGTTCCTGTTTTTCAACCGGATCGGCAATGTAATCTGCCAATGCCGGACGAGTAATAAACAATGAACCTTTCATTGCCAGTAAAACCGGATTGAAGTCTGGAATTGGGCCAGATGCAGTACCTACACAAACCAACAGACCACGGCGTTTCAGTGAGTCAAGGGAAGCCATAAGCGTGTCCTTGCCTACACTGTCAAATACAACGTTTACACCGACCCCATCAGTCAGTTCATGTACACGCTCAGCAACATTTTCATGACTATAATTAATGACATGATCACAGCCGTGCGCGCGGGCAATTGCTGCTTTTTCTTCTGAAGATGTGGTGCCGATCACAGTCAAGCCCAGCAGTTTTGCCCATTGCGCAACAATCAGACCCACACCGCCGGCAGCAGCATGTAGTAAAATGGTATCGCCTTTTTTAAAGTCATAAATACGGCGCATCAAATAGGCAGAAGTCAGTCCACGCATGGTCATTGCCGCTGCGGTTTCGCAAGAAATGCCTTCAGGGAGCTTGATTAATACATTCGCATCGACCAGTCTTGCGGTGCTGTATGCGCCCAGTGTATTAATAAAACCGGTATAAGTAACTTTATCGCCTACCTGAACATTGGTAACGCCTTCACCAATAGCCTCTACTACACCAGCTGCTTCAACTCCCATTCCGTTTGGGAGCGGAATCTTATAGGTGCCATCGCGAAAGTAGGTATCGGCATAATTTAGACCAACAGCAACGTGTCGAACACGAACTTGACCTGCTTCAGGTTCTCCTACATGAATATCTTCCAGATACATGACATCTGGAGCACCTGTTTCATCGAACTTGACTGCTTGATTTAAACTCATTTCCTTTCCCTGCTGATAATTATTCAGTGTCAACAATTCCTTTAGCAAAGCTACAACACTCGCGCAAATGAGCACTTTACATATCACGACACCGAGTTGTCATTTTGCGACAGCAGGCTTTTAAAGTTGAGTTGGCCCGGTGAAATACAATAAATATCCAGAATTTACTTATTAAAATTAAATGCTTTATCAGTATAATCATTTTGTTAAAAATACCTTTTAATAGCGCTCTCTCCACTTTTTCATTTCAATTTTTTTGTGTAATCGCACACTAAAAGATGATGAGGCTACGCAATGACCTTAAAACAATTAAAAGCATTTTTAGTCTTGGCGCGGACACTAAATTATGCCAGCGCAGCCGATGAACTTTGCCTGAGTCAATCCGCGCTCAGTATCAGCATCAAAACACTGGAAGAGGAGTTAGGCGGCAAGCTGTTCAGACGTAATACCCGCCGTGTTAATATCACCCCCGAAGGTCAATCCCTAATTCCTTATGCCAAAAAGCTGTTAGCCAATTGGGAAGATATGGAAAAAGACCTGAAACAGCGCTTTCAATTAAAGCGCGGCACATTAAATATCGCTTCCATGCCCTATGCAACGCATGCAGTTTTACCCGAACTCCTGCATCATTTTTCCAAACTGCATCCCAATATCAACTTTTCGATTCATGATGTTCCGAATGAAAAAATTATTGAAAAAATTCAAGACGGTATATTTGAAATTGGGATTTGCTTTAAGCCTGAAACATGCGGACAGATGAGCTTTCATCCCCTCTTTCATGAAGACTTTTTAGCCGTTTTGCCCAAAGACCACGTGTTAGCGCATCAGTCCCGTGTCAGCTGGAAAGAGCTACTGTCTTTTCCATTTATTGGCTTACAAAGCCCCTCAATCGTGCGGCATATTATAGAAAAAAAGTGTATCGAAAATAATCTGCAGCTGAATTTAAAACTCGAATGCCATCAGGTGAGTTCCTTGGCTCATTTTGTTGCTTATGGTTTAGGGGTGAGCGCCATTCCACGCCAATTTGGCAAGTTTATTGATACAGAGCACAGCACTTTAGTTGAAATTTCTGATGTTAATATTCAATTAGAATTGGGTATTTTGTATAAAAAAGATCTCGAACTTTCAAATATTTCTGCCCAATTTATCGAAATCGTCATGGCACATCAATTTTAGATTTTTATTTACAAATAACTTATTCCTAAACATCATCTTTTAAAATTATAAATTTTTTTGACATCCGTCGCCTCATCTCCTCATCTAAACCCGCTTTTTGATTTTTGGGCAGTTCATTTTGACTGCTCGCCATTATTTAATTTTTTTCATTCCACATTCAAAATAATCAATTTCTCAAACGGGCAGCCAAATGCTAGTAATACATCTATCTAGGAAAAAAGGATTCATCGGATGAATAAAGTTTTTGCCAATGCACAGCATGCATTAGCGGATATTATTAAAAACAATCAGAGCATCGCTGTAGGCGGTTTTGGTGTATGCGGTATTCCTGAAATGCTGATTGATGCCTTAAAAGATACAGGCGCTACAGGACTCACCTGTATTTCAAATAATGCAGGTACAGATGGCATTGGTTTAGGCAAGCTGTTGCTCAGCAAACAGATTAAAAAAATGATTTCATCCTATGTGGGTGAAAACAAAGAGTTTGAACGTCAATTTCTCAATGGTGAGCTTGAGGTTGAACTGACACCACAAGGCACTTTAGCCGAAAAGCTACGTTCTGGCGGAGCCGGCATTCCCGCTTTTTATACTCAAACCGGGGTCGGAACCCTGATTGCTGAAGGCAAAGAAGTCCGTAACTTTAATGGCAAGGATTATATTTTAGAACCAACCATCACCACAGATATTGCCCTGGTCAAAGCCTATAAGGCAGATAAAGCAGGAAATTTAGTTTTCCGTAAAACAGCCAGAAATTTTAATCCTGAATGCGCGATGGCAGGCAAAATCACCATTGCAGAAGTGGAACAGCTTGTCGAAATTGGTGAACTTGATCCTGACGAGATTCATCTTCCGGGGATTTATGTCAATCGAATTGTATTAAATCCGGCCCCGGAAAAGCACATAGAACAAATGACCCTGAAAGCAGCGGAGGCTTAAACCATGGCTTGGACACGCAATGAAATGGCGCAGCGCGCTGCACTGGAACTTGAAGATGGTTTTTATGTCAATTTAGGGATTGGCCTGCCGACCCTTGTAGCCAACTACATCCCTCAAAATATGAATGTATGGCTACAATCGGAAAATGGCCTGTTGGGTATTGGCGAGTTTCCGACTGAAGAAACGCTAGATGCCGATTTAATTAATGCCGGAAAACAGACAGTCACAGCACGCTCTGGTGCTTCTTTCTTTTCCAGCTCAGAATCTTTTGCAATGATTCGTGGTGGTCATGTCAATATTGCAATTTTAGGGGCAATGGAAGTTTCTGAAAGCGGTGATTTAGCTAACTGAATGATTCCCGGCAAGAAAGTTAAGGGCATGGGCGGCGCAATGGATCTGGTTGCCGGCGTGCAAAAAATTGTTGTCTTGATGGAACATACCGCAAAAGATAGCAGCCCTAAAATTTTAAAACACTGCTCTCTTCCGCTGACAGGCAAAGCGGTAGTCAACCGAATTATTTCAGATTTAGGTGTGCTGGATATTACAGCAGATGGAATTAAATTAATTGAGCTGGCAAAAGATGTTTCCCTGGAACAGATAAAGGCTGCGACCGGAGTAACACTCATTACAAATCACCTGAATGTGTCTGTATAGCACGCTAATTTTTCTCATCAAGCAGCTGCGATCGACTTATTATTTCCTCTTCACACAGGAGTTCATGAGCAATTTGAAACTCTGTCTTTTGCACATAAAGATAATAAAAAGTTGATCATGGCTGCCAGTATTGAAATAGCACCGTTCTAAATCTGCAGGCAAAGAATGGCAACTTTCTTACTTTTTTCCATTTGTATTGATCATTCGATTAATGCTCAGATTTGAATGCT
Source organism: Acinetobacter sp. RF15B (assembly GCF_007558235.1). Classification (NCBI taxonomy): domain Bacteria; kingdom Pseudomonadati; phylum Pseudomonadota; class Gammaproteobacteria; order Moraxellales; family Moraxellaceae; genus Acinetobacter; species Acinetobacter sp. RF15B. The sequence goes on along the minus strand of NZ_VLSR01000018.1, from coordinate 27,487 downwards.
TTAACCATCTTCCCCTTCTAAAAGTTACAGCCGATCAGACACTATGTAAGCTTCTTGTTCTAAAATAAATGCCTAGCCGAATAAAAACCGTTATTAAAGACAGTTTCTCAATGATCAACGATGTATCTTTCAATGAAATTCAATAGTTCATACACGACAACTGAGGTATCTCATAACCAGATTTTTTTGTTTCTTTTGTGGACTTTTAATAAAAAAACCATGTCTCATCCAAAAAACCTGTTTATAAACAATTCATTTTTAATAGATTAAAATAAACAAAGAGATTATTTTTCCAAGATATGTCAATAAAAATAAGTGGCTGATTGGCTTTCATATTTCTGCAATATTTCCTTAATCATACTGACTTATTTGTAATGAATACTTAGCACCAATACAGGACGGTAGCAAAAATTAACAAAGCTACTACAACCACCTTGTTAAGACACCAAAAAGTCTTATTGGAGCTATATATGAAAAAAACACTTTGCGCATTAGCAATTGGGGCAACTATTTTTACTCCTATCATGGCAGCCGCTGCTGATGTTAAGGTGTATGGCCGTGCACATGTTTCTTTAGACTATCTAGATGACGGCAAAGATTATAATGAAGTGGGGCTCTCTTCTAACTCTTCTCGCTTAGGCTTTAAAGCTGAACAAAAACTAGAAAATGGCATGACTGTTTTCGGTCAAATTGAACAGGAAATCAACTTCGCCAGCGGTGCAGCTAACGACGATGTTGAGTTTGCTACACGTGATACTTTTGTCGGTTTAAAAGGTGATTTTGGTCAGGTACGTGCAGGTCGTTTTGACAGTCCATTTAAAGTCGCTCGTGGTCCAGTTAACTTCTTTGGTGACATGGTTGGTGACATCCGTAACTTAACACGCGCTGGTGAACTTCGTTTCGATGAGCGTAATGCCAATACCATTGAATATAAATCCCCAAAACTTGGTGGTGGTTTCAATGTACTGGGCGCACTTTCCCTGCATGAAGCGAACAGCCCAGATACCGAAAAAGATGGCAAGAATAAAGACAAAGCTTATGATCTGGCTTTGACTTATAAAGAAGGTCCGGTAGATTTCGCCGCTGCTTATGAGCATTATGAAGAAGATGCTAGCAAAGGCGAACGTGATGGCTTCCGTGTAGCTGCTGCTTATAAAATTACACCTGAATTTAACTTGGGCGCACTTTATCAATACCTCACCCATGATCTAGAAGGTACCGCGGATAAATATGCAGATGCACAAGTACTGGGTGTAGCAGCAGACTATAAAATTGCGCCAAAAACTTCTGTACGCGGTCAAGTGTTCCACCGTGATGTAGATGCTGATGATGCAAATGCCACTTTATTAGCATTGGGTGTTGAACACCGCCTGGACAAAACGGTACGTGTTTACGCTAACCTGGCAACAGTACTAAATGATGATAACTCAAGTCTGACGCCTTGGTCTCAAGCTCGCACCAATAACATTGGCGGTGTAAAAGGTAAAGATGCAACTGGCTTATCTTTGGGCTTCCGTTACGACTTCTAAGTCCTTCTATAACGTTATTCAAAGAACACGCTTAGGCGTGTTTTTTAATTTGTGGAAATGCGCTTTAAAGCTTTCATGGCTCAAGACTGCACCCGATTGATACCAATAGCGCAATAAAAGGTTTTTTATCAGCTAAACCAATGAATATACTGAAAATTCATGAAATTCTGGCAAAAGTTCGTATTATTTTATAAATACAAAACCTAGCATTTTAATCTGCTTTAACTCATTATTTAAGAAACTCTAAACCAAGCAAAATAATATACTTTAAAAAAATAAATATAAGCATTTTAGTCGGGTTTAAAAAATAGCTTAAATTACACAAAATAATCAAAAAAATTTAGAATACCGTGCAATCTACTATTTTTATATTACATTAAAAAACAATAGCTTGTAAAATATATATTTATTAAAACTGTTTGGACTATTTATTTTTCACTTACAATGTATTAATAATATACCTTAAGTTTTATAACGGGCTTGTGCGCATGAGCTTAGTTCCTAAAAATCTCAACCAGAAAACAGTAAGAGAGCTTTCTTTTATTTTAATTATCAAAATTATTTTATTAATGATAATTAAAAACATCTGGTTTGATGCACCTACTATTCCCAAAGATTTTGACAATCAAGTCGCCGAGCGTATTGCCGGCAATCCTTCCCAAATCAAGGAGACACGTTGATGATATCTGAAAGCGTGGTCGATCTTTCGCGGTTCCAGTTCGCTATGACCGCGATGTATCACTTTATTTTTGTTCCACTTACCTTAGGCTTGGCTTTTCTTCTTGCCATCATGGAAACCACATATGTGATTTCTGGCAAAGAAATCTATAAGGACATGACTAAATTTTGGGGAAAACTGTTTGGTATTAACTTTGCCCTAGGGGTAACCACCGGTCTGACAATGGAGTTCCAGTTCGGGACCAACTGGGCTTACTATTCGCACTATGTAGGTGATATTTTTGGTGCTCCACTGGCCATTGAAGGACTAATGGCATTCTTCCTCGAATCAACCTTTATCGGTTTATTCTTCTTTGGCTGGGATCGACTTTCCAAAATCCAGCATTTATGCGTCACCTGGCTGGTTGCCTTAGGCTCGAATATGTCAGCCTTGTGGATTCTGGTGGCCAATGGATGGATGCAAAACCCGGTCGGTTCTACATTCAATTACGAAACCATGCGTATGGAGCTGATTGATTTTAGCGCACTGATTTTTAACCCGGTAGCTCAGGTTAAATTTGTCCATACTGTTTCCGCAGGTTATGTAACCGGTGCAATCTTTGTCCTCGCGATTTCAAGTTATTACATGCTGAAAAAACGCGACCTGCCATTTGCACGCCGTTCTTTTGCCATTGCAGCCATTTTCGGCCTGGCCTCTACGCTTTCAGTAATCTTACTGGGGGATGAATCGGGTTATGAACTGGGTGATGTGCAAAAAACCAAACTTGCAGCGATTGAAGCAGAATGGGATACCCACCCTGCGCCTGCCGCATTTACCCTGTTTGGTATTCCAAATAAAGAAACCATGACTACCGATTATGCGGTAAAAATCCCGTATGTCATGGGCCTGATTGCGACACGCTCAACCACTGAACAGGTGACCGGTATTAAAGACCTGCTGGTACAGCATGAAGAGCGTATCCGTAACGGTATGGTAGCTTATTCACAGCTTGAAAAATTACGTGCGGGTGATCAGTCTCCAGAATTAAAAGCTGCATTTGCCGAGTCTCAAAAAGACTTGGGCTATGGTCTGCTTCTGAAGAAATACACCCCGAATGTCGTAGATGCTTCTGATGAGCAAATCAAGGCTGCTGCCAAAGATACGATTCCACATGTACCAAGCCTGTTCTGGGCATTCCGTGCCATGGTCGGTTCTGGCTTCCTCATGCTGCTTCTGTTTGCACTGGCCACGTTTGCTGTAGCAAAACGTAATGCTGAAAATAAACCTTGGTTATTGAAGTTCGCTTTATTTGCGCTACCACTCCCATGGATTGCCGCCCAAACTGGCTGGTACGTGGCAGAAGTTGGTCGTCAGCCTTGGACAATTGGTGAAGTTCTCCCTACCCACCTGTCAACCTCCAGCTTAAGTACAGGCGATGTATGGGGTTCTATCCTAGCTCTGGCTGCGTTCTACACTGTACTGCTGATTATTGAAATGTACCTGATGATCAAATTCTCCCGTCTTGGTCCAAGTTCTTTGCATACAGGTAAATATCATTTCGAGAAACTTGAAGCAGCAAAAAAGTCAAATGAGGAGACTCAAGCATGATCGAATATGAATTACTGAAAATTATCTGGTGGGTTCTAGTCGGTGTGTTATTGATCGGCTTCGCCCTGACGGATGGTTTCGATATGGGTTCGATGGCGATCATGCCATTCGTGGGTAAAAACGATGATGAACGCCGTGCGGCCATTAATACGATTGCTCCGCACTGGGACGGTAACCAGGTCTGGTTCATCACCGCAGGTGGTGCACTATTTGCAGCTTGGCCAATGGTCTATGCTACTGCCTTCTCAGGCATGTACTGGGCGCTCCTTCTGGTGCTGTTTGCCCTGTTCCTGCGTCCTGTCGGTTTTGACTATCGTTCCAAACTAGAGAATACCAAATGGCGTACTTCTTGGGACTGGGGTCTGGCCATCGGCGGCGCAGTACCAGCATTGGTATTTGGTGTGGCTTTCGGCAACATGTTCCTAGGTGTACCATTCACCTTGGATGAAACTGTACGTTCAACTTACACTGGCAGTTTCTTTGCCCTGTTGAACCCATTTGCGCTGGTGTGTGGTCTGGTCAGCTTATCCATGCTATGTGCCCATGGGGGTGCCTGGTTAATGCTACGTACGGATGGCGATTTGCGTACTCGCTCTGCCAAAGCCACTCAAATTATGGGGGTCGTATTCTTAATATGCTTCCTGGGTGCAGGTGCGTGGTTATACTTCGGCGACATTCAGGGCTATACACTGGTTGAACCATTTGATACCAACGGTGTTGCTAACCCCCTTGCCAAAGAAGTTCTTACCAATGCCAACCCTGGCTGGATGAACAACTACTCAACCTATCCAATCACCATGGCTGCTCCAATTGCCGGCATTCTGGGTGGTCTGATCATCGTGCTTGCAGCAGGTAAAAATAAAGCAGGTTTAAGCTTCCTCGGCTCAAGTCTGGCCGTAATAGGTGCGATCTTGACTGCCGGTTTTGCCTTATTCCCATTCCTGATGCCTTCAAGCATTAACCCGATGGTCAGCCTGACCATGTGGGATGCTGTTTCCAGTCAAAATACCTTAACTGTCATGACTGTGGCAGCATGTATCTTCGTTCCATTGATCCTGCTTTACACCACCTGGTGTTATTACAAGATGTGGGGCGTGGTAACCAGCAAACATATTCAAGAGAATTCACACAGCCTGTACTAAGGCTGTGTCTTAAGGAGACGAAATTATGTGGTACTTTGCATGGATTCTCGGTATTTTGATGGCATGTTTCGCTGGTGTACTCAGTGCACTTTATATCGAACATCATCAAGATCTGGATGAGGAATAAAACATGACTCAAACTGCGATAGAAAATCAGGTAGACAAGAAACCGAACAAGTTTGCGATGATGATTTCCTGCCTATTGGCCTTTCCTCTCGCAGCGGTCCTACTGGTGCATCCTGCAGCAATGCTGGATGCCAATGGTGAATATAGCCACAGTGCCATGATGTACATCATGATTGGCATTTCAGGCGGCTTTGTTCATGGTGTGGGTTTTATGCCCCGCCACTGGTTCTGGAAATGGCTATTTAGCCCGTTTCTGGCCTGGCCTTTAATGATCTGGGGTTATTACACTTGGTTCCTGAGTTAAATGTTTAACTGCAAAAACAAAGCCCTCAATTGAGGGCTTTTCTATTTTTAGAGTTCTATACGCGCTTAAAGCTGCTTGCCGTCTAATTAATTTTAACAGTTAACGATGCGTATGAATCGACATGACAATACCCATTCCGGCCAGCAAAGAAATTACAGCGGTTCCGCCATAACTCATGAGCGGTAGAGGGTCACCCGTTACAGGTAAAATTCCGCTGACCATTCCCGAGTTTAAAAATACAAAAAAGAAAAAAGTCAGCCCTGTTGCACCCGCATAAAGCCGGCCGAAATTATGAAAACTTTGCAGACCGATCATCAAACAACGAATAATAATAGCGCTAAAGAGACTAAATAATAAAAATACCCCAATAAAACCAAATTCCTCAGCATAAGTCGACATGATGAAATCGGTGTGATGTTCCGGCAGATAACCCAAGTGTGACTGTGTGCCTTCAGAATAACCCTTGCCGGTCATCCCTCCAGACCCGATGGCAATTTTGGACTGGATAATATTCCAGCCTGCGCCCAGTGCATCAGATTCTGGATCAAATAAAGTCAGCACACGTTTCTTTTGATATTCCTGTAAAAAGAACATCCACAGTAATGGCGCTACGACCGCCAATGCAGCGAATGCCGCAAAAATCAAGCGCCAGGATATCCCACTTAAAAACAGCACAAAAATGCCCGGAATAATCAGCCCGATGTTTAAATCCGGCTGCAATGCCACCAGCACAAACGGAATCATCAGCAAGATCAAGGCACCGATGATATGCACCAGTTTCGGTGGAAACGGCCGCAAAGAGAAATACCAGGCCATCATCAAAGGCATGGCAAATTTCATCAGCTCACTGGGCTGCATACTGCCGACACCAGGTAAGCTAATCCAACGTGTCGCCCCTAAACGTTTTTCACCAATCACCAAGACCAGCAATAGCATAAAAATCCCAAAGACATAAAAATAGGGGCTGGCCGCCTGATAAACTTTTGGAGGAATCTGTGCACAAATAAAGAGCAGCACAAAACCGATCCCAAAACTGATCGCCTGACGTACCACCATTCCTGAATCTTGGGCGGTCGCGCTATACACCACCATCAAACCCAAAATAGCATTTAAGATCAGGAAGCTCAGCAACCAGGGATCAAGATGCAGTTTTGCCCATCGAGAGGAATTATGCTTATTTATGCTGCGTCCATCGCGTAAAGCATGACGCAAAAACCGATACTGCTGGGAAGGTATCATTGGCCTAAAAACAGAAAATAAAGGATGGCAAAATTATAAGTTAAAGCAGCCCAGAATAAAGCCTCATAACCGGAATTATTAGGCTTTTCTGAGAATATATTTTAATGACAGAGTATTTTAGCTTTGTGCGGCCAAAATCAGTTTAGCCAGCTCCAGATCATCCGGATAGGTAATTTTGAGATTATCTGAGCGCCCTTGCACCACACATACTGGCTCACCTACATGCTCCAGCGCACTGGCTTCATCTGTAATAGCAGCACCATCTTTCAAAGTCTGCTGAATGGCTCGCTTTAAGCTGCTCAGTCTGGCCATTTGCGGGGTCTGTGCCTGCCACAGCATCAAACGGTCAACGGTATGTTCAATCGCCTGATCTTTGGCCACACGTTTTAGAGTATCTCTTACTGGAATGGCCAGAATGGCCGCCTGATCTTTTTCTATAGCGGTATGAACCAGTGTTTCCAAAGACCCCAGGCTGACACATGGACGTGCTGCATCATGCACCAAGACCCAATCATGCTCAGAGGCAATAGCAGATAAATAATCCAGTGCATTAAGCACCGAATGCACCCGCTCGGCACCACCCAGACAAAAGTGGGCTCTGTCCCGATGGGCCAGTGGCAACGTTTTGGCCACATCATCATTGGCACCAATCGCCAGTACATAGCCAGCCAATGGTAAATGGTTCAGACGCGCGACCGTATGCTCAAGCACCGTCTGCCCGTGAATCATTTGATATTGTTTCAGTTCTGTTTTGGAAAAACGGCTACCTGAACCTGCAGCTGGAAGAATAACCCACAATTTATGGTGTGACTGTATCAGCTGACTCATTGGTTTTCAGGTCTACCTTAGTATTTGGATGTAAATAAATCGGTTGATATTGAGTACTGATCGTACTCATTTGTATAAATGTTTCATGCGGCTTGATCAAGCCCAAATCTAGTCGCGCATGTTCCTCGATGGCTTCAATACCATTCTTCAAATCATACACTTCTGCTGCAAGAATACGATTACGTTCTTTCAGGTCTTCATTCAATTCCATTTGTTGCTGGATTTTTTGAGTAAGCTGCTGGTGATCTTTATAACCACCCTCACCAAACCAGTATAAATACTGAAACCCTGCGATCAAAATGATCGCAAGGCCCAATAATATTTTACTCATCGTAGAGTCGAATACATTTAACATAAATAGCATTCAATCGCTTAGTTCAAACCTTTGAACTCAGCTTTACCGCGGTATGCAGCATTTGTCAATTCTTCAATACGAAGCAATTGGTTATACTTCGCTACACGGTCAGAGCGGCAAAGTGAACCGGTCTTGATTTGACCTGCTGCTGTACCCACCGCAAGATCCGCAATGGTTGAGTCTTCAGTTTCACCTGAACGGTGTGAAATTACCGTTGTGTAACCATTTTCTTTTGCAAGATAGATCGCATCTAAAGTTTCAGTCAAGGTACCAATCTGGTTATATTTAATCAGAATTGAGTTACCCACTTTTTCATTGATACCACGTTGCAAGATTTTAGGGTTGGTCACAAACAAGTCATCACCGACCAATTGAATTTTGTCACCCAGAATAGAAGTCAGGTAAGACCAGCCTTCCCAGTCCGATTCATCCAGACCATCTTCAATTGAGATGATTGGGTATTGGTTGACAAGACCTGCTAAATAGTCAGAGAATTGATTGCTGGTAAATGCTTTATTGCCTTCACCTGCAAGAATGTACTGACCATTTTTGTAGAATTCTGAAGATGCACAGTCTAGCGCAAGCATAATGTCAGAACCTGCTTTGTAGCCAGTTTGACCAATTGCTTCAAGAATCACAGTGATTGCTTCTTCGTTAGAACGTAAGTTCGGCGCAAAACCACCTTCATCACCTACAGCAGTGTTTAAACCTTTTTTGTTTAATACTGATTTGAGGGAATGGAAGATTTCAGCACCTGCACGTAATGCTTCAGAGAATGAAGTGAAGCCTACAGGCTCAATCATAAACTCTTGAATATCAACGTTATTATCCGCATGAGAACCACCATTGATGATGTTCATCATTGGTACAGGCATGGTTAAAGTGGTTTGACCACGTAAATCCGCGATATATTGGAAAAGAGGAATTTTCTTTTCATCGGCAGCAGCACGCGCAGCAGCAAGAGAAACTGCAAGTGTCGCGTTAGCACCTAATTTTTCTTTGTTTTCAGTACCATCAAGCGCAATCATCGTGTTATCGATATCTTTTTGCTCGAATACTGATTTACCAACCAAAGCATCACGGATTACGGTGTTGACATTATTAACCGCAGTTTTAACACCTTTGCCCAAATAACGTGCTTTGTCGCCATCACGAAGTTCTAAAGCTTCACGAGAACCAGTTGAAGCACCAGAAGGTGCACATGCACGGCCAACTATGCCAGATGCTAAGATTACGTCTGCTTCGATGGTTGGATTACCACGAGAGTCCAAAATTTCACGTGCACGGATGTCAACGATTTGACTCATGAACAATTCCTCAGTTGATTAATAACGAGATGCTTTAGATGGCATCAATAAGTCTATAATTTAATGTGTATCTAGTTTTTGGAAGCCTTTGACCAAGGTATCCAGTTCTTTCAGCTGCGCTAGGAACGGCTCAAGTTGAGACATACGCAATGCGCACGGACCATCACACTTGGCTTTTTCCGGATCTGGATGTGCTTCTAGAAATAAGCCCGCCAAGCCAGTGGCCATACCCGCACGCGCCAAGGTACTAATTTGAGCACGACGGCCACCAGCAGAGTCTGCACGACCACCTGGAGTTTGCAACGCATGAGTGACATCGAAGAATACCGGAACATTCATTTCCTTCATGATGTCAAAGCCCAGCATATCTACAACCAGGTTGTTATAGCCAAATGCTGAACCACGCTCACACAGAATCAGCTTGTCATTCCCGGCCTCCAGACACTTATGCAGAATATGACGCATTTCATGAGGTGCCAGGAATTGTGCTTTTTTGATATTAATAATGGCATCTGTTTTTGCCATCGCTTCAACCAGATCGGTCTGCCGGCTTAAAAACGCTGGTAGCTGGATAATGTCTGCTACTTCTGCAACAGGAGCCGCTTGGTACGGCTCATGTACATCGGTGATAATCGGCACATTAAAGTGTTTTTTAATGTCAGCTAACCACTCGAGACCTTTTTCAAGGCCCGGGCCACGAAACGAGTTCAGGCTTGAACGGTTGGCTTTGTCAAAGCTGGCTTTAAACACATAAGGAATACCCAAACGTGTACAGATATCGACATAAGCCTCTGCGATTTCAAAAGCCAGGTCTTTAGACTCAAGTACATTCATTCCGCCGAATAATACAAATGGCAAATGATTTGCCATTTGTATATCGCCTAAACGTACAATTTCTTGTGGTTTTAATGATGACATTTAAACTTCCTAGTGCCCTGTCCTGCAATTATTATTGGCTTTTTTGGTGCTGTTTTTTCGCAGCATCAATAAAGCTAGCAAATAATGGATGACCATCACGTGGTGAACTTGTAAATTCCGGGTGGAATTGTACTGCAATAAACCAAGGATGTGCAGGAATTTCAACAGTTTCCACCAAGCGCTGTATCGGAGAATAACCTGAAACCTTCAGGCCTTTTTCTTCAAGCACCGGGATATAACGGTTATTCATTTCATAACGGTGACGATGACGTTCGATAATTTCTTCCGAACCATACACTTCACATGTCTTTGTGCCCGCAACCAGTTCAGACTTTTGAGCACCAAGTCGCATCGTACCACCCAGATCAGAATCGGCATTGCGCTGCTGAACTTCACCGCGCTCATCCAACCATTCAGTGATCAAGCCAATCAATGGAGATTTAGTCGAGCGGTTAAATTCCGTAGACGTGGCATCTTTAATACCCGCAACATTCCGCGCGTATTCAATCACAGCCAGTTGCATACCCAAACAAATACCCAAGAATGGAATGCCATTTTCACGTGCGAACTGAATCGCTTGCATTTTCCCTTCTGTACCGCGCTCACCAAAACCACCTGGAACCAGAACTGCATCTGTATCTTTCAATACGACATTGACGTCCTGACTTTCCAGTTCTTCAGCATTGACATAGTCAATCTGAACTTTTACGCGATTTTGAATGCCAGCATGTAACAGTGCTTCGTTCACAGACTTATAAGCATCTGGAAGTTCAACATATTTACCGACCATCGCAACACGGACAACGTATTCAGGATTCAGTAAAGTTTCTACCACATTGTCCCAGTCAGTGAGATCTGCCTCTGGAAGATCGGTGTAGCCAAAACGTTCACAGATCAAATCATCAACGTCTTGTTCATAAAAAGTACGCGGAATTTCATAAATCGTACGGGCGTCTTTACACACCACAACTGCACGTGCTTCCACATTGGTGAACAAGGCGATTTTGCGTTTGGTATCTGCATCGACATCATGTTCTGTACGGCAAATCAGGATATCCGGCTGAATACCGATGGACAGAAGTTCTTTAACTGAGTGCTGGGTTGGTTTAGTTTTTAGTTCAGCTGCAGACTTAATGTATGGGAGTAACGTTAAGTGCATCAGCATCGTACGCTTGTGACCAAGTTCAACCATTAACTGACGTACGGATTCCATGAATGGGAGAGATTCAATGTCACCGACTGTACCGCCGATCTCTACGATCGCAACATCATAACCCTCGCCTGCGCGAAGGACACGTTCTTTAATATTGTCAGTAATGTGTGGAATAACTTGTACTGTACCGCCCAGGTAATCACCACGGCGTTCTTTATTCAGAACATCCTGGTAAACACGGCCTGAGGTGAAGTTATTCAGTTTGGTCATTTTCGCACGACGCAAGAAACGTTCGTAGTAACCCAAGTCTAAATCTGTTTCAGCACCATCTTCTGTAACAAAAACCTCACCATGCTGGAATGGGCTCATTGTCCCTGGATCGACATTAATGTATGGATCCATTTTTACCATGGTCACTTTTAAACCACGAGCTTCTAAAAGTGCAGCAACAGAAGCAGCTGAAATACCTTTACCTAGTGATGATACAACACCACCAGTCACGAAAATAAAATGGGTCATTGGGTTTCTCGTACAATCGAGCCTAAATCGGCCTGCAATGTTGCGCAATTTTACTTTACTCTGTACCAATAAAGCAAAGTCAATCCGCATCAATTCATAGAACAATAAACAATTGATTATTTTAACAGCAATTCAAATAAAAAATTACCGTAAGTTCATATGATTTTTATCTGGTATTTTGCTGCTATAATAGTGCAATTCTCTCCACCCTTTTCTGTTTGATGTAATGATGATGAAGAAACTTTTAATCTGTACCGCAATCCTGACAGGTCTTACATTGACCGCCTGTGTAAAAAAAGAAGCTCCGAAAGAAGAAGAACAAGTTGAAGTTACTCCAGCATCAGAAGTTACAACCTCTGAGCCGGCTCAGTTTGAACCACTTGAGCCTGTGGTAGAAGAACCGGCAGTTGAAGAAATTCCACCAGCTGTTGAAGTTCACCGTGAGGAAACTGAAAATACAACCACCGAAATCCGTCGTGAGATCAAACAGCCTGCGCCTGTTGAACCTGCTCCCGCTGCGCCTGCAGAGAAACAAGTAGAACCGGCTCCAGCTCCAGAGCGCGCTCCTGTAGCAACACCAAAGTCTGGCTCAGAGACCAGCAAATCTGAAGATGATGCTGTAGCAGATGCGATTGCTGCGGCAATGCCAGCACTTGAAAATTAATCGGGATTGACTGATTTTAAAAAACCCAGTTTTCACTGGGTTTTTTATGGTTTAAGCATCAGGTGGGGGCTTTAGATAATTGCAACAGATAATCCGCCATTAAACGGGTCGCCCAAGAGTCGGTCTGCATTAAGCCTTGATAAAACCCGCAATGACTGCCTTTACGTGTGGTGACCACCACAATATTTGGCATTGCCTGAATGACTTCTTTATAAGGTTCCAGATTCTGGATATGACAGACCGGATCATCTTCAGCATTCAAAATCATTAAGGGAATTTTAATATTTTCAAAAACATAAATTGGATTTGTGGCTTTGCTATAACTTTCATAATCCTCAAATCCAGCCAGACGATAATACATTTTTTCAAATTCCGACAGGTCTTTTACCTCAAGCAGTTGCTTCCAGGTCGGATATACCTGCCAGATTTCCTGATAAGGTTGAATAAAGCGCTTAATCAGTTTTTTCGCCATCACTTTACTATAAAACGGATGTACATACGCAAATCCGGTTTCAGTGTTATAGCCCGGGCACAGAGCAAACGCGGCTTTGAGTGGCGTTTGCTCTCCTTCTTCTCCCAGATAACGCACCAACAAACCGGTACCTGCCGAAGAACCGACGCCATACAGCTCAGATTTCGGAAATTTATCCTGAATATAAAGCAACTGTTCACGTAAATCCTGAGTAGAACCAAACAGGTTCATTTTAGGCACGGGCATCGGCAAGTCCGCATGCCCGCGACGTAAACACAGCGCCACGCGCCAGCCGGTATATTGATGCAAGTCACGTACCAGCTCCCGCATGGACTCAGGAGAGCCTGTAATGGTGTGGAGCAGAACAATAGTGGGCGTTCTTGGCGGCAATTTGAGTCCATACCAGGCAATGCCCGTAATGCCACCATCTGACATGGTCAACTGCTCAAGCACATCATATTGTAGCTTGATAGTTCGTTTTTTAATCAGGTCTAAATATAAAATATGCGCATGTGCATTGGATAACCAGGGTGTCGGACGGTATTTTTGTTTCAATAAGGGTAAGCGTTCAACAACACCCGAGAACACCCCATTGGGGTTGTAATACAAGGTAGGAAGATCTGCGCCGCTAAAACGATCCAAATATTCACTTGAAAGCTGGCCCAGTTTTTTAAGCAACATTTTCATCTGTCTTCCCCTTCTAGTTTTACTATCAGTTGCTACAAACTTTATGTCGACTTGAGTCAATGCCAGAAATTAAGTATTAGCCTGAAAAGCCAGAATCCGCTGGCCCATCTCTAAGGCTAAAGCTTCAAGTCCAGATTTTGGTCGGATCATCACTTCAAAATCAATAATCTTCCCTTCATCATTGAACTGAATCATGTCGATTCCTTTAAGTTTTTTATCGCCGACATTGGCTGAAAACTCAAGTACAACATTGTTACCATCCTCACTGAGAAACTCTCGATGATAGCGAAAGTTTTCAAAGACCTGTATGACGTTGGTCAAAATAAAAAACACCACCTGCTTGCCGGAATAAGGTGTAAATGCCACAGGTGAGCGAAATACCACCTCCTCTGCAAGCAGTTCATTCAAGATTGACATATCGCGGCTTTCTAACATTTCATGCCAACGCGTAATAGATTTTTTTATATATTCGGTGCCCATTTTGGCTTCCTTTTTTGTTATTGAAAAATTAGGCTTCCTCTAGCTGAAGGAAAAAGAGCTCATACTTCCTTCTATCCAGTGCCTCTTTCCTTTCAAGAGAGGACTCAGGGAGAAAATTGTTTCCAGCCCTACCCCTGAATATTATGTAACGAAACTCTTCCCAACCCCTCATTGATAAAGGGAGGGGATTTCTTACCTTTTAAAAGAGGGCTGGAAGGCAATTAAATCGCCGCAGCCAGTTCGGCACCCTGACGGATAGCACGCTTGGCATCCAGTTCACCGGCCTCTTTGGCTCCTCCAATCAGATGCACATTTTTACCTGCAGCTTTCAGTTCATCAAACATAGCTGTATATGATTCCTGACCTGCACAAATCACCACATGATCTACTTCCAGCAGCATAGGTTTGTCATTGACCGTGATATGCAGTCCCTGATCATCAATCTGGTTATAACTGGCGCCCGCGATCATTTTTACATCACGATGTTTTAAGCCGGTGCGGTGAATCCAGCCGGTAGTTTTACCCAGACCTGCACCAACTGAAACGGCTTTACGCTGTAATAAATAAATATCACGATTTGATTTTTCCAGTTCTGGCGCTTTCAGGCCGCCTACCTGGTTATATTCGGTATCAATCCCCCATTCATCATAGAATTTTTGCGGGTTAACACTGCCGCTTTCACCTTCGTGACTCAAGTATTCTGCGGTATCGAAGCCAATTCCTCCGGCACCGATAATCGCGACCCGCTGACCTACCGGCTTACGCTCTTTCAGCACGTCCAGATAGGACAGTACTTTAGGATGGTCAATACCCGGAATCGACAACTGGCGTGGTGTTACTCCAGTTGCCACTACAATGTCATCAAAACTTGAGCTGACAAGCTCTTCAAAACTGGCGCTATGATTCAGCTTTAATTTAATACGCGGCTGAAGTTCAATCTGACGTTTGAAATAACGTAAGGTTTCATAAAACTCTTCCTTGCCCGGAATGGTTTTGGCTATATTAAACTGTCCACCAATCTGCGCCGCCGCCTCAAATATAGTCACGTTATGCCCACGATTGGCAGCATAGACTGCGAAACTCAGACCGGCCGGGCCAGCGCCAATTACGGCAATATTTTTTGCATCATTGACTTCTTTAAAAATTAATTCAGTTTCATAGCAAGCTCGCGGATTGACCAGACAGGTGGCAACCTTCATCGAGAAAATATGGTCCAGACAAGCCTGATTACAGCCGATACAGGTATTAATTTCATCACTGCGCCCCTGCTCTGCCTTGAGGACAAACTCAGAGTCAGCCAGCATCGGACGTGCCATGGAAATCATGTCGGCATCGCCCGAGGCCAGTACATATTCAGCCATTTCAGGCGTATTGATCCGGTTAGAGGTGATCAGTGGAATATTAACCAGACCTTTCAGCTTGCGCGTTACCCAGGTAAAGGCTGCTCGTGGCACTTTGGTGGCAATCGTCGGGATACGTGCTTCATGCCAGCCAATTCCGGTATTGATAATCGTTGCACCAGCTTTTTCAATTTCTTTTGCCAGCTGAACCACTTCTTCCAGCGTTGAGCCACCCTCGACCAGATCCAGCATAGAAAGACGATAAATAATAATAAAGTTCTCACCGACCTTTTCACGGGTACGGCGAACAATCTCGATCGGGAAACGAATGCGGTTTTCATAGCTCCCCCCCCACTCATCATCACGGTGATTGGTACGTGCGGCAATAAACTCATTGATCAGATAGCCTTCTGAACCCATGATTTCTACGCCATCATAACCGGCATACTGGGCCAGTCCGGCGCAGTTAGTAAAATCATCAATGGTTTGCTGCACTTCTGCAGAAGTTAAAGCATGCGGTTTTACCGGATTAATAGGGGCCTGAATAGGTGACGGTGCTACATTTTCAGCCTGGTAGGAATAACGCCCGGTATGCAGAATCTGCATGGCAATCTTACCTCCCGCCTCATGGACGGCCCGGGTAATCACTTTATGCTTTTCTGCTTCTTCAATTGTGTCGAGCTTGGAGCCACCTTGAAAGGTCACACCATGATCATTGGGGGAAATCCCGCCTGTAACGATTAAAGCCACACCACCTTTGGCACGCTCCGCATAAAAGGCTGCCATCCGCTCATAGCCACCTGGTACTTCTTCAAGACCTACGTGCATTGACCCCATCAATACCCGGTTTTTTAAAGTGGTAAAGCCCAAATCCAGTGGGGCAAGTAAGTTGGGATATTTAGACATTTCTACTCCTGAGCGTGCGTTTATGCTGGCTATTGTTTTACAAGCTGACCATTTTCTCCCTCAACTATCAGCTTTAATGCAACTTGTTGCACTATTTTATATGTCAGAATTGATTTTTATGCAACATGTTGCATAATAATCCTGAGTCATTTTTTGAGACGTCTATGTCTTTAGCCCACGTTCTGCTGACCAGCCTGATTGAAAAACCCAGTACCGGTATTGAACTGGCACGCCGTTTTGACCGTTCCATGGGATTTTTCTGGAATGCCACCCATCAGCAAATTTATCGTGAATTAAATGCCATGTTAGGCAAAGGCTGGATTTCTACCCTGAAAGAAGAAAATGCCCAGTCACGTAAAAAAACCTATCAGGTCGAGCGTCTGGGCCGTGAAGAGCTGACCAGCTGGATGCTTGAGCAAAGTCCGCCAGCACAATTGCGTGAAGAACTAATGGTACGTTTACGGGCCGAAGCGCAGCTTGGAGGCAATAGCACCTTGTCTGAACTTGAACGCCACCTGGAATTGCATAAAGAAAAATTAAAGACCTATCAGCAGATTTTTGCCAAGGATTTTGCCCAAGCCGATGAAAATGACCGTACCTTGTATATTCACAAAATGATTCTGCAACTGGGTATTGATCAGGAAACGGGCTGGATTCACTGGTTAGAACAGCTCATTCCGCGTCTCAAACAATTTTAAGGTAATTACAATAAAATACACCCTGGAGTATAGCCATGCCTTTTTATACCATGCCCGATGCTGAACAACTGTTTGTCCGCGAATACGGTCAGGGACAACCGGTGCTGGTATTATCCGGTCTGGGCATGCTGAGCTGGCAATGGGCTGCTTTTCTCTATCCGCATCGAAAAAATTTCCGTTTTATTATTCCTGAATGGCGTGGCTTTGGCGCATCCGGCAACTGTAAAATCCCGTCCGATCTGGATGCCATTTCCAGTCACTGGCAAGATGTACGTTCGGTTCTAGCCCAGTTAAATCTGGACAAACTCATGGTAATTGCTTATTCCATGGGTGCCACGACGGCGATGCATGGCCTGCATTATGATCACTTTGCCCAACATATTTCCGCCTATTTACATATTGATCAGTCCCCTAAAATATCGGTAGACGATGCTTGGGCATTTGGACTTTTTGGTTCGCGCCATCAAGAATTTATCGGGATTTTGCAGGAGATTTCCCTGCTTCTGGCTCAGCATGTCCATCTTGGCTCCATCCGGAAGCTGGAAAGCTCAGTACGTGCAGCGCTGGCTGCTCTATGGCTGCGCTTTATACAACTGCAAAATGGAGATAAGCTCAGCTTAAAATCCTGTGAATTTATTCTGAATCAGCCGCGTTTGCAGGGTCTACTGCTTCCCACTCAGCGCATAGACTATATGCTGTGGTATATCAACAACTATCTATATCACCGGGAAGACTACCGCGCAGCTCTTAGCCAACTCTCTTGTCCAGTAACCTTCTTTAGCGGCGTTCAGTCCAGACTCTATCCCTTTGAAGGTCAACGTTTGATTTCAGAAAGCCTGCCACAGGCCAAACAGGTACTATTTAACAAATCTGGTCATGCTCCTTTATTGACTGAACCGGTCAAATTTGCCAAAGAACTGTCCAGATTTCTGAAAGAACATCACCCCGCACCCTCGACAGTAAACTCGTTCGGAACAGCAATTTAACCCAGGAGAATGGCGATGAAAAAACTGGTGGTCTTTTCCGGTGCAGGCATAAGCGCCGAAAGCGGAATCAATACTTTTCGTGACAGTGATGGGCTTTGGGAACAATATCGTATTGAAGAAGTCGCCACTCCTGAGGCCTGGGCTAAAAACCCAGAGTTGGTACAACGTTTTTATAATGCACGGCGCAAAAATATTCTGGAGGCACAGCCCAATATTGCCCACCAGCACATTGCGCGCTTAGAAAAAAATTATGATGTCTATGTCATCACCCAGAATATTGATGACTTACATGAACGTGCGGGCAGCTCCAAAGTCATCCATTTACACGGCAACATCCGGCTGGCCAAAAGCTCTGGTCCGGACGCAGAAAATACCCGGGAATTCTATTCCGTGGAAGGCGCCGAGCTGAATCTGAACAAGCATTTTTGCAGGCAAGGTTATCCATTACGCCCGCATGTGGTCTGGTTTGGCGAAGCGGTGCCGGCTTATACAGATGCCCAGCTGTGTGTTGCAGATGCAGATATTTTTATCGTGATTGGTACCAGCTTACAGGTCTACCCAGTGGCCGGGTTAATTCATGACATTCCTGCCAGTTGCACCGCCCACTATATTGACCCCAAAGCAGAGCAACAGCATCTTCCTGCCCAGTTTCAGAAAATTGCCAAGACAGCAACCGAAGGCCTGTCGATTTTAGTGGAGCAGTTGCAGTCCTGAATATCAAACCGTACATAGTTGGTTATTGATATAATCATCAAAACAGTCTCTTAGTTTTTAACCCACCCTCATTAGCCCATGTTGCGACCCAACTTATGTCATTTTTGGATAAATACTTTTTAGATGCAGGATCGATAACAAGCTCTTTTTATGCAGCAAACAATATGTTAAACAATTAATTATTTAAAAAAATTTAGTTATATTCTGCCATACCGAACTAAACTCATA
This sequence comes from Acinetobacter sp. RF15B, assembly GCF_007558235.1. Classification (NCBI taxonomy): domain Bacteria; kingdom Pseudomonadati; phylum Pseudomonadota; class Gammaproteobacteria; order Moraxellales; family Moraxellaceae; genus Acinetobacter; species Acinetobacter sp. RF15B. The sequence continues at coordinate 8,626 of NZ_VLSR01000018.1, read as the reverse complement.
AGCGTTGAGAAAGATGAATGTACCATCCAATTTTTATAATACATATCACTTATCTAAGAGTAATAAATGAAAAATTAGTGGTAGTTGCTTATACGGAACGGTTAAGTTCTTCATCAATGAAGACAGTTATACAAGGTATCTCTGTCATTGCAGCTGATGTCGTAAAGAGGGGTACTGGAGCAGACTCATCTACTTTGCTGAATGAAAGATTATTTGATTGGGTTTCTGGTATAGATTCTATTGGAAAATTTAGACAAGACTCAGGTTTTACTTCTTGCTTTTGTACAGGCTGTGGTTCTCTAATTCCTAAAAAGTTAGAGATAGCTCGTTCATATGGATTCCACCTGGATGATTAAAAGAAATGCCAGTAATTAAGAAAAGATGGGCATTCTGTCTTCATCCAAAGGGTAATTGGTCACCTGCAATACAACTAGACTTGGCCTCCTTAGAGTGACCCAGTTGGAGTGGGCTAGCAGTTTATTTTGATTAAGCTAATTTAATAGTTTCTAAAATGAACCCAATACTCTCTATAAAAGCCCTTTAAGAACAAGAGGATTAATATTTTCAAAAAACCTATTCATACCGAATGGGCTTTTCCTATGAGCAACGATGAATCGCGTCATGTTGAATAATTGCCTTGTCCAATTTTTTTTAATCAGCTGCAATTGACACTATGCAACAATCAGACTTTAATCAGCATATTGTTGCATATATGGAATCAAAGAAAATGCTGACGGATCTGGATGACTTTTATTGCTTTGCCCAAGTGGTCGAATATGGCGGCTTCAGTGCTGCTGAACGTGCTACGAATATTCCCAAGTCCAAACTAAGTCGACGCGTTTATAATCTGGAAGAACGTTTGGGCGTCCGTCTGATTCAACGCAGTTCACGCCATTTTGCCGTGACCGACATCGGCATGAATATCTACCGGCATGCCCAGGTCATGCTAAATGCCGCACAGGCTGCACATGATCTGGTGGATCATTTAAGTACCGAACCACGTGGCGTAATTAAAGTCAGTCTGCCAGTTTCAATGGCTCAAAATGAAATGGCCAAAATCCTTCCAGACTTTCTCAAAAAATATCCAGAAATCAAGATTCAGATGCTGGTGACCAATCGTCGTGTCGATATTATCAATGAAGGATTTGATCTGGCCTTAAGGGTTCGATCCAGTCTGAATGATGATCCAAACCTGGTGATTCGCCAGCTTGCCAAACTGGAGCAGCATCTGTTTGCAAGTCAGGGCTATCTAAATCAATTCGGTGATCTTAAAAGCCCTGAGCAACTGGCCGACCACAAAATTCTCAGTATGGTTGAAGAACATAGTGAGCAATTTCTGGTCTTGCAAAATGGACAGCAGCAAAAGAAAATCCAGGTTAGCCCAACCGTATGCGGTTCAGACCTAAACATGTTGACCCAGCTGGCCGCCTCGGGATGTGGCGTGGCCTTATTGCCGGATCACGTCGTCGAACACTACCTACAACGTGGTGAGCTGGTACAGATCTTACCTGAATGGAAAGCAGCCCACGGGATTTCCCATGTTGTTTATCCATCACGTCGCGGCCTGTTGCCTGCGGTGCGGGTATTTATTGACTATCTGGTAGAGCAGCTACAACAGGATTAAAGTTGAGATAAACAGACTTTGAAAGAATTTTCGCTCACATAAAAAAAGCTCATTTTCTAATAAAAATGAGCTGGAAACTACACGACAGCACTTGAGTGAAAAGAGGAAACATCTAGGCTAAACAAGATAAATATAAGCTTTGTCAAAGCTCGAAACCACTTCTTGCTGTAGTCTTTTGTAGGCTTTCGTCCACAGAATACTAGCTGCTGTAAGTTATGTGAGCCGGTGTAATGGGTTACTGTATTTTCATTGGCTATAGCAGAATTTAAATTTCCGGATATTCCCCAGTGCCTTCAGGCCATGGCGATAACAGTTCAAAGCCTGTTTCAGTCACGGCAACCATATGTTCCCATTGCGCAGACCAGGATTTGTCTGCGGTGACCACCGTCCAGCCATCTTTAAGTTCTTTGACCCGCGCTTTGCCCATATTCACCATCGGCTCAATCGTAAAGACCATACCCGGCACCAGTTTAATGCCCTGCCCCGGTTGTCCATAATGGAGAATATTCGGCTGTTCATGATACACCTTGCCAATCCCATGCCCACAATATTCTCTGACGATGCTATACCCCTCCCGTGTTGCCACAGTCTGAATGGCATAGCCAATATCGCCCAGTGTTGCCCCCGGTTTCACGGCATGGATACCGGCCACCATTGCCTCATAGGTCGTATTAACCAGACGCTTCGCTTCAGCTGATGGCGTACCGACATAGTACATACGGCTGGTATCACCAAAATAACCATCTTTAATAATAGCGACATCAATATTGATAATATCGCCGTCTTGCAAGATGGTTTTGGCAGAAGGAATACCATGACACACCACTTCATTTGGAGAAATACAGGTGGTTTTGGTATAACCATAATAGCCAATATTGGCAGGTGTCACTTTCAAAGTATTGACAATAAAATCATGGCACAGATCATCCAGATATTCAGTGCTCACCCCTGCTTTCACGTGCGCTCCAATCATCGCCAGAACCTGCGCGGCCAAGCGCCCGGATATGCGCAGTTTTTCAATATCCTGCTCGGTTTTAAGACTAATGGCTGGCGCTCGCATCAATTTATCCTCAATCTGAATCATCCAATTATAGTCCTTTTTAGCTGAGAATGCCGAGGTTCTTGGGCTAGCCAGGCATTTAACGTTAGGCAAAACAATTTTTTAATGCTGACTATTTATACAAACAATAAAGTTTTCAATTTATTGTAAATTCTGAATAATTTGTCAGAAAAATATAGATTTTATTTTTCTTTAAAAATATCAATAACATATCTCCACCAAATTTAGAATATCTGTTTACTCACTTAGCAAGAGCAATACGATCAGCGCCTTTCCAGCTAAAATAAACTCCAAAAACCCGTACAGATATTCTAAAATCTATTTTTCATTTTACTACTCTCCCTTTATGACAAGTCTCCGTACTCGGGATATTGTTGCCTTGGGTTTTATGACCTTTGCACTATTTATTGGTGCAGGTAACATTATCTTTCCACCGATTGTGGCGCAACAGGCCGGTGAACACGTATGGTTAGCTGCTTTCGGTTTTCTGATTACTGCTGTCGGCTTACCAGTTATCACTATTGTTGCATTATCTCGTGTTGAAGGTTCTATCCAGATTTTAAGCTCGCCTTTGGGCAAAGCCGCCAGTATTTTGCTGACTGTGATCTGCTATCTAGCCGTCGGTCCTTTATTTGCAACTCCGCGTACCGCCACCGTTTCTTATGAAATCGGGTTTTCTTCCTATTTCGGTAATGAATCCAGTAGCCTGCTAATTTATAGCAGTATTTATTTTGCTGTCGTGATGCTCGTTTCCCTGTATCCGAACAAGATTCTGGATACTGTCGGCTATTTTCTCTCTCCGCTTAAGATTATCTCCCTGATTATCTTAGGAGTGGCCGCTGTCATGATTCCGGCTCAGGCACCACCTGCACCAATCAACAGCTATATTGACAGCCCGGTTTCTGAAGGGATTGTGAATGGTTATCTGACCATGGACACCTTGGGTGCTCTGGTTTTCGGTATTGTGATTGTAAAAGCAATTACATCGCGTGGCGTAACGGACAAGAAGCTGATTACCAAATATGCAGTGAATGCTGCGATTATTTCGGGGATCGGTTTAACCCTGGTTTATCTGAGCCTGTTTAAACTGGGTCTGGGTAGTCATGAAGTTGCTCCAAATGCGGCCAATGGAGCGGTTATTCTGCATGCGTATGTGCAATATGCCTTTGGTGACATGGGCGCATACTTCCTGTCCGGCATGATTTTTATTGCCTGTATGGTAACTGCAATCGGCCTGACCTGTGCCTGTGCAGAGTACTTCTCCAGCCTGACCAAAATTCCGTATAAAGTTCTTGTCCTGATCCTGATTGGTTTTTCGCTGCTGATATCTAACCTCGGTTTAACCAAACTGATTGCAGTTTCAGTCCCGGTATTAAGTGCGATCTATCCACCCGCCATTACAGTTATTATGCTGAGCTTCTTGACAGGCTTCTTTAAGAAACCATCGCATGTCATTGCTCCAGTGACCTTGGTTGCCTTGATCTTTGGTATCTTTGATGGCTTAAAAGTTGCCGGTTTCAGTTTACCTGCTAGCTTAGAGAGCTTGCCACTTTCTGAACAAAATATGGCCTGGTTTATCCCCTCCATGATTGTTCTACTGATTGCAGCTGTGATTGACCGTATTAGAAACTAATCTTTCTAGCATGTTGAGGTCATAAAAAAGCGAATTTTTACCCAAAATCCGTTTTTTAGCGTGATCAATAATTGTCAGGTTTTACCCAAACGGACATTTATTGTTTACACCCTGCAAAGCCCTGTTAGCGCAAATAAGTCAAAAATTGATATAAAAATAGCAAAAAACGATTTTTTTTACTGGATAGCTTGGCACAATAAGATTTATAATCTGGCTCAAATAAAAATATATTTATGCGTTTTAAATACTTAAGGTTTTTGACTTAAACCAAAATCACCTCCCACTTATACAAACACTTACACAAAATTGATTATTTCTCCATCAGTTAAGCGTAAAATTTTTCTCTTTCACCTAAGATGAATCTAAAAAGTTGCAAACTTTTGCAATTGACGTTCTGGCCTTTGGCATGCAACTATAATTCATTTTAAATCAATTGTTTATGCAGATACTTGACTAAAGTCAAGCTTTTTCACTGTGAAAGCTTTCTGGAACAGTTGCAAAAGCTGAAATTAAACAGTACAACTGTATATTCAATTCTGACTAAGTTACTCTATTTTAGTCATTTAATAAGATCAATAACTATAGGAGAAATGGAGATGTTATCAGTACATTTCAACAAGCAAGTCTTCATTGATGCTCTTAAAACCAATACCGACTTGGTGACCTTTTTAAGCACTAGCATCGCGCTCATGCTGACTTTATTTGTTCATTGTTTAATTCAAGGCAATTTAAAACTTGAATATTTCGGTTATGCGATGATTGTCTCGATGGTCTTTTTCCTCTGGGCCCTCGTTGACCAGAAATACCGCTAATCACTTCCTCAATTTTTAGATTGCCCCAGATGGATGAGCTGCCCCCTCATCCATCTGGACAGAAAAAATCATAACGCATCCAAAATAATAAAAGATAGAACCTAAAATAACCCTAAAACTGCACCATACAGCAAGATTCCTGTCCCTCCTACTTCTGTAATAATTAGTCCTAGCATAGCGACTGTCATCAAAATACCAGGGAAATTCCACCTGCCCAATTGATGCGGTGTCTTAAACTGATTCGTGGTATCTCTCAAATAGCCGTGCAGAATATAGGCCCCGATTGAAAAGCTGAAAAAGACTATATTCACGATGACACAGATCAAGTTAAGCGCTGCGGAAAATGCCGATACATAAGCGAGTACCGCCAAAATCAAGGATGCAGGTGCATAGAGCAAACTACTACGATGTGCAATATCAACATAATAATGCGCCCGAGATTGTGCAGAGTTCCGGATCTGCCAATATTTCCACACGCCGGTCAGCATGCCCACCCACAAGAAAATCCCACTAAAAATGATGGCAATTTTGACTGCCAGATCAAGTGCTGCTACTTCCATAGTTTTATTCCCTATCGTCATCCTACTGACTTTTTAGTCATTATTTGAGCGAGTTTCTTTTTAGAACTGGTGTACATTAAATCAATCATTCTGATTTAAAAATATAGTGTAGCTTATGTCTAAATTTGAAACATTGACCCTAAACTGCCAAGATGGCTACCAATTAAGCGCATGTTTTTATGAAGCATCTGCATCCAAACAACAACCCTATCCAATTTTAATCTGTCCAGCGACGGGAATTACCAAACAGTTTTATCATCGTTTTAGCTGCTGGTTACAGGCACAAGGCTATGCCGTCTTGGTCTTTGACTTTCGGGGAATTGGTCAATCTTTATATGGACCTTTAAAACAGTCGACAGCCAGCATCGTGCAGTGGGGACAGCAGGATATTCCTGCGGCAATTGATGCTCTTTTAGATAAAACTAAGGCTGAACGGCTCATCTTGCTGGGTCATAGTGCAGGTGGACAGCTACTCGGCCTTGTGCCAAACCATGCAAAAGTGGCTAAGGTAATTGCCATTTCTGGCTCCACAGGCCATATCAAAGGCTTAAAAGGGCGAACCAAATTACTGGCACCCCTCATGTTTGATGTGATTTTTCCCTTATCACGCTTCACTCTTGGCTATGGACCCACCCGTGCCATTGGGATGGGAGAAAACCTACCCAAAGATGTAGCACGTGAATGGGCACAATTTTGCAGCAAGCCAGGTTATGTAATCAATGCCATTGGTAAAACCGTGACCCGACAGCAGGATTATCATGCGCAAATTGAGTGTCCTATTACGGCCATCTGGTCTACAGATGATGAAATTGCTACCGAAGCCAATGTAAAAGACCTGTTACGCCTGTATCCAAATGCTGCAACAAAAACCATTGAGTTGAATCCTTCCACTTTAGGACACAAGGCGATTGGGCATATGTCAATGTTCAAATCTTCACATGAAAACTTATGGCCTATTATTGAAAAAGAAATTGCAGCTTAGGCTATTTTTAGCTCAACAATTCAAGTAAGCCTCGGCCCTTTAACAGAAGCTCGACTTTAAATTGTTCGAATGGTCTACTACAAAGCCAAAACTTTAAAGTAGACCCTCTTTTTTATATCCTGCTATTTTAGGCAAGCACTCCTTGAGAGAATCACCTCAAGATTAACCATGACATCCGATTTGTTAAATAAGATAAAAGCTGCATTTACCATTGCTGTCACTAAGCCTCAATGCAAAGTGGTATTTTCAATTTTTTGGTATGATCTTTTTTAAGCTTGACTACTTTTAGTGCAAGCGCACACTCATATACACAATGTATGTTCACTTCCTGGTTATCAATGGTATAACTTATTTATATGTTTTAATTTGCTTTCTTTCAACATGACTGATAATGACTACGTATTGGATCGCATTGATCGCAAAATTCTCCGAGAACTTCGCAAGGATGGTCGCCTAAGTGTGACCGAACTGGCGGAGAAAGTAAGCCTGTCCACATCTCCCTGCTGGACGCGCTTAAAACGCCTGGAAAATAATAATATTATTGAGGGTTATACTGCCAATATTAATGCCAAAGCCTTAGGGATTAATGAGCTGTTCTTTATTGAAATCACGCTTGAACGTCATGATGATGAAATCTTAAATGAGTTCAGTGAAGCCTTAGCCAATATGCCTGAAGTGGTAGAAGCTCATCTGGTCACGGGTGATTATGATTATCTGGTCAAAGTCGCAGTGAAAAACTCTGAACACTATGAACGTTTTTTGCGTAAAAACTTATATTCCATGAAAGGGATTCGTCACACCCGTTCGATTTTTGCCCTGCGTCCTTTAAAACTGGCCAATAATACGGATTTGTTGATGATTGAATAATCTGAAAAGAAGGATCAGTTATCTCACACAAGCGGATATATTTATGTTTTAATACGCTCAGTATGAGATGAGCCTTATATGAGTATAACGTGAGTTATACGACTAGCCCCTAACCATGGGGCTTTTTATTGTCTGAATATTTTAAAACATATATAAAAATGGGCTGACGATAACGCCAACCCATGTTTTTCTTTATCGAATTAAATATTATTTTGACTCAATGTCATAGACCCAATTTCGTGCCTGTTTGTCTGTGGTCGTTTCACAAACGTAGTAATCGTGATCCCATGAATCAGGATGGAATATTTCCTTTTTGGTATAGGTGACATTTTTGCCTTTTTCGACGCAGATAAAGCTGTCACCTTGGTCTTTGACTTGCGTTCCGTTGAGGAAACCGCCAATACAAAGGAAGCGGGATTGTTTGGGCATAGTTTATTAGCTAATTAACGATTATAAAGATACAAAATCATGCTCTTTTAAAGCATATTTTTCAATAAAATCTGTATATGATTTTAAATTCTGAATAGTTTTTTCGATATTAATTAATTTTGCTTCTTCATCTTTAACTAAATATTCAGTTGTAAGAATTGTCATTGTTTCGCCATTACCAAAACGTACCGGTTTTTTAAAACTTAAATTCTCTCGCTTCGCCTTTTCTACATAATATTTATAACAATAATTTCTAAATTTAGTGTAATTTTCAGGTTTTAATGCATTTATTTTCAAAACAAGTTTATCTTCTTGAATTTGAAGGTATTGCCAACAACTCTCATTTTTTTGAAAAGCCCACCAATAACCCATAAATCCACCATTTTGGTTAGGAACATATCCCCAATTACCATTGTTTAACTCTTTTTGAAGATACTTAAAAAATCCAATCCAATTTTTATGATTCCACTCTTGCTTAGTAGTAAATGCATTAACTTCATTTTCAATTGAATTTATATGTTCTTTAAAGTCACTTAGATTAGCATTTGAAGTGCAACACCATGTTGTTGCCATAATACCTGACTCGGACTTTTAAAGCCGAGTCTTTTTCTTGGACGATGATTCAAGCGCTGAGTAATTTCTGCAATATATGCATCCGT
>NZ_VLSR01000017.1:0-53400 GCF_007558235.1 Acinetobacter sp. RF15B | reverse complement strand
ATCTTGAATTTTCTGCCAGATATCATCGGTAAGAAGAGTGCGTGCCATTGAAAATGTAGAAATAAAAATAACTCAAAGGAGGATTTTAAGTATTTAAAACCAATTCTTCAAATGAGGACACGCCCTAAGTACTAGATTGATTCTAGGCAGGGTGCTAGCGAATCTCCCTTAATCGCGATAGCGGATCAATTTGGCCGGATTACCTGCCATGATAGCACGCGCTGCAACATCTTTGGTCACCATGCTATTCATACCTATAATGGCCTGATCTGCAATCTTTACCCCATCCTTGATACCCACATGAGCGCCTAACCACACATCCCGACCAATTTCAATTCCTTGGGAACGAACCGGCTGCTGATAAATCGGCTGCTCTAGCGCCATTCCATGATCAAAAGCATAAAGGTGACAATACGCAGCTAGACGCACCTGACCATGTAATTTGATACCGACCCGCCCCCCATCCAGAATACAATGATGATTTATTGCTACTTCATTGCCAATCTCTAGTGGACCATGCAAGGTACAATCTGCGGCAATAAAAGTATTATCCCCAATACTGATCTTGCGGCCCGGTTCGGCAAAAATATGTGCCAGCGGAGAAATAAAACAGTTTTTGCCTATCTCGACTGTTTCCATCTCCATGAGATAGGCCTGATATTCCTGCTGCCACTCCTCTGCCCAGCCCCTATGTTTAGGCTTTAGGGAGTAATACAACCAAGGCATATAATTTAGACGATGCTTATGCTGTTCACGGTATTTGAGCAGCGGATTTATCTCAGTCATCTGTGTCTTCTTCTATGATCTTCAGTTGTTCACGGCCACGGGTCACATCCTGAAGTTTTAAGGCAAAAGCTTCGATCTGATGCGCCTGAAACAAGGCACTGACCTGCACACCTTCGGCTATATATTCTTCTTGGTAATCAATACCTTGATGATTCAATTCATATTGAAAAATAGCCCATTCATTAAACTGGCAAAAGAAACTGGCTTTTTTCTTTTCGATCAGTTCAATTTTTTCTGCCAACAGCAAGCATTGTCCGGCACAGCCACCATAAGCCCGCACCAGTCCACCAGTTCCCAACTTGATTCCACCATACCAGCGATTAACCAGAACCAGTATATTGGTCAGCTCATTGCCTTCAATGGTCGCCAGTATGGGCCGACCTGCAGTTCCTGAAGGCTCACCATCATCATTAAAACGCACCTGATGGCCGATTTTCCAGGCCCAGCATTGATGCGTGGTGGTCGGGTCACGGTAAGTTTCCAAAAAATCCTTCACTTCCTGCTCATTTTCTACAGGAGTTGCAAAAGCCTGAAAGCGGCTTTTTTTAATTTCTTCTTCAAAAGTCACTAGACTGGCAATGGTAAATGGCATAAATTCAGGCTGTTAACACTCAGACTTAAAGTATACCCGCTTTGCACAATGAAATAAAAAAGCCTCTTGATAAAGAGGCTTTTTTATTCAGCTCATACCCAGCTTAGCGTTCACGCAAGGCTTCCTTGGCTTTATTAAACGGCTTGATCAGATAATCCAAGATGGTTTTTTCACCCGTACGGATATCCACTGTAGCCACCATCCCCGGCGTAATATTAAATTCCTGTCCGGTCTTATTACTTAGCTTGTCATTATCTGTGCGGATATATACCCGGTAATAGAACTGATCCTGTTTGACTTCATCACGCAGAGTATCCGGTGAAATCACCGTCACTTTACCTTTTAGGCCACCATAAATGGAATAGTCATAAGCGGTAATCTTGACCAGTGCTTCCTGATCCGGGCGGATGAAGGCAATATCACGAGGTGAAATACGCGCTTCTACCAAGAGTTTTTCATCCAGCGGGACAATGGTCATCAGCTTGCCATTTTGCGGAATCACGCCGCCCAAAGTCATAACATCAATTTCTTTGACTACACCGCGTACGGGTGACTTAAATACAGTCCGGCTTAAGGTATCTGATTTGCCACGTACAATCTGCTGCTGGGTTTGTACATCGGTATTGGCCTTAGACAACTCTTCCCGCGCCTGCACAAAATACTGGTTACGAATGTCATTCATCTGATTCTGCAAGTCATTGGCTTCGCGTTTTAAGCGCAAAACTTCTACTTCACTGGCAGCGCCTTTGGCCACCAGAGGTTCTGTCATTTCCAGTTCTTGTCGTACCAGCACCAACGCCTGCTTAAGCCCAGCCAGTGAGTCTTCCAGATTGGCACGACGTGACTGATACAGCGCTGTTTCTTCTGCGACCAGTTTTGGATATTTCAACACCTCTTCTGGAAACTCTAAAGCTAGACCACTGACTTCTGCACGTAAACGCGCGGAGGTCGCACGTGATGCAACGAGTAAGGATTCCGACTCACCGACATTCGATTCAAAACGTGTAGGGTCCAGTTGGGCCAGCACCTGCCCCTGCTCGACAATTTCACCTTCCTTGACATTTAACTTGGTGAGAATTCCCCCTTCCAGAGACTGAATGACCTGTTCTTTGGAAGATGGAATCACTTTACCGGTACCGGTCGATACTTCTTCCAGCTTAAACAGCCAAGCCCATGTCAATAGAATTAACAGCCCAATACCGATAATCCAGATAATGACACTAGACTTGGGTAAAGGAGGCTCCTGAAAGCTGGCTTTGGTTGAACGTTTTAATTCTGCTTGTTCGCTCATGTACTTGCTCCAGCTGCCCGTTTTGTTCCAGTTGGTGACTGATTCAAAATCTGGTCACGTGGTCCATCCATCACAATCTTGCCTTCATTGACCACAATAATCCGGTCCACCAACTCCAGAACAGCGCGGCGATGCGTAGCTACAATCATAGTCCGGTGAGTCAGGTAGGTTTTTAAATGATCAATAAGCTGTTTTTCCGACACATCATCCAGAGCTGCAGTCGGTTCATCCATTAATACAATATTGGGCTGACGGATCAATAATCGCGCCAGCATCAGTGCCTGACGCTGACCACCTGAAAAGCCTACGCCACCTTCCAGAATAATATGATCCAGCCCTTCCTTTTTCTCCTGCACAAATCCCAGAGCACCAGTAATCTGAAGCGCTTCGATAAGCTGCTGATCGGTTGCCAATGGTGCTCCAAGTGTCAGGTTTTCACGAATAGAGCCATAGAACAGTTGTGAGTGCTGATTAAGCAAGCCCATATCCCGACGCACGTCTGCCGGATCAATCAGGTTTAAATCGAGTCCATCGAGTTTAACTGTACCTTGTATAGGCACCTGCATTCCCGATAGCAACTGTAACAGGGTTGATTTTCCAGCACCGTTTCGACCAAGAATCGCAATTTTTTCTCCCGGTTTAATTTCCAGTTTTTGAATCATTAAACTCGGTTTTGTATCATCTTCGGTGTATTTAAATACCACATTATTCAGCTCATAATGGCCACTTAAAACCGGACGATGAATCAGGTGAGCATAATCAGGCTGGTCTACCGGCTTTTTCATTAATTCATCCAGCCCGGCTTTTGCAGCTTTCGCCTGCTGTAAACGCCCCAAAACACCTGTTAGTTGTGAAATCGGTGCAAGCATACGTGAAGACAGAATTGAACAGGCCACCAGTGCACCGGTTGTCATTTCGCCTTCCATAACCGCAAAGCACCCCACCAGCACTACAATTGCAAAGGTTAAACCCTGAATTTTTTGAGTCCATGCGGTCATCAAGCCGACAATTTTACGTTGCTGCATGCTGACATCAGCAGAAACTTCGTTCATATGATTCCACTGATTCTGGAAACGGGCTTCTGCACGTAATAGCTTGACATCTTCAATGCCTTGTACGGCCTCTACCAGCAAGGCATTACGGATGGAGGATTCACGCATCCCCAGCTGAGCCAGCTCTGCCAGTTTTTTCTGTGCCAGAATACCCGGCAAAATCATTAAGGGTACAACCAGCAGCATCACCCAGAACAGGTTACCGCCAATGATCCAGAAAATCCCCAGAAACAGGAAGAAGAATGGAAGATCTGCAATTGCGGTCACAGTGGTTGAGGTGACCAGTTCACGTACCCCTTCCAGTTCTCGAATCTGTGAAATAAAAGTACCGGTAGATTTGGAGCGCTCACTATTTTTAATTCGGAGCGAATGTCCAAATACCCGGTCAGAGATTTTCAGGTCTGCGCGTTTCCCAATAATATCGGACAGATAAATCCGGGAGACACGCAAGATAAACTCAAAAATCGCCGCAATGAGTACCCCACTTGCCAGCACCCATAAAGTAGGAACAGACTGGGATGGAATTACCCGGTCATAGACATTCATTGAAAATACGATGGTTGCCAGTGCCAGAATATTGGCAATCAATGAGGCAAACATAACATCGATATAACGCTTCCAGTCATTCAGAACAATGGACCAGAACCAGTTTTTTTCAAAGGGCTTGATATATTCATCAACACGGGCATCAGGTACGGATGATTCGGGACGTAAAATATAAAGATGTTTTACCCCTTCATTCAGCTGCTCGACTTTAAATACCTGAGAAAGACCTTGATCTCCACTCAGTTGAACACTGACATTTCCTGCCGTATCAATCCGCTCAATGACACCCACATCACCATTCTGAAACTCAACCAGCAAAGGTAAACGCCACGGGTTTAGCAAACCACTGTCAAAGTTATTTTTACGGACATTTAAACCAATCTGGCGGCTGACGATTTTCAGTATCTCATCGGCATCCTGATGCTGACTCCAATCTAGCTGTAAACGGATCCGCTCTTCAGAAGGCTCGATTCGATAATGTTTTGCAATATTCAAAACCGCTTGGAGCCACGGTTGATAATTTATTATAGTACTCATGGCTGAACTTCAAATCCTTGAATTGAAATATCATTAAGCGCATAAAGATCGCGCGTACGACCAGTGACCTGAATATATTGCACAATCGCAGCATAAATATCATAACGCGCTGCCTCAATCTCTTGAGCCGCACTATGAATCGCCTGCTCGGCATTCAACAGATCCACCACGGTACGCGTACCTAATTTATATTGCTCTTGATAAAGCTCTTTGGTCCGGGCAGTGGTCGAGCGGCGTTTGGCCAAAACATCCATCTGCTTTTGCTTGTTCTCTATCTGCTCACGGATAAGACGGATTTGATCCTGCACATCCAAATAAACGGTATTGACCTGAGCACGCGCTGCTTCTTCGGCAAAACTGGCTGCACGAGCCTGAGAACGCATCGCTCCACCTTGATAAAAGTTACTGCTGGCTTCCAGCATAATAGAATTGTAGAAACCGTCATCTTCATTATTATTCGGGTTTCGCCCATTCACGGCCTGGCTTACACTACCTTTCAAGTTAAAGGTCGGATAGCTGCTTAAGCGTGCCTGATTTTTCTGTAAGCGTGCCACTTCCACACCGGCATTGGCCAAAATCATATTGGGAATCCGGGTGAAATCAGGATCTTGATACAGATGGGCTTGCTGCACAATCTTCTCTGGAATAACCCATTCAACATGAGAAACATCAAATCCCAGCAGATTGCGCAAGCGCTGCTGGTACTGTCTTAACTGGGTTTGCTGAATCAGTAGATTCGACTCTGCTGCTTCAAGATTGGATTGGGCCTGGATAGGGTCAGCCTGACTGCTGATTCCGGCTTGGGCACGTAAATTCGCAATTTCTGCGATCCGCCCAATGCCCTCAATCTGTTGCTGGGCAATCTTAGTAATTTCCTGATAGCGCTTGATATTAATAATGGCATCCGCAACTTCCAGAGCAATCTGATCCAGACTGATCAGTACACGTGCCTGTTCTTCTGTCAGTCTGGCTTCTTCGACACTGACATTGGTTTTAATTTTGCCAAAATCATATACAACTTGAGTAGCATTTAAGGAAATAACCTGCCGGCCACGCTCTCCGGTAGTGAAATCACCTGTCCCTAGCCCCCCGGATATCTGGGGATAATAGGCGGCTTTTGCTACATCAATACTGGCAGCCTGCGCAGATAATTGAGAAACACTTTGGGAAATTTCAGGACGCCTTTGTACCGCTGTATGCACTGCATCAATTAAACCCATTTTTCGGGGCAAAGCTACAGCCATTGGATTGACTACACCCTGTCCTGACTGCGGGCGTATCACCTGAGGCAGCTCTGCGACTCGGGAGGTATCCATAGAGTATTGGCTTAAACTAGACATCTCCACCTTATAGGCAGAAGAGGTAGGCTCAGGAGCAATCAGTTTTCCAAAACTATTTTTTATATTTGAAAAATAGCTGGTTTCTGCATGAACGAGAGAGATTTGCAGAGGAAAAAGGAAAAACATAAATATTCCACTTTTCACGTAAACTTTCCTCTGATTTTTAACGCTGTGTTTTACCCGAAATAACATGATTTCTTATATTTTACATTTTGCAAAGACTATAACAAAGTTTGTTTAAAAAGACTGTGTTCTTTCAAATAAATGCTTAAAAAAATTCCCTCATCATTCTAAGCTGATAATGAGGGAATTTTAAAGAAAATAGTAACGGACTTAAACAGTAAAATCATCACCCAAATAAACTTTTCTCACCGTTTCATTGGCCAGAATTTCATTCGGCGTGCCCTCTGCAATGACAGCACCCTCACTGACAATATAAGCATGCTCACAGATCGCCAGAGTTTCACGTACATTATGATCGGTGATCAGCACCCCGATTCCACGTTCTTTCAAGGTCATGATAATATCTTTAATATCACCAACCGAGATTGGATCGACCCCTGCAAAAGGTTCATCCAAGAGCATAAATTTCGGATCAGCAGCCAATGCCCGTGCGATTTCAGCACGACGGCGTTCTCCACCGGAAACACTCATCCCTAATGAATCTTTGATATGGGTAATTTTAAAATCTGCCAGCAATTCCTTGAGGCGCTGCTGACGTTGTTCCTTATTCAAATCCTTACGGGTTTCCAGAATCGCCATAATATTTTCAGCGATAGTCAATTTTCTGAAAATAGAGGCTTCCTGTGGCAAATAGCCAATGCCTTTACGGGCACGTTCATGCATGGCCAGATCAGATAAATCCAGATCATCCAGATGAATTTCACCTTTATCCATGCGCACCAGTCCGACTACCATATAGAAACTGGTGGTTTTTCCGGCACCATTAGGACCCAAAAGCCCTACAATCTGACCACTTTCCATGCTGAAAGAAACATCTTTAACTACCCAGCGTTTGCTATAGTTTTTTGCCAGATGTTTGATGCATAAAGTCTGAACCTGCTGCACTTGCTCCATTAATCACGTGCTCCCGGGAAGGACTGACTCGCAGATGGCGGAATCACAATCTCTACACGACCTGAAGATGAACCGGTTTTGTTCGGTGTACCGATGGCCTCAATATCCCCTTTGTTCATACTGTATTTAAGGATATTACCGCGAATGCTGGCACCATCCTGCTGCAGGTAAGCATTGCCTGACAGGGTAATAATACCGGTTTCAGCATTATAAACAATTTTTTGTGCTTGTCCTTTCGCCAGACCTTTCGCCGCGTCTATTTTTTGCTGGAACCGAGCCGGACTACCTGTTGCAGTAATAACACTGATCTGCTTTTTACTGTTCAGATTGGCCACAATTGAGTTGGCCTGCAACTTCATAGTGCCCTGCTCGATAATGACATTCCCAGAGTAAGTGGTTACCCCAGTACGTTCATTAAAAGTTGCACGGTCTGCCAGCAAGGTAATTGCCTGATTACGGTCAGATGGCAAAGCGAAAGCCGTCACCGAACAGCAGCCAGCTATCGTCACGAGCGCCATGCGCTTCAGGAAAGTGTTCATCATTTTAACTCTAAGAATTTGGTTCATACTTTCCTCGAATATTAAAGAACTCGTATTGACCATCATTAAGATCGGCTTTAAGCCCCTGACTCACAAACTTGGCCTGGGGAGAATCCACCAGAACGGTTTTGTCGGTTTCAATTTCACGTGTTTTCGGAAAACCTGTCAGCTCATCCGTACGAAAGCGAATTCTTCCATTGTCCAGGATTTTGGTCGCGATCACGCCATCCGAAAGTACCACTTTTGTATTGTCATCATAACCATTTCCCACATTGGCAATAAAAGTGGCCTCTACTTTGCCATCTTTATAGGTGGAAGCTAGCAGATTTTTCAGATGCGAACTTCGTTGCTGTAGGTTTTGCTCAAGCTCATCGACTTGTGCACGAACTGACAGCATGCCATTTCCATCAGTTTGGGTTAAGTTAATATCCTTGGCAGAATAAGTCATGCTGCGGGCAGAATCTGTCTGCAGCTTGTTGCCTTTTCCACTGTAATAGTAATAACCACCACTTATTGCGGCAATAATGACAGCCGTAAGGTATAAAAATCTAGTATCCATAAGCGGTGTACTTAATCCAAATCGTATGAATTATTAATAAGGTGCACGCATATATTTTTCAAGTAACTCTTGGTATACGCCTTTAGAGGTCAGCAGCATATCGCAAATTTCACGCACTGCGCCGCGCCCGCCCATGGCCTGAGTCACCAGATCGGCACGACGGCGAACTTCCACATGACCATTCGGTACTGTCACCTTCATGCCAGCAATGGCAAATGCAGACAGGTCTGGCCAGTCATCCCCCATATACAGGCAATCTTCTACCGCAATCTCCAGTTGTGCACAAGCCTCACTCAAAGCCAGACCTTTGTCTTCACGACCCTGATAGACCAGATCGACTCCCAGATCTGACATACGCTTTTCAACGATATTACTTTTACGTCCAGTGATGATAATCACTTTGATACCAGCCTGCTGAACCAGTTTCATCCCCAAGCCATCGCGAATATCAAAAGATTTGATTTCATCGCCTGTATTGGTCAACGTGACAAAACCATCGCTTAAAATACCATCTACATCTAGCACCAATGCTTTAATATGACGTGCCTGCTCTAGTAATACATAAGATGCCATCGATTAATTTACCCCAGCCTGAATCAGGTCATGCATACTGATCACACCAATCACCTTATTGGTCTCATCCACCACTACAAATTGGTTTATTTTACGCTCGTTCATACGTTCCAAGGCTTCGACTGCACGTGCTTCCTGAGAAATCGTCCATGGATTTTGAATCATCACGTCCTGCACCAGAAGATTAACATCAAAACCTTGCTGTTTATCAATCAGGCGGCGCAAGTCACCATCGGTAAAGATTCCGAGCAAACGTTCCTGTTCATCCACAATTGTAGTCAAGCCTAAGCGCTTATCAGAAATTTCATAAAGCACTTTATTCATCGGGGTATCAGGTGCGACCTTCGGCAAATCTTCCCCCGTATGCATCAAATGCTTTACATGCAGCAGCAAGCGTTTACCAAGCGCACCTGCAGGATGTGATCGTGCAAAGTCATCTGAGGTGAACCCGCGAGCATCCAGCAAGGCCACTGCCAGAGCATCCCCCAGTGCCAAGGTGGCAGTCGTTGAAGATGTCGGTGCCAGGCCCAGTGGACAAGCTTCCTGAATATCTCCCAAAGTCAGGGCAACATCAGCATTTTGTGGCATCGGGCCGCGATCATCACCACTAATGGTAATTAAAGGTACACCAAGGTGCTTGATCAAAGGCATCAGCATCATGATTTCATCACTTTTGCCTGAATTAGAAATGGCAATCAGCACATCTCCTTCGACCAGCATTCCTAAGTCACCATGCCCCGCTTCACCTGGATGCATGAAAAAAGACGGCGTACCTGTGGAAGCAAAGGTGGCTGCCATTTTACGGCCAATATGACCAGATTTCCCCATCCCGGTGATGACCAGACGCCCTTTACATCGCAGGATAATTTCACATGCCCGACTAAAACGGCCATCAATCTGCGTAGCTAAAATCTGTAACGCATTTTCTTCAATGCGTAATGTTTCAAGTGCAACCTTCTGGAAATCGAATAAGTTCGCTGTTTTTTCTTGATTCAAAGCCTGTTTACCTACACTAAGGACAGAGAAAAACTTTCGTGAGATACGAATAATTTTCGCAATTTTATCATATCTATGCGAATCGCAGTTTTGAAAATAGTGTGCTTTTAATAAAACTTAAACAGAATGCCTTTAAATTCTTCATTCGCCCCGAATCTAGAGCTGTACAGTTCTCTTTTCCTGATCGGTTTTTTATAGTTTTTTAGCAAGCAATAAAAAACCCCAATCTTTCGATCAGGGTTTTTAAAATTTTGGAGCGGGAAACGAGACTCGAACTCGCGACCCCAACCTTGGCAAGGTTGTGCTCTACCAACTGAGCTATTCCCGCAATATGGAAATGGATTATAGAGAGTTTCTTACAACTGTCAACTCTCCATGCGATCAAGTGTCGAATTAATCAGCACGACGCCATACTGTTCCTTGACGGGTATCTTCCAAAACCACTCCTTGGTCCAGTAAGGACTGACGAATTTCATCAGCACGGGCAAAGTTTTTGTCTTTTTTGGCGTCTTGGCGCTGCTGAATCAGATCTTCGATCTGTTCTTCAGTTAGACCCAAAGCATCCTGCCCAATATCAGATTTTAAAAACTCATCGACATTGTGCTGTACCAGACCCAGAATATTGGTTAGGTGGCTTAAAGTAGCATACAGAATAGCAGCCTGTTCAGCCTTGTCCTCTTTAACCGCGCGATTCAGCTCTTTATTGATTTCAAACAGGACTGCAATTGCCTCTGCCGTATTAAAGTCATCACGCATAGCGGCATTGAAGCGCTCCACCAAGGTTTCATCCAAGTTGTCTACTCGCTTGTCACCATAAACAGCCTGATACGCCTTAAATGAATGATAGAAACGTGACAACGCAGTTTTAGCTTCCTTCAGTGCCACATCAGAGAAGTTCACCGGACTGCGGTAGTGTGAAGACACAATGAAATAGCGAATCACTTCCGGATGAAACTTTTCCATGACATCACGAATGGTAAAGAAGTTACCCAGCGACTTCGACATTTTTTCGCCATCGACATTGATAAAGCCCACATGCATCCAGTAATTCACATACTGTTCACCTGTGGAGGCTTCTGATTGCGCAATTTCATTTTCATGATGCGGGAACATCAGGTCCGAACCACCGCCATGAATATCAAAGTGGTTACCCAGGCAGCAGGTCGACATGGCAGAGCATTCAATATGCCAGCCCGGACGGCCATTGCCCCACGGAGAGGCCCAGGCCGGCTCATTCTCCTTGGCATGTTTCCAGAGCACAAAGTCAAAAGGATGTTTTTTTTCAACTTCGACATCTACACGTTCCGAAGCACCTGCCTGCATGTCGTCCAGTTTACGCCCCGAAAGACGGCCATATTTTTCAAACTTTTCTACCTGAAAATATACATCACCATTTGCTGCCGGATAGGCGGTTCCCTTCTCAACCAGATTGCCAATCATGCTTTGCATCTGGTCGATGTATTCCGTAGCACGAGGCGCCTCATCTGGTTCCAAGCACCCCAAGTTGGCTGCATCTTCATTCATGGCTTGAATAAAGCGATCTGTCAGTGCCGTGATGCTTTCGCCATTTTCATTAGCACGCTTGATAATCTTGTCATCAATATCGGTGATGTTACGTACATATTTTACGTTCCAGCCCTGACTACGCAGGAAACGAATAATATAGTCGAATGCAACCATGACCCGAGCATGTCCAATATGACAGTAATCATAAACTGTCATACCACACACATACATGTCGATATGCCCTGCTTTGCGTGGAACAAATTCAACTTTTTTACGTTGCTCTGAGTTATATAGAACAAATGGTTGCATAGGTCTTCTAAAGTACGTTTACAAATGATCACTCATCTTAACCTAAGCATTATTTTTCACAAAGTTTTAAGAATCATTTTTATAGCTTCCTTGAAAACAATTTCTACATGAAATTAGAGCCTCAACCCCGTCTTTCTAGTTGCTAAATGAAAATGAATAAAATAATGGCTTTGCAATAACCATCTACTGATCAATGTGAATGGTTTTCCTGCCCTTTGTGTGGCTCATGTTGATGCTGTTCTGGTAGACAATGCTCATCTTCAATTTGCAGGGTCATTTCGGTAATATGATGCGCATGCTTCAACATCTCAAATGCCTGCTGATGCAGTTTTTTATAATCAACCTCTGGCGCAACCAGATGAACCGTTAACATGACTTTCTTAGAAGTAATGGCCCAGACTTTTAACTGGTGAATCTCTTTCACGCCTTCCAGTGACAACAGATCATTACGCAGCTTTTCAATATCAATTTCATCTGGCACACCTTCCAGCAGGATATTGATACTTTGTTTCAGCAAAACCCAGGTGCGTGGCATCACCCAAAAGCCAATCAGGACGGCAATCAGCGTATCAACCCACATCCATCCGCTAAAATAGATCATGATGGCCCCGATAATGACGCCGACTGAGCCTATCGCATCACTTAGCACTTCCAGATAGGCCCCTTTAACATTTAAGCTTTCCTGACTACTAGAAACCAGAATTTTCATTGAAATCAGATTGATGATCAGGCCAAGTACCGCAACGGCCAACATGCCCACACTTTGAATTTCAGGAGGATGACTAAAACGCTGATAGGCTTCAAACAGGATATAAATCGCCACCACAAAAAGCATGAGCGCATTAAACAGAGCAGCCAGAATTTCAAATCGCTGATAACCAAATGTACGTTTATCATCTGCCGGTTTTTGGCCAATTTTAATCGCCGCCAGTGCAATGGCCAGTGCAGCTGCATCAGTAAACATATGGGCAGCATCAGAGAGCAATGCCAGACTTTGGGTCATGAAACCTGCTATGACCTCTACAATCAAAAAGGTCGTGGTCAGAAGCAATGCCAAGGACAGTTTTTTAGCATTTTTAGCACTGACTTCTACATGACTGTGATCATGTTGATGTGAGCCTCCCATACAATGCTCCTTCTATTTTCAATATTACCTTTGATTTTAAGCTGTTTTTTCGCTGCTTATTTTCAATACTACGTTGGAACTACTGATATTTAAACTCTTTTTTGTATAGTCTGGTTCATCTAAAAATACATAGATCACATAATTGGGATAAAACTCCCATCAGGAATATTTATCCTCGGTCACTTAAATCTCCACCTAAATTTTTACAGTCTGCCTATAACAGCCATATCTATCTGCATAACCCAGCCTTAATAAAAAATAGCTTAGGCACCTAACTTTGCATTTTCCTGAATCCAGGACTGAACCGAACTACGCTGGAAATTACGTTGGATATACGCCTGAATTTTTTCAGGCAGTTCAACCTGATAACTAAGTAAGCGGTATAGCATAAAGGCCAGATCAAAGTCGGCAATGGACCAGTGTTCAGTTAACCAAAGCTCCTCTCCTAATACAGTGTCTGTGACTGCCAATAAACGCTGAATATCCTGCATGGCCTCGGCTGAAAAAATGGCAGGTACTTGAGGTGGTACAAAAATTGAATCTGAAGGCATTGCCTGCCGGATTGAGATAAAGTCAGTTTTTACCAAGGCCTGAACTGCGCGGCACTTTGCTCTGGCTTTAATTTCATTAGGATAAAGTTCGGGATACTCCGGGAATGGAAAGGTATTTTCCAAATACTCCGTAATGGCCCAGGATTCAAATAAATGGAAATCATTAACCACCAAACAGGGAATTTTGCCAGTTGGACAAATTCTGCGATAAGCCAGAGAGTGTTGTTCCTGCTGATCCAGATCAATCACTTTTTCCTGAAAATGAAGTCCTTTTTCTGTCAAAGCCACATACACTGACATGGCATAAGGGCTGATACGTTTTTTATCAATATAAAGGCAGATGTTTGGCATTTTTCTTCTTGAACTCTTTTTCTCTATTATCGTTACTCTACCGATTTTCCCGCTAAAAAGGAAAATACGGCGGCACCATGATACTAAGCTGTTTTCATGTTTAATATCAGGCTAGCTTGAGCACAGAAGCTCTTTCTAGCACACCCAGCCTTTGAGTTAAAAAGACTTCTATTTTTATGCAAAATGACGTTAAATCAATATTTCCTTTTTCAATCTCACCATTATGCTGAACCTGGACCATTTACCCGATACTGTATATGCAATTCAACATCTGGCTTTTGAGGATTTAGGTGCCTGGGAGGATGTCTTTTATCAATTGGGACTACGGGTACGCTATTTTGAAGCGGGTGTAGATGACTTGCGTCAAGCGTATGAGCACTCAGGTCTGACTGTTATTTTAGGTGGCCCGATTGGGGTTTATGACACAGAAGACTATCCTTTCTTACATCAGGAAATAGACTTACTTAAAGTTCGTTTGAAAAAGAATCTCCCTACTTTAGGTATCTGTCTAGGTGCTCAATTGATTGCTCATGCACTCGGCGCTCGAGTCTATGCAGGACCGTATAAAGAAATCGGCTGGTCTCAACTCAGCCTTTCCTGTATTGAAAACAATCCTTTAGAAAATTTAAAAAATATTAATGTACTGCACTGGCATGGTGACAGCTTTGATTTACCTGAACAGGCAATATTGCTGGCTAGCTCCAAATATTACCCAAATCAAGCCTTTCGTGTGGGTTCAAATATTCTGGCGCTACAATTTCATGCTGAAGTGGCCAGTGACAGTCAGGAAAAATGGCTGATTGGCCATAGCTCTGAGTTGCGTCAGGCAAAGATTAATATTCCTGAATTACGAACTGCCAGTCTACAGTTTGCTCCTACACTTGAAGCAACTTCACACACTGTATTAAGCAAATTTCTGGCGCAATTAAATATGGCCTCCAGGCCAGCGGCATTTTAGACCTAAACTTGACTCTTACCTGTAGAAATTTTAGTTGAGGTCAAGTTTAAAGCTCCCCTTCCCAGACCAGAAAGCAAGATTGTAATCCTCCTACCATCAACTTTCATACTTGAAACTGTGTCTTCAAGGCTTTTGCACCAATATGGCGCCCCCAAAGCCCTGATTGACTTCAACAGTATTTTTCTTGGGTAATTCGCCCTCCAGCAACTTAGCCGAACAATCTTCTCTTTTGGCTCAGGTCTTTGTAGAGAGCTTATTCTGGTTTATAACTGTAGCCATTATTTTTTCGATACTAAAAATGAATCTTTATGATCAAAAATTTGTTCAATAGATTGATAGAAAGGGAGAGTTTTTATTAACTACAGCTGCCTGATTCAGCAACAAAAAAAGCACTCCAGAAGAGTGCTTTTTGATAAGTTTATAACTCTACAAACTTATTTTTTGGCTGGCTGAGCGGGAATGCTTGCTTCAGTGGTAATCTGTACCGTCACTTTATCACCGACATTAGGTGTATAAGCCCCTACACCAAATGCTGAACGATCAAAAGAAGTCGTCGCATTAAAACCAATTGCAGGCACTTTAGCCATTGGGTGTTCAGCCTGTTTATTCAATACTGCATCCAGTACCACTGGCTTGGTAATTCCCTTAATGGTTAAATCACCGGTAATCTTGAAGTTCTTTTTATCCTTCGTTTCTACTTTGGTACTTTTAAATGTAATGTTTGGGTATTTAGCCGCATCAAAGAAATCAGCCTTCAGTATATGCTCATCCAGTGCTTTTACGTTGGTATTAATACTCGACACTGGAATGGTAACATTGACCGATGACTTTTCTGGCTTCGCATTATCAACCACGATTTTACCCTGAATATCAGAGAAATTGGCTGATGGTGTAGAGAAACCAAAATGGCTCCAGCTAAATACTGTCGCTGTATGTGTCGGGTCAATCGTATAGGTCAATGGTTTTGCAAAACCAAAAGTTGCAACGGATGCAACAGCTAACCCTAAAGTTAATGTTTTCAAATTCATGCGGTTATCTCTCATCTGAATAAGCTTCAGTTTATAGAATATTAAAATGATTACATCCCTAAAGATAAAACGTTTTGTTGCAACCATGAAACAATGAAATTGTAAATTCTCATGTAAAGCTAGGCATTTAGGTCATACGATATTGGATAAATCCGGTTTTTTTGGCCACTTTGTCATACAGGACTTGTGCCTGACGATTACTTTCCTGCGTTAGCCAATAGACCCGATCACAATTACGCTGTTGTGCCACCTGATATACATGCTCAATCAGTTTGCGCGCCACACCCTGTCCCCGATAATCCGGATGAGTAAATAGATCCTGCACATAAGCATAAGGCCGCATGGTCCAGCTACTTTCATGCTCAACCACATGCACCACCCCTACGACCTTTTGATCAATGAGTGCAGCAAAACCGTACATATTGTCCTGTTCAGGGCTGGTCAGTTTTGACCAAGTATTAGAACTCACCTCTTCTGATATTCCGGTTTGATAAAACTTTTGATAGCCTTTCCACAATACAAGCCATTCTTGTTGTGGAATTTTCATCATGTCTTTAATAGTAATTTCTGCCACGCTTAAAACAGCCCTGTAGGTTTCTATATTATTAAAAAATAATGGAATATTCTTAGTGTTTAAGTTTATACCATAATAAACACCGTTCTTTTAAAATAATATTGATGACGATCTCTGAGGATTTGAATCAACACCTCTATAAAACAAGTTGAACTATATTTTTGTTTATCAACAAAAAACGCCCCGAATCCGGAGCGTTTTTCTACAGCTTATTTAAAGCTTAAGCAGTGATTTCTTTTACCGCCGCAACCACAGCTTCAGTGGTGATACCAAAGTACTGGAATAAATCTTTTGCAGGTGCAGATTCACCATATGTGGTCATGCCAATTACGCGACCATCAAGACCTACAAATTTCCACCAGTAATCTACATGCGCCGCTTCAACTGCAACACGTGCACGGATATGGGCCGGCAAGACTGCTTCGCGATAAGCCGCTTCCTGCTTCATGAATTCTTCTGCACACGGCATAGAGACGACACGCACACCTTCTAGCTGAGTATAAGCTTCCATCGCCAGGCTTACTTCAGAACCTGTTGCAATGATGATCGCTTTTAACTCGCCTTTTTCTTCAGCCAGTACATAACCGCCTTTTGCCACGTCAGCAATTTGAGCATCTGTACGGTTCTGGAATGGCAGGTTTTGACGAGAGAAGATCAACGCCGTCGGACCTTCAGCACGCATCAAAGCAGATTTCCAGGAAATCGCTGCTTCAACCGTGTCACATGGACGCCATGTATTCAGGTTTGGTGTACCACGTAAAGACGCAATTTGCTCGATTGGCTGATGCGTAGGACCATCTTCACCCAGACCGATTGAGTCATGCGTATAGACATGGATCACACGCTGTTTCATCAGAGCAGACATACGCACCGCATTACGTGCATATTCCATAAACATCAGGAAGGTTGCTACATAAGGAATGAAACCGCCATGCAGTGCCACACCATTGGCAATTGCAGTCATACCAAACTCACGTACGCCATAGTGTACGTAGTTACCTGCCGGATTGTCCTGTACGCCTTGTGCACCTTTCCATAGAGTCAGGTTAGAGCCCGCTAGGTCAGCCGAACCACCAAGAACCTCCGGTAAAGAAGGGACCAGCGCTTGCAGGGTGTTTTGACTGGCTTTACGTGTTGCAATGGTTTCGGCTTTGGCATTTACATCTGCAATATAGGCATCTGCTTTAGCGACGAAGTCAGCTGGTAGTTCACCAGATAAACGACGTTTAAGTTCAGCGGCTTCAGTTGGGTATTTTGCTGCATAAGCGGCAAAAGTTTCATTCCAGGCTGCTTCTGATTCAGCACCTTTGGCTTTCGCATCCCAAGCTGCATACACATCTTCAGGAATCACAAATGCTTCGTCAGTCCAGCCTAGCGCTTCACGAGTCAACACAATTTCGTCATGACCGAGTGGTGCACCATGACTGTCTTCTTTACCCTGTTTGTTTGGTGAACCCAAACCAATCACGGTTTTACAGATAATAATGGTTGGTTTGTTCGCTTCTGCTTTTGCTTCAACAGTTGCCTGACGGATCGCATCTGCATCGTGACCATCAACTTTTAGTACTTGCCAGCCATAAGCCAGGAAGCGCTGTTCTGTATCGTCAGAGAACCAGCCTTCTACTTCGCCATCAATCGAGATGCCATTGTCATCGTAGTAAGCAATCAGCTTACCTAGACCCAAAGTACCTGCCAATGAACAGACTTCATGTGAAACGCCTTCCATTAAGCAGCCATCGCCCAGGAAGCAGTAAGTGTAGTGATCGACAACCTTGATGTCGTCTTTGTTGAATTGTGCTGCTAAGGTTTTTTCTGCCAGCGCAAAACCAACAGCATTGGCAATACCTTGACCCAATGGACCAGTGGTCGTTTCAATCCCGGGCGCATAGCCCAGCTCAGGGTGACCCGGAGTTTTCGAATGAAGCTGACGGAATGCTTTCAGATCTTCAATTGAAAGATCATAGCCCGTTAAATGAAGAAGTGCGTATTGAAGCATAGAACCATGACCATTCGACAATACAAAACGGTCACGGTTAGCCCAATTCGGGTTAGCTGGGTTATGGTTCAGGAATTCGCGCCAGACCACATCAGCGATGTCTGCCATCCCCATTGGAGCACCTGGATGTCCTGAGTTTGCTTTTTGCACAGCATCCATTGCCAATACACGAATTGCGTTTGCAATACGACGTTCATTAAGCGGGGTTGTCATAAATCAGAGTCCAAAATAATTCAGAAATAGGAAATGATGAAAAGACTTTCAAAACTGTGTTCTATTGTCTTAAAAAAACAGCGAGGGGTAAAGACTCCCCTACAATATTTATCAATTTATTGATCTTGTATTTTTTTATCGGGTGAATATTCTGCATTTTTTAGAGAAAAGCCTTTCATTCCAGACCATCAAATCCTGACAACCGTTCAAAAATAAAGTTTTCAAATCACTTCCACATATTTTAAATCTGTCGCCTAGAAAGAGCTTTTAAGAAAAAAATGATCTTTCTGTTCAGTAAAATATCTGATTTTAACCAGAGTAAGGCATGTGCTGTTTTTGTGCTATTTTTTAGATTTAAAATGTCAATCTAAGGTATATTTTAAACACCCCTTATCTAGTTTTTTTTATAGTTAAGTACGTCCATATATAAGTCTTGACATAAATGTCGCTAAAGTGAACTTTGGCCCAAGCCAGATATTTATTGTCCAATACAATCTTTAGGTAAATAGCGTTGACTGATATTGCTGGAAAAGCAGTTACCACTATAGACCTCAAAAGCAATCGATTTTCCGCGAATGGCAGCATTGATTCCATCCTGACGTAATTGAAATTCAATCCGGCAAGCAGCATTAATCACAACTTTTTCAATATACCGGCTTCCATTTCCAATCTGGCGCCCCGCATCACAATGCTCATTTGAGGCAATAAACTGGGTTCGATAAGCACCTGACAACTGAAATACTTCGGCCAACTGGGTCCGAACAATATAGCCCTGATAGCTCATCACGGCTACAGTAGTCAGAATAACAACCATCGTGAGCACCATCATCATTTCAATCAAACTAAAAGCCTTTTGGTACATCTCTTGCTCTCCCCATAGCATCCTAAACAAGTCATATAAAAAAAGTTGGCTACCCCGACTGGCGACTAGTGAAGAATTGGAGCTAATATGCAGAATAAACTAACCCTGCCACAAGACAGCTTATCGAACATGATGAAGGCGCTGATTTTTTATTAATATAACAATCACTTTCTTAGTATTTATCCGGTATGAAGGTGATTATTTTTCTGGACTGCCTGTTTCTAAAATTTATTCAAAAATATCACCAGTTAATTTTATTATTCTGCTGAATAGAGTCAGTATTTTTTATACTGGATTGCTGAAGGAGAGCAAATCAAACTGCCATATCAGTTTTTTTAATTCCAATAATCAAATAAAAACACAATAATTTGAAACATTTTTAGACAATTTTGTCGTCTTATGCTAGTTCTAAAACGCAAGTCGATGTAACATACCGGGTCTTTAAAATTAACTGTGATAGGACTATGCGCGAGTACGCTGTATTTACTTCGGAATCTGTAAGCGAAGGCCATCCAGATAAAATGGCTGACCAAATCAGTGATGCTATTTTGGATGCAATCTTAAAAGAAGACCCATATGCACGGGTTGCTTGTGAAACGCTTGTAAAAACGGGTGCGGTGATACTTGCTGGTGAAATCACAACAACTGCCAATATCGATTTTGAAGCAGTTGTACGCCATACCGTAAACGGTATTGGTTATCACCACTCTGATCTGGGTTTTGATGGCTCAACGTGTGCAGTCATTAACATGATTGGTAAACAGTCTCCTGAAATTGCTCAGGGTGTAGACCGCCAGAAACCGGAAGATCAAGGTGCCGGCGACCAGGGCCTCATGTTTGGTTATGCCAGCCGTGAAACTGATGTGTTAATGCCAGCGCCAATTTCTTACGCACATCGTCTAATGGAAAAACAGGCAGAATTGCGTCGTAGTGGTGCGCTGCCATGGTTACGCCCGGATGCAAAAAGCCAGGTGACTTTTGCCTATGAAAATGGTGTACCTGTGCGTCTGGATGCAGTGGTACTGTCTACCCAGCACGATCCAGAAATTACACAATCAAACTTAAAAGAAGCTGTAATTGAAGAAATTGTAAAAAAAATCATTCCAGCTGATATGTTCCATGCGGATACCAAGTTCCATATCAACCCGACCGGCATGTTTGTAATCGGTGGTCCGGTGGGTGACTGCGGTTTGACTGGCCGTAAAATCATTGTAGATACTTATGGTGGTATGGCGCGTCATGGTGGTGGCGCTTTCTCGGGTAAAGATCCATCCAAAGTTGACCGTTCTGCAGCTTATGCTGGCCGTTATGTTGCTAAAAATATTGTAGCTGCCGGTCTTGCAGATAAATGTGAAATCCAGGTGTCTTATGCAATTGGTGTTGCGGAGCCAACTTCGATTTCTATCAATACCTTTAACACTGCCAAAGTGTCAGAAGAATTGATCATTGCGCTGGTACGTGAGCACTTTGACTTACGCCCATATGGCATTACTCATATGTTAAACCTGATCCAGCCGATGTATAAGCAAACTGCTGCTTATGGTCACTTTGGCCGGGAAGGTTCTGATACTGCATTTACCTGGGAAAAAACCGACAAGGTCGAAGCACTGAAAGCCTCTGCCGGTCTTTAATTCTCCAGACCCGAAAAGCCCGTATAATTACGGGCTTTTTTTATTGCTGATTTTATATTTCATACAGAGTGGGTAGATGTAGCACCCTCCTATACGTCATCATTCAACCTATTGTGCCTATTTTTCTCCTGCTTTATTTTTTACTCCCCCGAATGTTTAAAAACAGGCCGCTCAAAATCCTTGACTCACTACAAATGCAGTAAAAAACGTTATAAGCCTTTATAAAAGTTACATTTGCTCAACAAATTATGATCTTTTCTGTAGCACAAAACCCTACCAACAGTCGTTAAACTGAATGCCATTCATACAACAACAAAGGATATTATTTGATGAATAAGTTACTTATTGCTTTAGGTCTGGTGGCAACTGTATCTCTTGTAGGCTGTGCGAAAGAAGACACCCCTGAAACAGGTGCGACCACAGGTGAACATCTGGAAAATGCAGCGACCCAAGCTGGTCATGATATGGAAGATGCAAGTCATGAAGCTGCTGTAGAAACTGAAAGAGCCATGGATAATGCTGCCGAAAATACAGCACAGGCAGCTGATGAGGCAGCAGCTGCTGCATCTCGTGCCGCGGATGCTACGGCTGAAGCAGCTAAAAATGCGACTGCTGCTGCAGTTGAAGAAGGCGCAGGTAATGTGCGTGAAAAAGCTGAAAACTAAGATCAGTTATTATGTTAAAAAGCCTGCATTTTGCAGGCTTTTTTATCGTGATTTTTATTGAATTTTTTTAAAAAACAATGCATTGTATCCAAGTTCCGACTAGTTAGAGCTTATACCTATGATTCATTCCCAGCATCATGAAAAACATTATATTAGCCGCACGGGCTGGTTAAGAGCGAGCGTATTGGGTGCAAATGACGGTATTATTTCAGTCACCAGTCTGATTATGGGAATGGCAGCTAGCGGTGCGTCTACGCAGACACTTCTGATTACCTGTATTGCGGGACTGATTTCAGGTGCTTCCTCCATGGCGGCCGGAGAGTATATTTCTGTTAAATCCCAACAAGATATTGAAACAGCCGACCTGCATATGGAACATCGTGAATTACTTAAAAATCCGGCAGCAGAGCTTGGGGAGCTTAGCCAGATTTATATTCAACGGGGCTTAACACCCGAACTTGCCCGGGAGGTTGCATTGCAGCTGACTCAACATAATGCCTTGCAAGCTCATGCACGTGATGAAATCGGGATTATGGAACATACGACAGCCAGACCTATACAGGCAGCCGCATCATCGGCACTGGCTTTCTCTCTGGGTGCCTTACTCCCCACCTTCTCGATTTTGCTCAGCCCGGCACAATGGGTTGAGTCTGTGGTGGGTTTTGTAGGCCTGTTTTCTCTAGCTTTATTAGGCGCACTCGCCAGTTACTTTTCTGGCACATCCATGCTGAAAGGCAGCTTAAGGGTACTCCTGTGGGGAGTAGCAGCGATGTTATTTTCCAGTTGGATCGGTTCGCTGTTTAATCTCAACACGATATAAATCAGCTAACCCAATAAATCATATCAATTATAAGACTGAGCAACTGCTCTTTAAATGACTGAACTGATCTCAGTTGAGGGGAGAAGTCGCGTAGAATATAGCGGTTTAATCTCTAAAGCTTTATCTCCCATGTCAGTTATTGCTGCATCCTCCCAGCGATCGAATCTTTCGGTCTGGGTGGCTTTTATCTTGCTTATTGTCGGTACGATTGGTGCCTATCAAGTCGTCGGTCTTAACCAGGCTTTGCTTTTTCTCATCGGCGGCGCACTGGGAATGACCCTGTATCACGCCTCCTTTGGTTTTACTTCAAGCTGGCGCGTCTTTATTAAAGAGCGCCGTGGCCGCGGCCTGCGTGCACAGATGATTATGCTGGGCTTGGCAGTTCTCTTGTTTTTCCCTGCATTGGGAGCTGGTGAACTGTTTGGTAATCCGGTTAAAGGCAACATCAATCCGATCTCGATGTCCGTGATGATTGGTGCATTTATTTTCGGTATTGGCATGCAGCTCGGCGGTGGTTGTGCTTCAGGTACACTCTATACTGTCGGTAGTGGCAGTGCACGTATGCTGGTTACGCTATTTTTCTTCTGCACAGGCTCATTGATTGCCACTTCACATCTGGACTGGTGGTTTAACCTGCCTCATTTGGCACCGATTTCCGTGGTAGAAAGTTTTGGGGTGATCCCCGCACTTGTTTTAAGCTTTATCATTTTCGGCCTGATTGCTACTGCAACAGTGTATTTTGAAAAGAAACGCCATGGCAGTCTGGAAGCGGAACCTGTCAGCGAACATCAAGGCTGGAAACGTTTTCTGCGCGGGCCTTGGCCTTTAATATGGGGGGGTATTATTTTAACCCTGCTCAACTTTGCCACGCTTGCTTTGGCAGGTCGTCCATGGGGAGTCACCTCTGCTCTTGCTGTTTGGGCAGCAAAAGTCGCCAGTCTTGCAGGAATAGAGGTTAGTGCCTGGGATTACTGGCAGCAACCGGGCAATGCCAAAGCTTTGGCTCAATCGCTCTGGTTTGATATTACCTCGATGATGAACTTTGGTATTATGCTGGGTGCCTTGCTGGCAGCTAGTCTGGCAGGTAAATTTGCGCCGAATTTTAAGATCCCACGCCGCTCCCTGCTGGCTGCTGTGCTCGGTGGATTACTTCTGGGTTATGGTGCGCGATTGGCTTATGGTTGCAATATCGGTGCTTATTTTAGCGGGATCGCCTCTGGCAGTGTCCATGGCTGGTTATGGCTGGTCTTTGCCTTTCTGGGCAATATCATTGGTGTTAAATTCCGTCCGATTTTCTTCCCCGGTGAAAAGCCGAAAACTGAAAAATTAACAGGCTGCTAAACCCTAAAGCCCATCTACTAAAGATGGGCTTTTGTATTCAGCGCCTAAACTGATAAAGCTGCTTTTAAATTACAACCATAATTCATGGTCTGCTGAACCTGACGATAGGTGGTATAACGATCCAGAATAAAACTGTAGAACTGATCAGAATCAGAGAAGTTCTTTTTCAGTTCTTCCTCTTTGGCATTCGGCAATTGAATAGCATGGACCAGATCCAGATTATAGTGGCCCAAACGATACATTTCGGCAAAGTAAGCATTCATCATATCGCAATAAGCCAGCTTGCTGGATTTCAATGCTGTCCGGCTCACCGGATGCTGATTCAAGGTTTGCAGATTATTGACATCCAGTGGAAGCTGGTGAGAAAAAGCTATGCTTTCTACTTTTTTAAACTGCTGGAAATCCTGCGCCAGCTGGGCATTGAGCGTATTAAAGCGTTGTTGCAGCTCTGCAGCAGTTTTCACCTGATATTGCACCGGATTAACCCTATCTTCAGGTTGCTGCTCTGCCGTACAAGCGGTTAATCCCACCACAAGGGCCAATGACATTAGCCTTGCCTTCATAATGACCTTCTCAGTTTCATGCTAGATAAGCCTATTATGGCAGACCCCTATTAGGTTTAAAGTATTTTTCTCACTCATCTCGCCACCAATAGGGTTTGGACAGATTAACTATACAGCTTCATATTCTTAGATGCCTGAAGATTTGACCATTTCAGCTCAAGTTTGCAGTTTCTTATGGACATCATCAGACATGAATTTAGGCCACACTTGGGTAAAAGTTGATGATAACTACTTTGTTTATTGCACTTGGAAATAGACTCTCTTTTTCATAAGCTTTCATGCTGAGCAGAATGTAATCAGCCTGTTACTAAAGAGCTTATATTTCATAATAAAATAACCAATATTATTTGCTTAATTCTGTTGCCAGAGGCAAAGTAATAAAAATAACAAGGAGCAAATCTATGTCTTTATTAGAGAAACTGGGAATACGACATCCTATTTTTTTAGCACCTATGGCTGGGGTTTCAACGCCTGAACTTGCTGCTGAAGTGTCTAACCAGGGAGGCTTGGGTTCACTGGGTCTCGGAGCCAGCAGTGTTGAGTCTGCTCGTGCACAGATTTTAAAGACTCAAGAGCTGACAGATTGCCCTTTTCAGGTCAATTTTTTCTGCCATGATACTGAAGAACTCGATGACAGCATTGCCCAAGCATGGATTGCGCAGTTTGAAGATAAATTTGCAGAATACGGCGCCAATGCTCCTACCCAGCTCAAATGTATCTATCCCAGCTTTAAAGACAATGATGATTTTCTGAATTTGGTTCTGGACACCAAGCCCAGTGCGGTAAGTTTTCATTTCGGGATTCCGCATCCACACCAGATTCAGGCCTTAAAAGAAGCTGGGATTGTAACTATGGTATCGGCCACCAACTTTGCCGAAGCCAAAGCAATTGAAGCTGCAGGAATTGATATTATTATTGCTCAAGGCATTGAAGCGGGAGGACATCGTGGAATTTTTTGCACAAAATTTGATGCCTCTGTCAAAACCTCTAATTTAGTCAAACTGATCAAACAGCACTTTTCTCTGCCTGTTGTTGCAGCGGGCGGTATTATGGATGGCCAGCAGGCACGCCAAATGATGGAACTGGGTGCAGAGGCCGTTCAGCTTGGCACTGCCTTTGTACAATGCAAGTCCTCGAATGCCAGTGATGCTTATCGCAGAGCTTTATTGTCTAAGCCGCTTACTCAGGTAAGTGCCAGCATTTCTGGTCGTCCTGCTCGCGGGATTATCAACCACTGGCATATTGAAGTAGATACTCCTGAGCGCCTGGATGTACCGGCCTATCCTTATACCTATGATCTGGCCAAGCAGCTATACGCAGCAGCTGCCCAACATGGCGATCACGGTTATGGGGCTTTCTGGGCAGGTTCAAATGTGGCACAGATCCGTGAAATAGAAGCCTCAGATCTGGTGAATCAGCTAGTTCTGGAAATGAGACATAGTTCATAATACAGTAGAATTTAAAAAAGCCTCTTATAAAAAGAGGCTTTTTTATTTACAGAATGTACACATGCTATTTAACGCGTCATACGATCCCAGGCATCCTTAACTGCGAACTTGGCTTCTTCCCAGTTTAAACGGGTATTGCCTTTGACCTGTTCCCACTTCGTACGCAGTTCCGGTTCAGCATGAGAAAATTCAGTCTGGCGATCATAGCGTGAACGGTTCTCATATCCGACCTGATAGGCACCCCGATAATCACGGTCATAGTCCAAGTCGCTATACATATTACGGGTTTCACTATAATAGGGGCGATTATGGTACTCATCTCTCCAGTAGTTATCTTCCTGAATTAGATCACTTGGCTGCTGATAGTTATCCGCCTCTCGCAAATTTTCGGGATGCTGGTAATTATCTGCCTGATTTGGATGATCGGGTGTTGCGATATCATTACCTGCAATACCGCCTACAATACCCCCTACTATACCGCCAACGACTGCACCAGGAGGACCACCCACAGCACCAAATGCGGCACCTACAGCAGCTCCACCTAAAGTACCGGCACCAGTAGCCACCAGATGATCTTCACCTTCATTCATATCTGGAACACGATGACTCTCTTTAGGAGGTGTATTTAAATCTGGACGTGCGCTTGCATCTGTAGCATCAATATCTAAGGCTTCACTGCGTTCTTCTGGTAATTCTGTTGAAGTTTTATGGCTGAATTCTGTCACTGGACGATTAGTATTAGTCATTATGAATCTCCCTTGATCATGAGAATGAACAAGACTGAAACTACATCTTGCCATGCTAGAGACCCATCTTAGAGAAGGTTCACGTAAACAGTGTCCAAGTCCTGTCCAGTTTAGGTGAATATAATATGCAGCTATGTTTAAGTCAGAATAAAATGTAACGGGAACACTTAAAAGCTTCGACTCAAGATAAAAAAGGTACTGTTTTCACTACAGCACCTTTCCTTAATTCATTAGCGATTAATCTGATTTATTTGGTTTCCAGCAGGTTAACTTGATCGACCTGCACATCACTCATAATCTGACCATACTCAAGTAAACGATCAAAATAATCTTCCACTACTTTATATTGATCAGCAGTGTTCTCCACCTGATACATACTTTGCCGGAATTCATTGCTCGAATGCAGCCCCTTGGTGTACCAGGCAATATGTTTACGCGAAATACGGCAACCGGAGTATTCACCATAGAATTCATAAAGTTCAGACAAGTGCCCAAGCAAAACCTGTTTAACTTCATGAATACTTGGCGCAGCCAGATATTCTCCGGTTTTCAGATAATGATCAATTTCACGAAAAATCCAAGGTCTACCTTGAGCAGCCCGGCCGATCATAATGGCATCGGCACCCGTATAGTCGAGCACATATTTGGCTTTTTCAGGACTGTCGATATCACCATTGGCAATCACAGGAATAGTCAATATTTCTTTCACATTTTTAATAAGCGAATACCGTGCCGTATTCAGGTACATATCTTCCCGGGTACGGCCATGCAAGGCCAATGCTGCAATACCTGCTTCTTCAGCACGCTTGGCGACACGTAGAATATTTTCCTGGCCATTCAGAAAGCCCAGACGGGTTTTGAGCGTCACAGGCACATCTACGGCCGCGGCCACAGTGTCCAGAATTCGGGCCACCAAGTCTTCATCTTGCAGCAAGGCAGAGCCTGCCAGTTTATTGCAGACTTTTTTGGCTGGACAACCCATATTGATATCAACTATTTGCGCCCCATTGGCGACCTGATAGCGTGCAGCTTCTGCCAGATCCTGCGGGTCCGAACCTGCAATCTGTGCTGAAATGGGTGCCAGCTCACCATCAAAATTTGCACGATACAAACTCTTTTTACTCATGCGCAGGGTTTTATCCGAGGTCATCATTTCACTGACGGCATGGCCTGCACCAAAGTACTTGCATAAAGTCCTGAAGGGACGGTCAGTTACGCCCGCCATCGGGGCAACAATCAAATTATTTGACAGTTGATATGGACCAATATACATATAAAATCATCACTTTTTTGATGAGCATAGTATACTGCATCTGCTTTGTTCACTCATCTTTTCAATTGATTTACAGCATCATGAACAAAAAACCTGCTCTTTCTTTTTCTATTAAGTCCCTGTCTTTGCTTACACTATCTGTAGGTTTGCTGGGCTGCGGTAATGGTTCCTGGTGGTCTAAAGATCATGAACCCACCCTTGAGGTTGAACATATTCGTAAAGCCATTCCAGCCCGGGTCAATGACCGCGAGTCTTGGGCCAAGGATATTTATGACATTACCGAGCAGCTCGGCATTCCTCAAACCAAAGAGAATATCTGTACTATTGTAGCTGTGGTAGATCAGGAATCTAACTTTGTTGCCGATCCTGTGGTTCTAGGTTTGGGCGAAAAAGCCGTGAAGGAAGTGCAGGATCGCCTAGAAGAAAAATTCAAGGATAAACTGGGCGAATCGATTGGTGGAACAGTGGCGGGTTATTTTCAGGATGTACTAAGAAACCATCCGGATCCAAAAGATAATTATCTAAGTCAAATGCGCCGGGTGAAAACCGAACGTGAACTTGATGAACTGTATCGTGAAATTTTTGACTACATGGCCAAGCATTATCGTGTCAGTGCCTTGACGGGTGCCGCCAAACTGTTCGGTCAAAATATTGGTGAGAAGTTGAATCCGATCACCACCTTGGGTTCCATGCAGGTTCATATTAGTTATGCCAAAGAATATAAGCGTCAGGGAGGAAATATTGCAGCGTTGCGCAGCGACTTATACACCCAATACGGCGGCTTATATTATGGTATTCATCGGCTGATGATGTATCCGACAAACTATGACAAACCGATTTACCGTTTTGCAGATTATAATTCAGGTAAATATTCTAGTCGAAATGCAGCCTTCCAGAAGATGCTCAATAGCCTGACCGAGACTAAGCTCAGCCTAGATGGGGATTTATTACTTTATAATAAAGATGGTGGCATACGTGCACAGAAGAGCCAGTCAGAACGTGAGCTCATCCATGTTTTCGCAAAAAATAATTTTGTTATTACTGAACGCCAGATTCGGGCCGACTTAAAGAAAGAAAAAGAAGAAAGCTTTGAAAACACCATGACCTATCGAGGCGTCAGTAAACTTTACCAAGAGAAAACAGGTAAAACCCCATTTTATGCCATAATGCCGGAAGTGGTAATTTCTGGTCCGAAGCTCAGCCGGGATTATAATACCAACTGGTTTGCCACTCGTGTCGATGGTCGATATCAAACATGCATACGCAAAGTCAAAAATCTCAAACTCTAGCCTTATTCGATTTTGATGGCACCCTGTATCCTGATGACAGTTTTACCGGGTTCATCTTCCATGCATTGTCGAAAAGGCATATTCTGAAACGCGGTATTCGTATTTTGCCGTGGATTCAGGCCTATTATCTCAAGCTCTATCCTGCTCATGCGATGCGCCCTAAAATTTATGCCAGCATGTTCAAAAATAGTAATGCTATCGATATTCAGCAATTGGCTCAGGATTATGCCGAACAGCTAGTTTTTAAATTAAATCCCAAGTTGTTCGAGCAATTGAGAATGCATCAACGGCTCGGCCATCAGGTGGTTCTGGTGTCAGCCTCCATAGATCTATACTTGAAGCCGATTTGTGACTATCTGAAAATCGACCTGATTTGTAGCGAAACTGACATTCAAAATGACTATTTAACAGGCATGTACCGTACTGCGGACTGTAGTAAAGAACAAAAGAAAATCAGGGTAATGAAAAAATATCCCCTTGAAAACTTTACTGAAATTTATGCTTATGGAAATAGTGAAGAAGATGAAGAAATGCTAAGTTTGGCAGATTATGCTTATATGGAAGGACAAGATCAAAATCTTCCGGTACTACAGCCGCATAATCCTGAATCTATCCTTCGTTTGAATTATTAAGCGCTTAACCGAGCATTAAAAGCACAACCCCTCATTCTTTTAATCCTACCTGTCTCAGGATTTTTCAATCCGAGTCTCTTTCCTAAAAGGGGATTCTATTTTGTGGTGATCTGTTAATTGATCTACATGATTGCTTAAATCAGTTGAAGAATATAAAGCTATTTAGACTTCCTGTGTTGATTTCCGGAATAATGACTGATCAAACCCATGGAAATTTACAGTACAAAGACATTATAATGTCATTACATATTTTATAAAATGCTCAATTTTATTGAGCTTAAAAGCTTTAAAATCCTGGAATACTTGCCCCATTCATCAGCTTCGAGATTTGTGAAGTTTGCCATATTGCTTTAATATTCGATTGAATAATACACTTTATACCGGCATGCAAAACGACGCTCAACTCTCCCTGAAAGAATATCTGTCTACGGTACAGGAAGTGGTTAAACTCACTTTCGATCAGCCGGTGTGGGTGACCGCCGAGATTCGTAACTTGAATATAAAAGCGGGTCATTACTATCTGGAACTGGCAGAAAAAGAAGCTGAAACAGATCGGGTCATTGCCAGCTGTCGTGCCACAATCTGGAAATTTAGTGCCCAAAAAATTGTCACCCAATTTGAGCGGCACAGCGGAATTGAGCTCAGCTGTGATTTAAAAGTTCTGCTCAAGGTCAAGGCCAGTTTTGACCCACAATACGGCTTTTCTTTAAATATTGTAGGGATTGACCCTAGCTATACTTTAGGTGACATTGCCCGACGTTATCAACAGATCGTAGAAAAGCTGACTGTTGAGAAACTGATTGATCGTAATAAAAAACTGCCGGCTCCTTTTGATCTGAACCGGATTCTGGTAATCGCCCCTGAAAATGCTGCTGGTTTGGGTGACTTCAAGAAAGATGCTGATGCATTGCAGCGTGCACAGGTTTGTCAGTTTATTTATCACAGCGCCACTTTTCAGGGAAATACGGCTCCGCAAAATATTATGCAAAGTCTGGCCCAAGCACTTAGACAATGGGCACAAACTTTTAGCCAAGCACCCGATCTGATCGTTATCATTCGAGGGGGTGGTTCGGTGAATGATCTGGCTTATTTAAATGACTATGAGCTGGCTGCCCTGCTGTGTAAACGCTCAGTCCCGATTTGGGTAGGCATTGGGCATGAAAAAGACCGGACAATTCTGGATGAAATTGCGCATCGTTCCTTTGATACACCGAGTAAAGTTATTGCAGGTATCCGTAATCATATCGTGGAGCTCACCCAAGCGCTGATGCAAAACCTGCAAAAGATTCAGCGTCTTTCCCAGCAACAGATTCAGGCCTATCAAAACCAGAATGATCAATATCTCAAGCTGATACAAAATCTGGCCAGCCATCAACTCAGCTATGCCGTGCAGCTAGTGGAACAGCTTAAAGCTGATACCTCGCATCTAGCTCAACAACATACTCAACTTATCAGCCAACAGCTGGATGCCCTGATGCGGGAAACCTTATTACAAAATCCGCGTCATGTTCTTGCTAAAGGCTATTCCATCGTACGCCAGCAAGATCAGGTGGTTCGCTCAGTCCGTCAACTAGATGTGCAACAACCCGTTCAAGTGGAATTACACGATGGTATTTTCTCCGTACAACTTACACAGGTAAATTCTCATGAGTCATGACACTTTAAGCTTTCAGGAAGGCTATAACATCCTGAAAAAAAATGCTGAATTGCTTGAATCTCAGCAAGAGCCAGATATCGACAACCTGATGAAAATTGTAGAAGAATCGATGAGCGCTTATAAAGCATGCAAGGCACGTGTTGAAGCCGTACAAACGGCGTTGAACGATACTTTTAAGGAGTAATTCCAAAGAATGAGAAATAGCATTCACTCAGATCTCCCCATATAACTTAGGCTATTTTTCATTCATTTAAACTTCAGGCCATGAGCAATAGCTTTGTAAACTGTTTAGATAGCTTGAGCTTAAGTTTTCTGTAAGCTGATCTAAGCCTCATGATCTATACTCCTCAAATATCTAACTTTTATCATCAGCCCTCACCCAGAGGGCTTTTTAAAGTTGAATTAGCTATTTTTGCTCTTTCAGTGGATTCTCCGGTTCTGCATTCGGTTTTTTCTTGGGCTCTGTATTTTTATAAGACTCCTGCTTTCCTTTATCATCATTAGATTCTTTTTGCGGACTAGATTTTTGGTCTGTCTGATTAGTCATAGCTATTCCTTTGTGATTTATGGTCGAGGGGAATAAACATGATAGCAGGTGTTCAGACTCAAGAATATTGGCGTTGCGTATTAACTTTTTAAAAACAAAGCCCTCATTAAAAAGATTGTGTTCCTATCGTGAAATGCATCAGCTCTGAGCATATAGGTTTTAATTTGTTGACTTTATTTAATTATATTTTATACAGAATGAAAAACTGCCGCAGCTTGGAAGATATTCAATGGAAGTTAAGCAACAAAAACTTACTATCAGGCCATACAGACTACATAATCATTTCTTTTCAAAGAGTTATGGTAGCTTGACCCAGAATTATTTTAGTCAGGATAGGATATTGACTGTTGGAGTTTTATAAGAGGTGATTGACTAAATGCTGTTCAGCATATACTTTGTATATACATTTTATTTATTAGCTTTGGTGGGGAAACATGATATGACTGAGTTACCCAAAAAAACCAAGCTTAATAAAAAAGATGGTCAGCTCTTAATTCGCATCAATACAGCTGAGCGTGATGAGTTCATTCACTTATGTGATAGCCTGGATACAAGCGCAGCTAGAGAGTTAAGAAAATTCATCCGTAGTTTTATTAAAAAAAATCAGTCAGCGGATACACCAACAGAGGAGCAACATTGTGGCTAAGCAAGTAAAATCCCTGAAGCAAAAAATTAAAGCTCGCCTTAAGAAAATATCTAAACACAAAGACAAGTTAGCTAAATTGAAAAAGAAGCTGAAAAGTCAAAAGTAATCTCGCGAATTAAACCTTGATTATTAAAAAAAGTCCTCAACCTGAGGGCTTTTTTTAACTCTTAGATTCATACACTTGCTTCGCAGCTGACGCCACAAAAGCATTTGCAGTCCAGTCTTTGGTCGGGAGGATTATCAACTTACCATAGGTCAAAATTTTATATGCCCTCTCCTTGCTAAAAGCAATCTTAAATGATGATACTTGGCAATACTACTCGCTCTGTCCAAGCTAAATAAGCTGTGCACAGGATACACAGCAAGATGACAAACTGACGCATACTTTGGTCACGCAGGTTGTTGATAGGCCAAATATAATCGGTAAATTTCTGAGAATGGCTTAAACTAAAAAACCAATCAGATCCCAGACAAGACAGATAGTGTATCCTTTTTCAATCAATGCCATCGTATCTGCATTCGTTTTGTTGAGTGGCCTTTCAGGCCTAAGTTACCAATTTGACATTTGTATTTTA
Source organism: Acinetobacter sp. RF15B (assembly GCF_007558235.1). Classification (NCBI taxonomy): domain Bacteria; kingdom Pseudomonadati; phylum Pseudomonadota; class Gammaproteobacteria; order Moraxellales; family Moraxellaceae; genus Acinetobacter; species Acinetobacter sp. RF15B. The sequence goes on along the minus strand of NZ_VLSR01000017.1, from coordinate 20,205 downwards.
AGCCTGAAATTACTCAACAGTTTATATAGTCTACACATTCCACACATTCCTATGTAGACTGAATGAATAACGAATTAAATAACAACAACTTATATCAACATATATTGTCTCTAAATCAGAAACGCCAGTTATAGAACAAGTCAATGGCCCGTTCGAGAGACTGACTCGCTTCCAGATATAAGCGCTGGTTTACCTGATAACGTAAAGTCAATTTGTTGACTGGTGTAAATACTCCGACCCCATAACGGATATAAAGATCTGGCGTAATATAACCTGTTAGCGATACTTGCGTATCATCACCTGTGCCCTCCGCATCCAGCGCCAGACCGCTTAGACCAAAACTCCGGCCAATCTGGTTGGTTAATGCACGGGTACCACCTAAGCCCAGGCTGATCCCTGCCGCAGCAATAGTATTGTTAACATCAGACCTAAAGCCTTCCGCCTGACTTAGACTAGAGGCACCTTCATTAATCCGCCCGGTAATCAAGGCATTGAGAGCTTCCTGTTCAGACAGGCCCGCATCGTTATAAATCTGGATATTTGGACTCGATGCCGTACCCGTTACACGCACTCCCACGGTGCTGCCCTGTACAGTTTTATTGGCATCAATATCCAGAGTCGGATCTGTCAACTCACCATTAAAACGGGCAATAGCACGGGTCAGGTCCAGACTTTGACCATAAGCCTCAATCTTCACCCGTTGTGATACCCCAATTGCACCATTGGCCCGCATTGCTGTTTCCAGACCACGCTGAGATAAATTAACCCGACCTGCCAGTGGAATCCGGCTATTAAAGCCTTGGAAAATGACCCGATCACCTAAAGACACTGCAACATCTGCTCGAATATCCCATGGACGTGCCGCATTTAAAATGGCCAATTGATCATCCCCCTCATGCACAACGCGCACATCAGAAGACAGACCCACCACCGGTTCAGAGGCTTCTGGCATGGAAATTAGCGCACGTGGTACCTCTACCTTGCCACGCAGGCTGAGCTTTTTATTTAATGGATACATATCCAAGGACAAATCAGGAGTAACCACTGCAGCAATCAGCGGTGCCTGACGGATCAGCAGATTTTCCCCTTGCAGCTTTAACTGAACACGCGGATCGCCTTTCCAATCAACCGAACCCGTCAGCGTCCCTGCTCCACGACCACTATTAAATGCACCATTAATAGTGGCGCTATTCTGGCGAATGGATGAATAAAGCTGGACATTGGTCAGATTCACCGGCAAGGAAATCATACTGATGGCAGCATCTTTCACCCGGACTTCGCCTTCAAGTAATGGATCTCTTAATGTGCCGCCCACCTTACCGGCATAGGATAAAATCCCTTCCAGATTTCGGATATCCTGAACAAATGGCTTAAACACTTTGAGCTGCACCTGATTAAAGGCAATCTCACCACGCATTGGCTTGCTGTCCTGATACGGATCAATAATGACATTGGCATAACCCGTACCAATATCCGGCGTTTTCACATCTAAACGAATCTGTAAACCCTGGGCAACACTCTTGGCGATCAGCCCCACTTCATCATACTGAAGGGTCGAACCCAGATATTCCGGATCTTCAGAAGACAGTCCGACCACACCACTGCGGGTGACCAGACGGGCATCAATTTTTGGCTTGGCATTTTTAGCCCATGAAGCTTTGGCATAACCGTTAATTTTACCGGTCAGAGCCAAGCCTTCAGGCAAGAAGGCACTAAAGTCATTCAGGTCGAGGTTTTTGGTCACAAAAGAGACATTGCCTCGCGCTGGATTCACCCGAACAGGCTGATCAAAGCACAACTGGCTTTGCTGACTCATCCAGCAATGCGCACCAATGAAAAGATCAGATTGAGCAGTATTATAAATCACCGCTACATTTTGACGTTGCACCAGATGAGTTCTTAAGGAGTCAAAGTCACCATTTTGAATCTGGCCCAACCAGTTATTTTGCGCATTAAAACCACCCGCCAGCTGGATAAAGAATTTTGACAGGCGGTTTTCTGCCCGAACCTTTAAAATATGTGCAGAACGGGTACCCGCCAGAGAAACCTCTCCATGAGCAATTTCCCGTGATCCGCTACGTAAGCGCTCCATAGTTGCAGTTAATAAAGTCGGCGTGTTTTGTGAAGTCGGTAGCTGACCGCGCACCCGAACCTGCTGCACACTGAACAGCCGCTTAAAGGCTAAATTATCAATCGCAAGATTGGTTGAAGCCTGCAAACGCGGCTGGGACTGCATATTAATATAACCTTGTACCCGGCCTTTCAAGCCTGGGTATAACTCATACAAGGCGGGTGCATTCACTTTTAACTGCAAGTTCTGCGCATTGCCGGTCGCTTGAATCTGGTTGCTAGCATAAGACAGAAACAGATTATTGGCTTCAAACTGCTCCGGTACAAAGCCACGCTGATTTGAATTAATAATGACCGCCAGATTACCTGTGCCCCGAACCGGTTTGTCGTTTAATATCCCTGCCAGGTTCAAACGTTGAATCTGAATACGTTTCAGCTGATCTGACCACAGCCCACGGGTCTGGATGTTGCCTGAAATCTCGCCTTTCAGCTTGGCATTAAAATATTGTGGCTTAAAACGTATGAGTGAGGCGTTAATATCCCAGCCAATTCCTTTAGCCAGATGAACGCGACCATTGGCATTGATTTTCCCGGCGATTCCATCATGTCGTAGCTCTGCGATACGCAACATATCCGGCGTTCCAGACAGGCGTACTTTAAGCATCCCTTTGCTGGCTTTTAACTGGCTACTGCTTAATGAACCATTATAATTCACCGCATAGCCCTTAAATCCGCCGCCGGCTTTTTCATTATGGAATAACAGGGCAATTCCACTGGTTCCTTTTAAATGTACGGTTTCATTTTGATCAGCCAGTCTGCCGCTTAAATCCACACCCGTTACTTTAATAATCTGCTGATTTGGTTGCGCATAGCCATTCGCCTTGATTTGACCATTTAAACGGTCAATGGGTGAAGCCGCAGCAATCGTTTGTGTATTCAGCTCCTTGGCATTTAATACGGTGCTCCATTTCAGCTGACGTTTTTCGTCCGGCAACTCAATGACCGCATTACCGCTTAAGCTGCCGGCCTGTGCATCAGCACCATAATTAAAGTCTGGCACTCGCAGAATATTATCTTTGAGATCAAGCTGCGCCCGATACATTCCTGGCGGCAGCACGCCGTCCTCATGTCTACTCACCTTGGTCGCCACATGGATGTTTTGCTGACCTTCTCGTAGTGCCAGTTTGACATCCCCTGAGTCACTGCTCAGCCAGCCAATATAAGGGACAGCACGATCAATATTATTCCAGGCAACATCCAGTAGCATCGGTTCCGGCTTGTTAGCTTTTTGTGGGGCTTGATCCAGCTTGAGCTTCCAGCTTTCATAGCGGTCAAAATCGACCAGAGCGGTCAGATGCATACCCTTTTCCAGATGACCTGCTGAGGCTATCTTGCCATCCAGACTAGGCGGCAAAAAATCCTGAAGCACTTGTGGAATACGTTCATGCTTGGGATCAATCCCCTTCATACGACCGCTTAGTTCCCAATCCACCCGGTCTGACCAGCCCACAGTTCCTACCAAGCTGACTGAACCTTTCATGAGCTGTCCATTCAGGTCGCTAATATTAAGCTGATTGACCAGATCGGTATGCATCACCGCATTATATTCACCTCGCGGAATATTTTCTCCGCTCAGGTCAGTGCGCACATTTAAATTCAGGCGTTCAATATCCCCATTAAATTCAGCAATACCATCCTGAGTAAACAGCTTCTGTTCAGGCAGAATTGGCCAGTGATATTCTTTAAACTTCAGCTCACCTTTCATCGGTACATGAGGGCGCATCGGATGCAAGATTACCCATCCGGTCAGCAGATCAGGAGTATTCGTGGCAACGCCGGCCTGAATCGTATCCAGCGTACCTCTTGCCCGTAGATGAATATCATGGACATTCAGGCTTTCTCTTAACGCAGGCAGATTTACAATACCTTGAGCATCAAGTGGATACTTGCCTTCAAACTGCATTTTTCCGCTCGCTTCGCGTACCGACAGATACCCCATATCCATACGGGAATCTTCAAAATTCAGTTCAGTTCCTGACCATAAGGCATCATTTAATTCAATATTAAATACATCCACCGCAGTGGTCTGGGTTTTAATTAGCAGATGGTCAAGCAGCAGATGATCGACACGCAACTCAAAAGGCAGACGGATTGCATTAAACTTGAAAGGTTCATTACTGGAAGGACCTTTATTAATCACCTGCAAATGCGTCACATCTGCGTTATTGAGATGGATTTCCTTTTTGAGTATCGCACGCCAGCCCAAGGTAACATCAGCCCGGTCAATTTTGACATCTACAGCCTCCAGACTGACCAGGATGTTTTTTAAAATGATCCCACGCCATAAATTCCCGCCTTCATATTCATAATGAATAATCTGCTGGCGTTGCATGACCTGTTCCAGCAAAAACTTGCTGCCCTGATTAGTCGAAAACAGAACTGCCAGAACAGAGAGCAAAAAAATGATAGAGAAAAGTACCGACAATAGGATACTTCTCAATATACGGCGCTGCTTTGGCACTCTCTTTGGTTGTTCTTGTTCCGGCTGTGGTTGGTTTTCGACCATAACGTACCCAAATAAATCTTTTTAAAAAATGAATGTTTTATAACGGTGAGCCAATAAAGAAATGCAGTCGGATTGGATGACTGTCATCTGATAATCCGGTTGCAACATCAACCCGAATCGGGCCAATCGGTGAGGCCCAGCGAATTCCCAACCCCGCACCATATTCAGTCGGATTGCTAAAATCCTCATTATAGGCATTGCCGGCATCTGCAAAGACTGCAGCTCGCCAGCCTTCCCTGAACTGGTAATTATATTCAAGTGAGGCTACACCCAAAGCCTGCCCCCCAACTTTAAAGCCATCAATTTCAGGCGAAAGACTCTTATAATCAAAACCTCGAATGGTTTGATCGCCTCCACTGAAATAACGCAGGTTATAAGGTACTTTGGCAAAATCTTCTGTGAAAATATAGCCCAGATCGGCACGACCAACAAATTGATGGTCAGCATTTTCTCCCAATGAATAGATAAAACGCCAGCCCGCATTAAGGATGGCCATATCGGCATCAGACAATAAAGCCTCACTCCCAAGTTCGACCTTATAAATCTGCTTAAAGCCTTTGGTCGGATTAATCCGGCGGTCACTCTCCGTGCGTGACACTTCATAACCAAACAGAAGAGACTGCTGCTCAGCAGCGGAATTAAATCTAAAAGCTTCTGGAATCTGGTTAAAGTCAACCGAACCGTCCTGTGTCAGCCGGTCCAGACGATAACGCACACCAAAGGCCTGCTGCCAATTCCCCAGTGGATTTTTAATAAGCCGGTCTGCGCCTAGTACGGCCGACTCAATTAGCAGGCCTGTATCTTGAGCGACATCTTCCCGCTCTTCACGTTCATACCCGCCCACAATGCTGACATAGTCATTGAGAGGATGATGATATGGAATATTATAGCGGCCATCAACTGACTGGCGGATCCCGGAAAGCTCAAGGTTGGCGTCAAATGAATGACCACGTTTATTGACAATGGCACGGCGATACTGCCCACGTAAGCGTACATTAGTATCTGTACCATAACCGATACCGACTTCAGCACTATTCAGGCGGTCTGCATTTAAAGTCACAATGACCGGAACTTTCTTCTCTTCACGTGCCTGTGCTTTTAAACGGTCCTGCTCATTTTCCTTGCTTTTCTGCTCCACACGCAAGCTCATAAGACTCGGATTTTCCTGATCCTGTATACCAGCAAATTGACTTTCATCCACGACATTTTGCGTGACTTCAGTAGAAGTAGCCGGTTTTTGAGGAACATTTGCGGTAGAACCACCCTCTTCCAGTTTCTGCTGTTCAATCAGGTTCTGAATATCAGGAGCCAGTTCTAGCTCTCTGTCCACCGGATCAGGACGTATCGCATCAACCAGTGTATAGTTAAAATAACGCGAGTTGGTCAGGTTGTTGGCCAGGCTATTGACACGCCAGAAGGCATAGTCAGCCCCATCTTTCCAGGTCACCAGACTCTCCAGAATATCTGGGTCCAGCGGAAATTCTTTTTCAGGATCACTCATTCTGAATTCAACTTGTCCCAGCTTATAGCGTTCACCGGTTTCAAAGCGCAGATTGACATCCGCTGTATTTTGCGGCTGTTTGATCAATACATCATGCAGGCGCCAGAAGGAATCGAAATAGCCATTATGACTGGCTGCCTCAACAATCCTGCCTTTGGTGGTTTCATAGGCACCATGATTGAAAATATCACCTTCTTCCTGTTCCGGTAAAAGACCAATAACCTGGAATTGTGGCTGCTCTGCCCCGGGTCCGGTAAATTCCACTTGATGACTGCTAATCAGTACGGGCTCATTGGGTATTACCCGGACTCTTACGCGACTATCCGACACTCGTTCAAACTTAAACTCGGCATTATAATAGCCCACTGCCTGCGCTGCCTGCTTGGACAGGTTGCGTAATTGGGGCAATGCCGAAGAAAAATCCTCAAAGGATTCCTGCGTAAAACTGGACAGTTTGGCACGGATATTATTGCTTAAATTATTATAAGCTTCAGACTCATATCTACGATTCAGTACGCCATTACTCTCGGCAGTACCATTCCCATTCATAATGATGACTTCAGCACTGATCCGGGGTGTGCTGGCGATCATGATCTGACGTGGTGGGCGCAGCTTATACCAGAGTCGTTTTACGATATTGGGCTTTTTGGCATCTTCCGGCTCGGTCGGCCCCGGAATATCTCTTAAAGTCCGAGCCGCCTCATTACTCTGTACGCTAATGTTGCTATCTGCCCGAATAGACTGCATCAGCTGATCAACATTTACTGGCGCCTGATTTATTTCAAGCAATTCCTGCTGACTGATATCTACCACCGTTTCAGTCTGCTGGGTATTGCGATAATCCTGTGCTTCACGTTTAGCTTCTTCAGCGACACGGTAAATTTCATTGGCCATGCTCTGGTCAATACTCTGCATCGGCAGGTTTTCCAGATCTTCAAATTCAATTGGACTAAACTCTTCCAGAATACCACCGGCATTTTGCTGCTCTTGCAACATCTGCATACTATCAACGGATATTTGCGGCACCAGTGCCTGTTGTATGGTTTCGACCGCTTCACTTTCGGAATTAACCAGACCTTGGCGAAGGGCTTCCTGAGACAGCTCTTCAACCTTTTCCGTTCGGGACACTGCGACTGGAGTGTCTGCTGCCTGTTCAGTCTGTGCTATGCCCTGATGTGACCACATCATAAAAAATATGCTCATACACAGCCATGTCCGGCCATGATGTGGTATGAGGTTCCCCATACTACGATTCAGCATCGTTTTTTTAAAATTTCTTTTTGCAAGCATAGCAAACTCTAAACAAATACATTCTTTAATTGATTATTTGACCAAAAAATATAAGCTAAAGAACTTAAATTACTGGTTTTTACCTTCACCTAGCCGAAAGTATCTTACATGATTTTTCCGAATGTTTACGCATCTCTCACATTTCTTCATAAAACTTAATGTAGCACGTGTCTATGAATAATAACGAACATCTGCTGGGCTCCCGTCGTTTTTTACCGATGTTTTTGACCCAGTTTTTTGGCGCCTTAAATGATAATGTTTTCAAACAGGCTTTATTACTGGTCATCACCTATGGCTGGATTCAACAGAGTACCCATATCAGCACGCTGAACAACCTGGCTGCCTTGCTGTTTATCCTGCCTTATTTCATTTTTTCAGCCACTGCCGGACAGATTGCTGACAAATATGAACGTGCCCAACTGATTCGTTATTTAAAGATTCTAGAAATCGTCATTATGATTTTGGGAACCATCGGTTTTTTACTGGGGAATTTATGGATTTTGCTCTTTGCCCTGTTTTTGATGGGCACCCAGTCCACGTTCTTTGGCCCGATTAAATACGCCATTTTACCTGAAGTCCTGAAGCCAGATGAGCTGATGTCTGGAAATGCCCTGTTTCAGTCTGGCACATCACTGGCCATCCTGTTTGGTATGATTCTGGGCGGCACTGTTATTGCAGCCTCAAATGGTCATCTGCTCTGGATTAGTCTGACTATCTTGACAATTGCCATGCTGGGGTATTGGTCTAGTCGCTCTATATTGAAACAGAGTATTCCAGCCCCCGACATTCAGATTGACTGGAATTTTTTTCGCACCAGTTTTCAGACGTTAAAATATGCAAAAAGCTTGCCGCTGATTTTTTTAATTTTACTGGGTAACTCCTGGTACTGGTTCTATGGGGCGACCTATCTGACCCAGATTCCCCAACTGACCCTACAAAACCTGCATGCCTCGGAAAATGTAGCCAGCCTGCTGCTGACTTTTTTCTCAGTCGGGATTGGCCTTGGTTCTTATTTATGCCGCAGATTGGGCGGCACCGAAGTCAATATTAAAATGGTTCCGATTGGTGCAGTTGGGCTGGTTATTTTTGCCCTCTATCTGGCAGCAAGCCTGGCTGCCATTCCTGAACGTAGCGGTGCTTTGCTCGGCCTGGCTGAGGTATTTCAGCAAGGCTGGAGCTATTATCATGTCATGCTGGCAGTAACCTTGCTGGGCATCAGTGGCGGTTTTTATATTGTCCCGTTATATGCCATGATGCAGGCTCATTCTCCTCGCTCACATCGTGCGCGTGTGGTTGCTGCAAATAACATCCTGAATGCTGTTTTCATGGTATCTTCTGCTATATTTTCAATTATTATTTTAAGCGTTCTAGAGTTTGATCTTAAAATACTTTTTTGTATTACCGCAGTCTTGAGTGGCATCTTCACTGTCTGGCTACTCTACCGGCTCAAATCCATGCTCAAAACCGCAAACGCCCCCTTGGAGGATTAATTCATGCGTCAATATACAGGTGTCGATAAACTTATTCATTCCTTTGACCAGGCACTACGCAGTCTTGTTCCGGGGAGTACTTCTGCACAACGTGAAAATCCAGCCCAATTGGTAGAGACCCAGTTAACGGTGAGCGATGCACGCCATGTCGCTGGCCTGATGCGAGTTAATCACAGTGGTGAAGTCTGTGCCCAGGCACTCTATCACGGGCAGGCTTTGACAGCAAAGCTTCCCAATGTTCGTCGGGAAATGCAACAGGCAGCTATTGAAGAGCAGGATCATCTGGCATGGTGTGAAGACCGGCTTAAAGAATTGGACAGTCATACCAGTTTGCTGAACCCGGTCTGGTACGGTCTGTCTTTTGGTATGGGCGCCATTGCCGGAATTGCGGGTGACAAATATAGTCTGGGTTTTGTGGCAGAAACTGAGCGTCAGGTCAGCATACATTTGCAGCATCATATTCGTCAGCTTCCCGCGCAAGACGAGCGCTCCCGACGCATTTTGCAGCAAATGAATGAAGATGAGCTGCATCACCGCGATACAGCGCTGGCCGCAGGTGGCGTAGATTTGCCTGCTCCCGTACGGATGACCATGACTGCAATTTCAAAATTAATGACCCAAACCAGTTATTATATCTAATTGCTAACCAAGCCCAACAGCTCATCGTAAGGTGAGCTTTTTTTCGCCCTAACATAAGATGATGATCGCTGCGGTGGACGAAGAAATCCACCATGTGATGATCAAAGAAGATTTAGTACCTGTTAGTTCATAACAATATCGCTATTCTGAACATCAGAATGAATATAACGCGGACTTAAATCCACGTTGTATTCTATTTTAAACTTAATTTAGATAAAAATAATGCCAATTTAAAATCGAAAAAATTATTTCCTTCCCATTAAAACAAGCTTTTTTTATACTTATAATTATTTTTATTTGTTCATCAGCACCAAAAATAATAAAACAGACTATTTGAAGACGATTTATCCAAATTGATCAAAAATCAATAATAAACAAGTCATCCATTTAGCTTAAAACTATATCGTCTAATGAAGCAATTAATATTCAGGTCTTAAGGCTGGATAACAGGAAAAGCGTGTGCCTGATGTTGAAAAAGATCATTTTTCCATACATCCCACATAGGAATTTTGACATCCAATGCCAGCGGCAGTTTTTTCTCATTCAGCTGCATATGGGCCAGATCAGGCCCCCATGCAATTAAATCGACGTCCAGAGTGATCTGATGGGATGGACGTACCCGTCCCGAGTCTGCTTCCAGCTGCTTAAGAAAATTGATTAATTCCTCAACAGAAATATGGCTGGATAGCAGACAGGCGCCATTCCAGTAATCTGAACCAATCGCATCACGACATGGAATTGCATATATAGGCGAGAATTTTACCTCTCCCCATTGTGAAATACATTGCTGTGCAGTCTGAAAATGGTGCTGTGGATGACAATTACTCGCCAGTGCTAAGGCGAATATCGTTTCGGTGGCGTTCAAGACGTATCCCTACAGAATTGGCTTGCGCGATGATGGCAGGCTTACGGATCGTAATCATAATCGATTCTATACTTTCAAAGGTAGTAAAAAGCGCATCCAGCACCAATTTTGCTGCATGTTCGATCAATTCTGGCTGTGCTTCCTGAATCACACGTGCTGAAATCTCACAAATTTCGGCATAGTTTAGCGTATCGTCCAGCCTATCTGATTGTGATGCCTGTTCCAGACTGGTATGGATGGTCAAATCCAGCAATAAAGGCTGAATGATTTGACGCTCCCAATTAAAGCAGCCGACCACCGTATCGACTTTTAAGCCTTCAATAATAATTGCGTCCATTTGATCACTCGAGAATAGGATATTGATAAGTCAACTCCCCAAAGCCCTCCTTGAATAAAAAAGAACTTTTTGGGGAAATCCTTCCCTTACTTGAATGAAAGAAAGGATAAGCGGGATTTAATTAATGCTTTAACAGCAGATTAGGATCCATATCCTGCACCATTTGCAGACGCTGGTCGGCATAAATATCGGTATACGGTGCAAGAATTCGCATAAAGCGATCAAAATACAGCATTTGCTTGAATAACAGGGCAAAATCACGTGGGAAACGAATACCATGACGTTCACCGACGGCCACCATATCCATCATGATATCATTCAGATCAGCAGGATTTGAACTCAGTAGCTCCTGAGGATCAGACATCAGTACACCGCTAAATAAACGCTCAAGATCGGCTGACAGAACTTTGGTGTCAATCTCGACTGCAGTCATGCCCATTTTTAGCATGTTCTCTGCCATCAATTCATAATTGGTGTGTTGCAAAGCCTCCATAAAGGCCATACATGCAGTCCAGACTTCTGGCTTCAATTGCCCCACAATACCAAAATCAATAAAACCGATCCGGCCATCTTCCAACAACATCAGGTTACCGGCATGCAAGTCCGCATGGAAGCTATTACACATCATCAAGCTACCAAACCAGGTGTTCATTGCAGTAATTAACACCTGTGATGGATCTTTAGAAATTTTCTTGACCACTTCAAAGTCCGTCAATGACACCCCATAGAGACGCTCCATGGTTAAGACCCGACGGGTAGAATATTGATGATAAACCTTAGGTGCTGTTGCTGCCTGATTATTGGTCACGTTGAGATAGTTGACAAAATCATCCAGGTTTTGCGCTTCCTCGATAAAATCAACTTCACGTACCATGCGGGTTTTAATTTCTTCCACAATATCGGCCAGAGACGCAAATTTAACTTTAGGTACAGCTTTTTCCAGCAGCTTGGTGGCCCAGTGCAGCACATTCAGGTCAGTGTAAAGAATGGTTTCCACACCCGGCTTTTGCACTTTAATCACGACATTTTCGCCAGACACCAGCTTGGCAGCATGAACTTGCGCAATAGAAGCAGACGCTAGCGGCGTTTCATCAATTGAAGCGAAAATTTCATCCAGATTACGATCAGCAAACTCAGAGGCTAAGACTTGCTGGATATAACTAAAGGGCAAAGTCGGTGTTTGATCCAGACAGCCCTGAAACTCCTCTACATATTCGCGCGGAAACAGCGAAGGTGTGCTGGCAATAAACTGCCCGAGCTTGATATAAGTCGAACCTAAAGATTCAAAAGTTTCACGCATGAGTTTGGCATTGCTCGGCTTTTCAGTTGCATATTTAATGCCCGCCTTTGCTGCAACGACCGCAGTTTCTCCCATACGGGCCACTGAACGAAGTCCATCTAACCAGATATTGTTTTTCATAATGTCTTAGGAAAAATTAATTACACGCAGTGTAGCAAAAAAAATAAAATTTGCAGGCTTATCTTGCCTGACAAACCGGGCAATCTGTATCTTTTTGGAAACTTAAAATTCGCTGTTTGAAATTGAGGCCATCCCACAGCAGAAACTTCTGTCTCAATGGCATTTTTCCTAAGCCCAGGTAAAGCAAAGCATGGTGGGCCTGCAAACTGGCCATGACATTGGGTGTGGTGGCCAACACACCTGAATCCGCACAACGCAGGCTTTCATCTGCCTGATTTTCTGGAGGAAACAGACAGGCATAACAGGCGGAATCCCCTTCAATCATAAATAACTGCCCCTGAAATCCAATGGCAGAGGCACTCAATAAGGGCACATTTAATTTTACACAACTTTGATTCACCAGATAACGCGTTGCAAACTGATCACAACCATCCAGCACCAAGTCCTGATGCTGGATGAGAGCAGTCGCATTTTCAGTCGTTAAAGCCCGATTAATAGATTCAACCCGTACATGCGGATTAATCTGTCTCAACCTTTTAGCCAGGATTTCTGCTTTATAGAAACCCAGATCTTCGGGGGTAAAAGCCAGCTGACGTTGCAGATTACTCATCTCAATCGTATCTGGGTCAATCAGGGTGATTTTACCCACACCAGCCCGCGCCAACAGTTCTGCCAGCACACAACCGATCCCGCCACACCCCACAATACAGACATTTGACAGTTTCAGTCGTTCCTGTGCTTCAATATCCCAGCCCTCTAATAAAATCTGACGGCTATACAGGTGCAATTCGGCATCTGTCAATTCAAGTTCCGGGGAGATAGCATCCATCGTGAATGTAGACAACGTCTTTCCTTGTTCCAAAATGTTTAAAAAGCGCTTACCCAAAAATTACCTTTATAGAAATATGGAAATGTCATACCAATAAGAATGTGATCAATGTCACAGCGCTTCAATAGCGATTTAATAAAGGAGAATGCAATTGGGCGTCAAATAGCATATCAGCTTAACCCGCAGCATCAAGTAGAAATCATTTGAATGCTGCCTTTATTCATGGCGCTTATTTTGCTTATTCTGTTGAACGAACTTTAATAGATAGCACTCTTTTGAGTGCTTCTGTATTCACACTCTGTGTTTCAGTTTGAAAATGTATAAGTTCAGTGAGACCTTCTGCCTGCTCCTATAAATCAGATTAAGCTGTTTAAGTAGTCACCCAGAAAACCCCATCTAAAATAGAAGGAAGAATTTGTATGACCGAATCTTATTCAGAGCATAATGATCGTGAAAAATTATGGGAATTGATTAAAGGTGTTCGTTTTACCATGATCAGCCATCAGACCGAGACTCAAGAAATCCACTCTCAGCCTATGACAATGCTGAATTTTGAGGGAATGAATGAAAACCAGAACTTATATTTCATTATGAAAGATACCAATGATATTGTGCAGGCCATCACTACAGGACGCCATCATTTAGGCCTGTCATTTGCCAAGCCTTCGGATGATACTTATGTGTCTATCAGTGCGCATGGTGAAATCAGTACCGATCGTGCACTCATTGAAAAATTATGGAATCCGTGGGCGGAAAACTGGTTTGACGGCAAGGATGATCCTAGTATTCGTGTTCTGGTGGCCAAAGCCTTCAGTGCAGAATACTGGAATATTACCGACAATAAAGTGACGCATTTACTTAAAGTACTCAAAGGCAATGTTACTGGAAAACCGGAAAAGCCAGATGCAGAACATGCGAAAATAAACTTATAATTTTTAAACCTTTCTCTCCTTTTAGCCTCTTTTTAAAAGGGGCTAATTTTTTGATAAACTTAAATTTCCCAGAAAAATGAAATGACATTGTAATCACAAAGAGCAGTTATTGAGTTTAATCAGTTTTAGACCTCACCAAATCAAATCCGATAAAAAAAGGCCGCAACCGCGACCTTAAGATAAGTAAAATTATTAACTGACCTGTTGAATGTCCTGAGTTTTTGCAATTTCTTGTTGCTTGAGCAGGTTGCGTTGAATTTTACCGCTTGAGGTTTTTGGTAAATCCTTCACAAACTCTATTTCTTTGGGATAAGCATGCTTGGACAGTCGTGAACGTACATAGTGCTGAAGTTTGAGCCTCAGCTCTTCACTGGCCAAGCACTGTGGCTTTAATACCACAAAGGCTTTCACAATTTCGGTACGCTCCGGATCAGGCTTGCCAATCACAGCAGATTCCAGCACTTCTTCACATTCAAGCAAGGTGCTTTCCACATCAAAAGGTCCCACCCGATACCCTGAAGTTGTAATGACATCGTCAGCACGTCCGATAAAATCAACCCCGCCATATTCATTTAGTTTGACCGTATCACCAGTTAAATAATACTGGCCGGCAAAAGCCTTCCGGTTATGACCGCCATAGCCTTCAAACCACATCAGCGGTGAAGCAGTACAATCCATCGCCAAAGTACCAATGCCACCTTTTGCTACCTCCTGAAGGTCATTATTAAGCACTGCAAAGCGATGCCCCGGAATCGCAAAACCGGCTGAACCAATTTTCTTGTGATGATCCAGTGCATGATGATTGGCGATCACCATTCCTAGCTCAGTCTGTCCATACTGGTCGTGGATATTTACTCCCAGTTCATGGTTAAACCATTGAATGACTTCTGGAGTTAAAGGTTCACCTGCACTACTGACCACACGTAAATATGAACTGATTTCGGCATCAAATTTTTCTTTAAAACCAAAGAACATCCGGAATGCCGTTGGTGAGCCGGTTAAATTATTGACCTGATATTTTTTAATAATCTCAACTGCATGGTCTACACTAAAAGCACGTTCATCCATAATAATGCTATGCCCCAGACTCAATGGACCGGCAATGCCATAGTACAAACCATAAGCCCAACCGGGATCGGCCAGATTCCAGAATGAGTCTTCTTCACGCAAATCTACGGCGTGCAACATATAACCTTTAAAGGCCAGCAGAGCTTTTAAAGGCACAGGGACGGATTTCGCCAGACCAGTCGTACCTGAGGTAAACATCATCAGAAAAATATCACTTAAACCGCCCTGAACCGTGTCAAACTCGGTAGGGTACTTTTTAAGCTTCGCCCAGAAATCAGCATCTCGAGCCGCATTTTCTGGACTTGGTTGCACCGTTAAAATATGAGGAATATCCAGCCCGTTCAGTTTTGGACGCTGTTCCTGGTTAGCAACAATCAGTTGAGTGTGAGCCGTATTAATCCGATGTTCAATCGCCTTACTCTCAAAAGCCGTAAATAAAGGCTGATAAATAGCACCAATACGCCAGGTGGCAAGAATAGTAATCAGTAATTCAGGAGTACGCGGAAGCAGACCAGCAATGCAGTCACCTGCCTGCAAACCGAGTGCTGTCATATAGTGGGCAAGCTGTGCTGAAGCGTCTGCCAGCTGCTCAAAACTCCAATGCTGTGTTGTGCCATTTTTACTTTCCCAGATCAGCGCAGTCCGGTTCTGGCCCAGATAGCGTCCGCAGCATTCTGTATAAGCATTGAGTGCCTCCGGCGTTCCTGCCAGCTGTTGTTGAACTATCATGTCAAAATCAAATTCGCGATATGCTTGTTCTAGTGTCTTCATCCCGACAACCTCTATTTCTGTTGTATGTCCAGACGATGTGTCTGTGTCCGTTGTAATTGTTGTTCTCTCTACTGCCTGCGAAGTCCATTACAGGCAGGTTAAAAGCTGCTTTAGCTTCAGAGCATGTGTTGCTGTCCTTGTAGCGAGTGGCTTTTCGATTGAATCAATAATTCACCATGCTTTATCACCTTCTACAATTTCCATATCCATCAATAGGCCTGCAGGATTTGAAAAGTCCTATTCGCCCTGCGCCTTAGATTTTGCTGACCTCCCGGGCGATCACCAGACGCTGAATATCTGAAGCCCCTTCATAAATCTGGCTGACGCGTACATCCCGATAAATACGTTCTACGGGGAAATCCGACACATAGCCATATCCGCCATGAATCTGAATGGCATCCGAGCAGACCCGCTCTGCAATCGTCGAAGCAAACAGTTTGGCCATAGAGGCTTCTTTCAAGCATGCTAAACCGGCATCTTTCAAAGTAGCTGCATGCAAAGTCAGTTGTCGCGCTGCTTCAATCTGGGTCGCCATATCAGCAAGCCGAAAGGCTACTGCCTGATGCTGAACCAGTTCCACCCCAAAAGATTTGCGCTCATTGGCATATTCCACTGCGGCATCCAGCGCAGCTCGTGCCATGCCCACAGACTGTGCTGCAATCCCGATCCGGCCAGATTCTAAATTAGACAAGGCAATTTTGTAGCCCTCACCTTCCTGTCCTAACAGGTTTTGAGCTGGAATCCGGCATTGATCAAAGATAATCGTGGCCGTATCAGAACAATGCTGGCCCATTTTCTCTTCCAGACCTGAAATCAGATAACCCGGCGTATCTGTCGGTACCAGAAAGCATGAAATACCTTTCTTGCCAGCAGACTTATCGGTGACTGCAAACACCAGGGCAATCTGGGCATGTTTGCCAGTGGTAATAAATTGCTTGGTGCCATTGAGTACCCACTCATCTCCATCACGTTCTGCTTTACATTGCAAAGCACTGGCATCTGAGCCAGCCTGTGGTTCAGTCAGACAGAAACAACCCAGCCATTCACCCGAAGCCAGTTTGGTTAAATAGGTCTGCTTTTGTTCTTCTGTGCCATAACGCTGAGTAATGCCACAAGGCAGGGAGTTTTGCACACTGACAATAGTCGAGATAGCCCCATCTCCGGCGGCAATTTCTTCCAGTGCCAATACCAGAGAAACATAGTCCAGACCTGCACCGCCCCACTGTTCGGCAACGGTCATTCCCAGCGCTCCCAGCTCACCCAGTTCTTTGAGTTCCTGAGCTGGAAATTGGGCCGTTTTATCGCGCAAGGCCGCGGTAGGCTTCAGTTTCTGCTGCGAATAGTTACGCATCATCTCCTGAATCATTTTTTGTTCATCATTTAAAAGCACAGTGTATTTCCTTTACTGATCTTTCTTATTTTTTAATACAGGGTAAATAGCTAAAAAGGCGTTTTTACCCGATCTTTTTATGCCCTTTAAGCTCAAATCTTTATTTTTCTGCCATACGAATCGCCCCATCCAGACGAATCACTTCACCATTTAAATAACTATTTTCAAAGATGTGACCGACCAATTGAGCAAATTCCTGAGGTTTGGCCAGACGTGGTGGAAAAGGAACCATCTGCCCCAAGGCATCCTGTACATTCTGTGGCATGCCTTTCAACATGGGCGTTTCCATAATGCCCGGTGCAATGGTCATTACACGAATCGCTTCACGCGCCAACTCACGTGCCAAAGGCAAAGTCATGGCAACCACAGCACCTTTAGAAGCAGCATAAGCACTTTGACCGATCTGCCCCTCAAAGGCGGCAACTGAAGCCGTATTCACAATGACACCGCGTTCTTCTTCGTCTGATTGCAGTTGATATTTTGCAATTAATGCCGCTGCATGACGCAACATATTAAAGGTGCCAGCCACATTGATATTTAATACTTTCTGGAACATAGCAAGCTCGTGAATACCCTTCTTGCCCAGCACCTTCGCTGAAGGTGCGATTCCGGCGCAGTTCACAAGACCATTGAGCTGACCATATTTATTTTCCACCTGAGCAAAAAAGTTTTCTACTACCTGCTCATCAGTGACATCCAGTTGCACAAATTCAGCCTGTTCGCCCAACTGCTGCGCTAAGGCAATGCCTAGTTCCTGGTTCATATCAACAAGAATCACTTGTGCACCCTGCTCTACCAGATGCGTGGCGGTGGCGGCACCCAGACCTGATGCACCACCTGTAACCACAATGACTTTTCCCTGAATCTTCATTTTAATGTCCTATTAAGATAGTTTGGCAAGTTAAGACTTAATAGGCAGAGTAAACAGAGATTTAATTCTGTACAATTTCCAAATATCGCATCTTGATTGATGGATTTGGACAATAAAAAAGGAAAATTGGACTGGCCATGCATTTACCTGCCTTGAAATATAGTAAGGGAACGATCTCGATTGATCTGGTTCATGAAGCGCTGTTAAATGCCAAAGCGCAGCACTATGATATTTCTGTAATCTTAAATAAAGCCGGTATTCCGCTAGAAATTCTTCACTCAGCCAAAGCCCGGGTTTCTGTCGCGCAATATGCCGCCTTGTGGACTGTACTTGCCGACAGCATGAATGATGAGTTTTTCGGGATGGATAGCCATCCGATGCGCCGTGGCAGTTTTAAGCTCTTATCTAGAATGCTGTTACAGGCCGACACGCTGGAAAAAGCCCTGCAACAAATCCTGCAATTTTTTAATCTGGTTCTGGACGACCTGCACAGCACCCTCATGGTTCAGGAAAATTTCGCCTATATTCTGATTTATGACCAGAAGCAGACCAAGCGCATGTTTAGCTATGCAACCTATCTAATGCTAATTCATTCTCTCTTATGCTGGTTAAGTGGACAGCGAATTTTGCTGAATCAGATTCAACTCAAGTGTGCTGCACCGCTGGAGGATTTTGATTATAAAGTCCGTTTTTGTGAACAGATTGAATATCAGGCCAGCGAAAATTATATCCAGTTTGATGCAGCCTATTTACATCTGCCGGTGAAGCAGGATCAAAACTCCTGGTATCAATTTATCCAGCGAACGCCCGACAATCTGTTGGTCCGGTTTAAAAACCCTTATGCGCTAAGCACCCAAATTCGCAAACGGCTTTTAACGGTTCCACCCGCCGAATGGCTGGAATTCAATGAACTGGCCCTGAAAATGAATATGTCCGAAGCCACGATGCAACGGCGCCTAAAAAATGAAGGATTTAGTTATCAGCAGCTTAAAAATGAGATTCGACGTGATACCGCAATTGAGCTGTTAACCCGTACCGCCCAAAGTTTGCAAGACATCAGTGAACAATTGAACTTTCAGGAAGTCAGCGCATTTCATCGGGCTTTTAAAAAATGGACAGGTGTAAGTCCAGGGGCGTATCGGCAAAATGTTACTAAATAATTCCTTTAATATAGCTCCAAAAAATCAAATTTGGCTCTAAAACCCATTTAAGCTCATATTTATCTGATAGTTATATATTTCAAGGCTTATTCTCTTAAATTATCCTACTGCTCAGTCATCTACAAAGCTTTGCATTTCCACTCAATATAGGTTAATTTTCAACCAATTTAAAACATCCCTTTGGGTTATTTTCTCCCTTTTCTCCTTTATTGTTGAAGGTATCTCCATGTTAAAGATGACTGATGTGCTGGGTCAAAACCTTGCTCAAAAATTCTCTCAAGCTTTATCTTCTTCAACTGATCTGCTGACAGAGCAGTTGAACCAAGGAATTTTGAATGCATCGGATGCAGAACTGAAAGACGCAATTTCGCACTTCTTTAACCAAGTGGACGCAACGGAAACAGCGCATGCACTTGAAATTCCGGCAGAGCGTATGCAGGAATTACAGCAAGGCATTGACTTAAAAGATGAAAAATCTTTGACAGATACGATAAAAGTTGTCGCATTATGCTTGGCAATGGAAACCGGCAGCCTAGATCAAGTCGAAATTTATGACTGTCTAGAAGATTATCCGATGTAATTCGTCTAAAGGATTATTCAGAAGCGGTGCCTTGGCATCGCTTTTTGGTTTGAATAATAAAACCAATAGCAAATCACTTATGAAAATAAAGTTGTTAGTGTTCATCCTGCCGGAGTAATGATTCAGGGCCATAAAACGCAGGGCGGCCAGCTAAGATATTGGCCAGCTACCAAGCTGTGGCTAGGAAATTTTATATTTGCAAAATCTAGTTTTAAAACCGGTTCCTGTGTCTTGATAGAAATGCCTCTAAAACTCATATTCCAATAAAAAAGCGACTCAGTTCAGCCGCTTTTTTATCACTTGGATTCTCAAATGAAGTGCAACAGAGATTAAATTATTGGAAGGAAGCAAGATGAGCTAGCATTTTGCTTCCGACCGACCAAAGTCAAAGTTGCATCATGAACTATACTCATCTTACTCAAGAAG
>NZ_VLSR01000016.1:0-54327 GCF_007558235.1 Acinetobacter sp. RF15B | reverse complement strand
ATTTGCGAGATTAAAACATTTCCGTGCTATTGCTACCCGATTTGATAAGCTTGCACGAAATTATCAGTCTATGATTTACATTGCTTGCATGTTTATTTGGTGTAAAGCCAAATGAGGACACGCCCTAATATTTAATTGCTATTTATTTGATAAATGAAAATCTGGAATTCAAGATAAAATAAGCCCCAAAATAGATATCTTACGGACAGAATCGATTATTTTAAAAAAGGTTTTAACTATAATTTCCATTTCATATCAAGGGTTTATTTTTTATCTGAAAATATTTTCAATCCCTTTGAAATTTAAGTATAAAATAGTGCCAATTTTTTTTAAATTTCGCCCTCGTAATTTTCACAAGGCAACCTTATGTTTTCTGCCCTTTCGCGTATAAGTTTAGTCTCTCGAATCATTATCGCCATTATTTTAGGTGTAGCCGTAGCTGTGGTTTTTCCCGAAGCTGCGCCGTCACTCCGTCTGTTGGGTGATCTGTTTATTAAAGCACTAAAATCTGTTGCGCCGATTCTGGTATTCGTTCTGGTCTTAGCTTCAATCGCGAATTTTAAAGTTGGTCAGACCAATTTCGCGATTCGTCCTATCATGCTGATGTATGGTGCCGGCATGTTCTTGGCTGCACTCAGTGCCGTTGTGGCGAGCATGCTGTTCCCAAGCACGTTATTTCTGGACATTGCAGCCCAGGCTGACTTGCAACCACCGGGGAGCCTGGGTGAAATTTTGCAGAATTTAGTGCTGAGCTTTGTGGCAAACCCGATAGTGGCAATTTCGGAAGCCAATTTTATTGGCATTCTGGCTTGGGCAGTGGCTTTGGGAATGGCATTTCGCCATGCTTCGGACAGCAGCAAAACCTTGCTGAATGACACTGCTTCTGCCGTGAATCATGTGATTCGTCTGGTGATTAGTTTCGCGCCTGTCGGTATTTTTGGTCTGGTGGCAGTGACCTTTGCTGAAGCAGGTCTTGAAACCTTGTCCAACTACGCCCAATTGCTCACGGTTCTTCTGGGCACCATGCTTTTTGTTGCTCTGGTGATTAACCCCTTAATGGTGGCGCTGGTCACACGCCGTAATCCTTATCCTCTGGTCTTTACCTGCTTACGGGAAAGTGGCATTACCGCCTTCTTTACCCGCAGTTCCGCAGCGAATATTCCTGTTAATCTGGATCTGGCCAAGCGTTTAGGAGTGAGTGAGTCAACCTCAAGTGTGGCAATTCCACTAGGTGCGACCATCAATATGGGCGGTGCTTCAGTCACCATTACAGTACTTACTTTAGCCGCAGTTCATACGCTGGGCATCAGCGTAGACTTTAGCACCATGCTGATTCTGTCTGTTGTTGCGGCGGTATCTGCATGTGGGGCTTCAGGTGTAGCCGGTGGCTCCCTGTTGCTCATTCCAGTAGCATGTGGCCTGTTTGGAATTTCTTCGGATATTGCCATGCAGGTGGTTGCGATTGGTATGGTGATTAGTGTCTTGCAAGACTCGACTGAAACTGCCTTAAACTCCTCTACCGATGTTTTATTTACGGTAGCAGTAGACCGCGCTTTAAATTGATTTTATATTGATTAATCAATAATTTTTTTGTTAATGATGTTGTTATGCCGTTACAGCGTTTGCCCGTGTGGGTACAGTTGGGTGCGTTTTTACTTGCCCTGAATGCAGGTATGATTAACGTGCTGGGACTGCTGACTGTATTGAATCAGTCTGTTTCCCATATGACCGGTAATGTCAGCATGCTGACTATGGCTTTACTAGAATGGCAGCCAGAAATGATGCTATATCTGGTATTGATCATCCTGTGTTATGTAATGGGTTCTATGTATAGTGGCCTGATTCTTGGAAACAGCCACTTTCGCCTGAGACGCCTGTATGGCTACCCTCTCAGTCTGGTGGCTTTTTTTATTTTTCTGTGCTGGTTATTACTGCCCTATTTTCCACGGTATGCTCTGCTTTGGGCCTGTGTCGCCATGGGTCTGCAAAATGCCATGGTCAGCCATTATAAAGGCACGATTATCAGGACCACCCATTTATCCGGTGTTCTCACGGACTTAGGTCTGGCTTTGGGCTATCGCCTGCGAAGGCTGGAAGTGGAATCTCGCCGCGTCATTCTGCATGGGCTGATTTTTCTTGGTTTTCTGATTGGTGGTATCCTTGCCAGTTGGACCTATCCTTATTTAAAATTGAATGCATTCCTGATTCCTACGGCGCTCAGCTTTCTGTTAAGCCTGAGTTATTGGATCATCTATTTGCGTTATCGGCATCAACACGACTAATTTCTGGAAATTCTCATGGTTAAAAATGCATTACAGGCACAATTGTTAAAAGCTGGCCTGGTCGATAATAAAAAAGCAAAAAAACTGTCTAAACAGGCAGTACATGCAAAACGTACGGGTGACAGCAGTGAAGCTGAAATCAAGGCGAAGATTGCACAGGACCAACAGGAAAAGCTGGCCAAAGATCAGGCCATTGAGCGAGCGAAAAAAGCCCAGTTACAGGAAAAAGAACTGCAAGCTGCCATCGTACAGATGATCAATCAGCATAAAATCCGCGATACCGATGGCGAAATCAGCTACCAGTTCATTGATA
This sequence comes from Acinetobacter sp. RF15B, assembly GCF_007558235.1. Lineage (NCBI taxonomy): Bacteria > Pseudomonadati > Pseudomonadota > Gammaproteobacteria > Moraxellales > Moraxellaceae > Acinetobacter > Acinetobacter sp. RF15B. The sequence goes on along the minus strand of NZ_VLSR01000016.1, from coordinate 51,732 downwards.
ATGATAAAATCAAAAAAGTCTATATCAATCAACAGATTTATAATGCTTTAGTGGCTGGCAGTCTCGTGATTGCGCGTGACAATACCCAGTATGCTTTCCTGCCTAAAGCATTGGCAGAACGTATCAATGCCAAAATGGAAGGTTTTATTCTGGTTAACAATTCAGAGAAAAATGAAAAAATTACTGATGAAGAGGATCCGTATGCAGCCTATGTCATTCCAGATGACCTGATGTGGTAGTTTGCTCTGCAACCTCGCCAGAAAACATCTGGAAATATAAACCGGCAAACCTGCCGGTTTTTTATATTCAATGAAACGATGAGGCTAAAAAAAGTATAAGACCTAGAGGGATATGTTTTAAAAAGTTATCCAGGATTAAAAAGTCAGCTTCAAAGCTATAAACTCTATCAAATTTTTTAGTCTAAGAGAAAGATCAGTTGGAACAGTTTAATTTTATTCAGAACATTCAGGATTGGACAGATCAGTATCCCTGGCTGGAAATGCTGTCTTCATTAAGCATCCTGATTCTATTTGCCCTTATTACCAATTTATTTGCTAAAAAAGTGGTTGTTCGTGGAATTCGTAAACTCATTTCCAAAATGCCTTTTGCCAATAACACGATTTTTGCTCAGCATAGCGTGATTCGCCGGATTGCCAATATTGTGCCGGCCATCGTGATCATGAATGGTATCAGTACCGTACCGCATTTATCAGATAAGGCTCAAGCCCTTATCGAAATGGGCGCGCAAGCCTTTATTTTCCTGACCATTGCACTGGCACTCGGCGAGCTGCTTAATATTTTCAACCTGATTTACCAGCGTAATCCAAAATCGCGTAACAAACCGATTAAAGGTTATTTACAATTGGTAAAGCTGATTATTTTTATCGTTTGCGGCTTGATGATTCTGGGTACCTTCCTGAGAAAGGATGTATTCACCCTGCTCGCCGGTTTTGGTGCGATGGCCGCGGTGTTGATGCTGGTTTTCCAGAACACGATTTTATCGCTGGTGGCTTCAGTCCAGATTTCCTCGTATGACATGGTACGTATTGGTGACTGGATTGAAATGCCTTCACTGAATGCCGATGGTGATGTCATTGATATGTCATTACATACCGTGACAGTGCAAAACTTTGATAAGACCATAACGACCATTCCCACCAACAAGCTGGTCACGGATACCTTTAAAAACTGGCGCGGTATGCAGGAAGCTGGTGCACGCCGGATCAAGCGTTCAATCCACATTGACCAAAGCAGTGTGCATTTTATGAGTGCCGAAGAACAGACCAAGCTGAAAAATTTTATCCTGCTGGATCAGTATTTGAATAGTAAAAGTGAAGAAATAGAAAAATTCAACCAACAGTTACAGCATCATTCACAATATAACCAGCGCCGTCTGACCAATCTGGGAACATTCCGTGCCTATCTGGAGTTTTATTTACAGCAGCATCCCGGGATTGCCAAAGATTTTTCTTTAATGGTGCGTCAGTTACAACCGACCAGTGAAGGCTTGCCGCTTGAAATTTATGCCTTTACCAATACCACTGCCTGGACTGAATATGAGAATATCCAATCCGATATCATGGATCATATCTTGGCGATTATTCCCGAGTTTGAGCTGAAAGTGTATCAGGCTCCTTCAGGTCATGATCTAAAAGAAGCTTTTACTCCACCACCTTCGCCAATTATTCACTAAACGTTTCACTGAATAGCGCAAGCCTAAATGCAAGCCTGAAATGATGCGTCATTTCAGGCTTTTTATATGCGTATTGTCTGCTGCTTTACCCAATGCCATCAAATATTTCTTTTAAATACAGCAATAGAGATACAACTCATCTAAGCGTTCAACCTGCAATCTAAAGTTTGATTTCGTTAATCATTGTGTGGCAATTTCACCCAATTGCAGACTTTAAAAAATAGAATCCTTTATACTTCCTGAAAAGCAGCATGCATGAGCAAAGAGTACGACAATGTTTCGATGGCTTGAACGGCTGGTGGACCCTTATCCCACCAAACATCTGAATCAGCCCTTGCCTACCCAGTTTTTTCCTTTTGTCTGGCAGGCGGCCTATGGAGTGCGCCGTTATTTATTGATTCTGGTGCTATGTACCGCAGGTGCTGCCAGCTTTGAAGCCGTGCTCTATTCCCAGATTGGCGAACTGGTCAACTGGCTCAGCCGCAGCCAGCCAGAGACTTTTTTAGAAGAACATGCCCGTAATCTTATCTGGTTAAGCTTTATTCTGCTGGCCAATATTTTATTTGCCAGTGCCCAGTCGCTCATCAAACATCAGATTCTATACAGTAACTTTCCGATGCGCTTGCGCTGGCGCTTTCATAATCTGTTACTTAAACAAAGTCTGGATTTTTTCCATAATGATTTTGCCGGACGCTTATCTGCCAAAGTGATGCAAACCTCTCTGGCGATTCGTGAATTCTGGGTGATTCTGGGCGATATGCTGGCCTATGTCCTGATTTACTTCATTACGATCAATATTGTACTAGGCGCCATTTCTCCTTTACTGGTTCTGCCCCTGTTGTTATGGCTGCTGCTGTTTATTTGTGCTGCCTGTTACTTTATTCCAAAACTGAGTAAAATTTCCTCGCAACAGGCTGATGCCCGTGCAGTGATGACCGGACGGGTCACCGATGCTTATACCAATATCCAAACGGTCAAGCTCTTTGCTCATGCCGGACGCGAAAGTCAGTACGCCAAGTCCTCCATGCAGGAGTTTATGCAGACTGTTTATAAACAAATGCGTCTGGGCGCCCAATATGAAATCAGCATTTTATTTCTGAGCGTGATTCTGTATGGAGGTGTCTTGGGGACGGCGGTCTGGCTCTGGATGCAGGGACAGGCTGAACTCGGCATTATTGCAGCTACCACCGCCATGGTGCTGAAATTGAACAGTATTGCCGAATTTATGATGTGGCAAACCTCTGCTCTGTTTGAAAATGTCGGCACCATTCAGGACGGAATGCGTACGCTGGGACGTAAAATTTCTATTGAAGACCGTCCGGATGCGAAAGAGTTACAGCTCAAGCAAGGAGAAATCAGGTTTGAAAATATCACCTTTGCCTATAATGAAAAACCGGTCATTGACCAGTTTGATCTAACGATTCGTCCGGGTGAAAAAATCGGCATCGTTGGTCGTTCAGGTGCAGGAAAATCCACCCTGATTCAATTATTATTACATTTCTACCAGCTGGATCAGGGCCGAATCCTGATTGATGGTCAGGATATTGATCATGTCACTGAGGACAGCTTGCGTAAAAATATTGCCCTGGTAACCCAAGACACCTCTTTATTGCATCGTACAGTCGCAGAAAATATCAAGTATGGCCGTCCGGATGCGACCGATGAAGAAATGTATGATGCTGTGCGCAAAGCCAAGGCAGAAGAATTTATTCCGAACTTGAGCGACTTACGTGGACGTAAAGGTTATGAGGCTTATGTGGGTGAACGCGGCGTGAAACTTTCTGGTGGCCAGCGTCAACGTATTGCAATTGCCCGGGTCTTTTTGAAAGATGCCCCTATTCTGATTCTGGATGAAGCGACAAGTGCGCTCGATTCTGAAGTAGAAGCGGCAATTCAGAGCAGTCTGGATGACCTGATGCAGGATAAAACAGTGATTGCGATTGCACATCGCCTCTCGACCATTGCCCAGATGGATCGCCTGATTGTCATGGATCAGGGCCGCATTGCAGAGCAAGGCACGCATGAGGAGCTGGTCGCGTTAAACGGTATTTATGCTCATCTCTGGCAGCGACAAACAGGCGGTTTCCTGATCGAACAGCAGGCTCACAAAGCGCCATCGACCGATCTATAACTTTTTTCAAATAGCTTTGATTTAAAAGAAATACTACCTCCAAACCCCAAGCCTGATCCGAATGTACATCTTTCAGATCAGGCCTGCGGCTTTGGTTAAGATTGGTGGTGATGTCTCTTTTTCATTCATTAAGCGGTCTGTTGACATGATTGCCTTTTAATAAAATGGTTTTTATCATTCTGAAAGAATAAATTTTTCTCTTAGATACATGAATTATATAACTTTTAGATCAATTTTTGGCTATAATCAGGCTCATCCTCTAATTTAAGCAGGACAATTTAGCCAGCTTTTGTCCAACAATATGAATGAAAAAATGACTGTTTCATGCCAATATCAGGGCATAAGTAGAAAAACTTGTATGAGTGCAACGGATCGCGCATGAAAATAATAGCCTCACGCCAAGACCAGGGTATTCCTGGCGTATACGGTCTTTTACTCCTCGATGTGATTTCTCGCTGGGGGTATAACAGTGAATCATTATTTACACCATTTGGCCTAACTGCTGAACAACTGGCCGATCCTGATTTTCGGATCCCGACTCCTGTGGCCAATGAGCTGGTTAAGCATGCCCTGAAACTGACTGGTGAACCAACACTGGGTTATCATCTGGGTACGCAAATGCGGATTTCGATTCATGGCTTTATCGGCTATGCCATCATGACAGCTCACGATATTACGGATGCACTGGTACTTGCGAACCGTTTTATCCAGTTGCGTATGCCCTTTCTGCAACTATTTTTTTCAACCTTTGGCAGCAAGGCCACAGTACAGTTACAAACAGATATTCAGCTGGAACCCCTGCGTACCGAAATTTCCATTGCGCTGATTATCGGCATGATCAGCATGGCCAAAGCCATTACGGGCATTGATCATGTCTCCGGTGAAATTGATTTTGACTTTAAAAAGCCCGACGGCTTTGAACGTTTCATGGCGAAATTTCCAAATCACCAGTTCCGTTTTGAACAGCCACATTTAATTTTAAGCTTTGATAAAAGCTACTTAATGAACAAGCTGGTCCACGCCGATCCAATTGCCAGCCAGATCGCCATTAACCAGTGTGAAGCAGAACTGTCTGCACTGGGCGAACGGCACCGGATTGCGATGCGGGTTCGGGATATTCTGACACATTCGGAGCAGCACTATCTGAGTATTGAAAGTGTGGCAGATCGTCTGCATATGTCCGACCGCACCTTAAAACGCCAGTTGGCGGCTGAAGGCACTTCTTTTTCAACCCTGGTCGATGAAGTACGCTACCGGCATGCGACCTCACTGCTGTCGCGGACCGACTTTACTTTAGAACAGATTGCCGATGAGCTCGGTTATAGCGATGTGGCCAATTTTAGCCGGGCATTTAAACGCTGGAGTGGTCGCAGCCCAAGCAGCTGGCGTAAAGATCCTTATTTATAAAGGATCCTAGCCTTTTGTTTTGACCAAAAAGAATGTATAAAACATGTCAAAAATGATCTTAAGATTTTTAAGGAGTTATCAATGAATCATCCTTCAGAACTAAAGTACGCAAGTACACATGAATGGGTACGCATTGAAGGTGATCTTGTTGTGACCGGTATTTCCGACCATGCACAGGATGCACTAGGTGATTTGGTCTATGTCGAAGCACCTGAACTGAATGCACAGCTTACCGCAGGTCAGCAGGCCGGCGTAGTTGAATCGGTTAAAACCGCCTCTGACATTCATGCTCCTGTATCGGGCGTGGTGGTTGAAGTTAATGCTGATCTTGAAGATGATCCAGATTTTATTAATGACGACCCTTATGGCAAAGGCTGGATCTATAAAATCAAACCGGACAATATGGATAATGTGAGCAAGCTGCTCGCCAATACAGAATATGAAGCAGGCTTATAATTCCACTTTTTATAAAATAGTGGTTCATATAAAAAATCAGCTTAAGGGCTGATTTTTTATATCAGTTCAATGGTATAAAAGTCCTGTGAGTATTCAATTTAATGGATCACATTAAAATATTATTGTAATTTTCACGTATTTTTCTTAAAGTTCCTATACACCTTGCTTCGCTCCTAGATATGTCGTGCTTATTTATCACAATAATTCTTTCATATTAAGCCCCGCATCTCGCAGCACATCATTTTAGGAAAATCATGAATACTGCTCCATCGCCGTTATGGACCAAGTCCTTTGTACTTTGTCTGGCCAACAACCTGTTTTTATTTATTTTCTATTTTGCGCAAACGACAATTTTGCCTATTTATATCTTAAATGAACTTGGTGGCAACTTGACCCAAGCAGGTCTGGCCATGACTTTATTTATGGTTTCGGCAATTGCAGTTCGTCCTTTTAGTGGCCTGATTATTGAAAAATTTGGGGTGCGTAAAACTCTGATTGTTTCAGAAGTATTCTTTAGCCTGTTTTCTTTGGCTTATCTGCTGGCAGATCAGCTGATTCTCCTGTTCATCATCCGATTTTTACATGGGATCTGGTTCAGTATATTGACCACGGTTTGTGTCCCTGTAGTCAATCAGTTTATTCCAGAACAGCGTAAAGGCGAAGGTATGGGCTATTTCGTCATGTCGGTCAATCTGGGCATTGTGCTTGGTCCATTGCTGGGGCTTAGCCTAATTGAATACTGGTCTTATGTTGAGGTGAGTACCCTGCTGATCGCTCTGGTCTTTATCGGTTTCGGTTTTTGTTTTCTGATTCCGGTCAAAGAACCTGAAAAATTCGCTGGTCATTCCAATCAAAAGTCTATTGCTCTGACAGATTTGGTGGAAAAGAAAGTTCTACCAATTGCCGTACTGGCGATGCTAATTTCATTTTCTTATGCCAGTATCATGTCCTTTATCGCCCCCTTTGCTGAAAGCAAAAACTTAATGGCCTATGCCGGCTTATTCTTCGTGGTTTTTGCAATTTCCATGATGAGTTTACGCCCCCTTACTGGAAAAGTTTATGATCGTAAGGGGCCGCAATATGTGATTTATCCTGCACTGGTGGCCTTTAGTCTGGGCTTGTTTCTACTGAGCCAGATTCAAACTTTATGGGGGTTTATGCTGGCTGCGGTGATGGTGGGGGTAGGTTTTGGGAGCGTACAGCCCTGTATGCAAACGCTGGCCATTCAACGTGCACCTAAACACCGTATTGGCTATGCAACTTCGACTTTTTATACCTTTTATGATCTGGGCATTGCCATTGGTTCCCTGTTGATTGGCGCCATTATTGCAGCCTACAGTTACCAGTTCGCCTTTATCCTGTGTAGCTTGTTGACTCTAAGCAGCATTGTGTACTTTAAGCTGGTCATTCAGCGCAAATCAACCTAACAGGCTCCATATTAAAAATACAAACAGGCAGATCAATCTGCCTGTTTTTTTAGAAGTTTAGGCCGAGATTTTAAGGGTGTACATAAATGGCAGGACACCTTATAGGAGAAGTTTTACTTAGATTAGCACTTACAATGATTTTTGCTCTTCTTGAGAATAACTGTCTGCTAGCTTGGTTTTTTTACCAGTTAAATCCTACTGATTAAAAGGCTTTATCAGGCCTTGATATTTAATACTTGGCGGAAAATCTGCGGTAATAAATCAATAAAAAAATTGAATCAATGATTTTTTACGAATTGTGCAATGCTTTATGTCCGGAGACAAAATAATTTACTGACAATAAAAATATTATTTTAAAGGTGTGATAGATGTCATATTTATCTTGTTTTTATAAAGCCGATCAAGTGCTAAACGAAAAAGGACTTTCCTCGGGAAAGTCCTGTTCTCTGAATTTAAGCGCTACGTTTTAAACAAGTCGATGCCAGAGTATGAGCCACTTCCAGTAAAAGCTGCTCGGTTTTCTCCCAGCCCAGACAGCCATCAGTCACCGACTGACCATATTGCATCTCCGTAGAAATTTTCTGGTTACCATCTATTAAATGGCTTTCCAGCATCACTCCGCGCACATTGGTTTTCAGACGTTCTGTCACAATCGTATGCAGCACTTGCGGCTGTAATAATGGATTTTTCGAGCTGTTTCCATGACTGCAATCAATTACCAAAGCGGGCAACTCTGCTGCATGCTGGGCCTTGATCTTTTCAATGTCGGCCAACTGGTAATTTGGTCCATTATTTGAACCACGCAGAATAAGATGAGCCTGAGGATTACCCGCTGAGTGAATCATGCAAGGCAGCCCCGACTGGCTCATGCCTAAGAACTGATGTGGCTTGGACGCGGACTGGATGGCATCCAGTGCAATCTGAATAGAACCATCGGTACCATTTTTGAAACCAATGCTATAAGGCATATGGCTGGAAATTTCACGATGAATCTGGGATTCACTGGTACGAGCCCCAATCGCACCCCAAGCCAAAAGATCATCGAAATATACCGTTGCCATAGGACTTAAGACCTCTGAGGCAATCGGCAAACCCAGCTCAAGGATATTTAAGTAAAGTGCACGTGATCTTTCCAAGCCAAGCTGCATATCAGAAGAGCCATCCAGATTGGGATCGTAGAGAAAGCCCTTCCAGCCAACGGTGGTACGTGGTTTTTCAATATAGGCCCGCATGACCAGAAAAATCTGGTCGGCAACTTGAGTCTGGAGCTGTTTTAATTTTTTTGCATAATCCAGTGCAGAAGCTTCGTCATGAATGGAACAGGGTCCGGTAATCACCAGCAAACGCTGATCCTTACCGGCTAGAATATTTTGAATAACTTGGCGATGTTCAACCACCTGAGCAGTCAACTGAGGAGACAGTGGCAAGTGCTGCTTAAGCTGCTGGGGTAAGCTTAGAATTGTTTCTGTTTGATTTTTTACTAATGTATTTGCGGTATTCATGACTTTTCATCCTGGGACTGCTACTCAGTCCGAACTTTTATTTGAGCGTTATGGGTCTGATCGAAGAAATCGAAAGAGTTACTAACTGGCTAAAATAAGACCAATAAAAGTTGCTAAAGTATGAATAGTTAAAGTTGGTCATGGCTGTCTCCGAAAAAATTGTTAAATTACATGCATAAAAAAACCTGATCAGGGTTGCCGATCAGGTATCAACTGGTGGGCAACCTTTTCATCGCCCAAACGCATTCAGGCAATTATCTAAACTGCCAAAAATAAAAATAAACGTTTGAAATGATAGGTTGCTTTAACATGTTTATGTCTGTTCATAAAATGTGGTTCTTAACTTAAAATACGCGCTCTGAACCGGTTTGACAAGCCTAAAATACAAAAAAAATCTTTATGAGTTAGATGATTTTTACTTATTAATCCGATTATTGGTCAACTCAGTGCAAAATTGACAAGCACTGAATCCAAGCAGGTCTTGTCAATTTTGCAGCATTTCGTTGCTAAACAAGCAGAATTAGCGTGTCACGCGGTTCCATGCATCACGTACTGCATATTTTGCCTGTTCCCAGGTCAGACGTGATTCACCTTTCATTTGTTCCCATTTGAGCTTCAGATCAGACTCGGCATCTTCAAAACGGGTATTGGCATCATAAGCCCCGCGATTTTCATAACCCACACGATAAGCTATGTCATAGTCACGGTCATAATCCAGATCACTATAAGTGCTACGTGCTTCTGAATAATAAGGGGTATGTACTGAATTTTCACGCCAATAAGCGGCTTCTTCAGTCGGATTTATCGCTTCACCGACTTCTTTACCTGCAAGACCTCCGACGACTGCCCCCACTACGCCACCGACGACTGCTCCGACAGGCCCACCGGCAGCACCAACAGCTGCACCTGCTGCTGCACCACCGGCAGCACCAACACCTGTCCCAACCGGATGAGCACCGGGTTCACCGGTAATTGGATCGGCATTTAAATCATCCCGGACTTCCTTTGGAGAGTTCTTTATTGCATCACGATCAAAATTATCATTCGACATAGTGCTTATCCTTATTTTTTAAAATGGTTTTAATCACGTATAAATACGCTCTTATCAGAAACTATTGACATTTCATAAATGGATTGTGGTGCAGCGCAAACTGAAAGGGTTTTAGCTGCAGCCTTTTAGGACCAGCATATTTGTTGCTGCTATCTCGTGATGAGTCATTCAAAAGGGCTAAATTTCATGTCTCATGTCTTATAGCAGCTAAAAAAATATGCGATGCTGCAAACATAGAAAAGAAGTGTCAACAGTTCCTAATATAAACATATGTCATGTAATCACCTTAGAAGGCTTGTGTTTTTTCAGTTAATCTATGTGCTGCTTTAATAGGCAAATGTATCTGGAAGCAAAAATATAAAAAAAGACCGGTCAAAGCCGGTCTTTTGAGTCAAATGACTTAGTCAAAATGAATGACACTGCGAATTGACTTGCCTTCGTGCATCAAGTCAAATGCTTCATTGATCTGCTCAAGTGGCATAGTATGAGTTACAAAAGGCTCAAGCTGAATATCCCCCTGCATGGCTTCTTCCACCATACCTGGTAATTGTGAACGGCCTTTCACCCCACCAAAAGCGGTTCCTTTCCAGCTACGACCTGTAACTAGCTGGAATGGACGGGTCGAAATTTCCTGACCTGCCCCAGCCACACCAATAATAATCGATTGTCCCCAGCCACGATGCGCACACTCTAATGCCGAACGCATCACATTGGTATTGCCAATACATTCAAAAGAATGGTCGACTCCCCAGCCAGTTTTTTCAACAATCACCTCTTGAATGGGACGATCATAATCTTTTGGGTTTAAGAATTCTGTTGCACCAAATTGTTCAGCCAATTTGAATTTTTCAGGATTGGTATCAATGGCAATAATACGGCTGGCTTTGGCTTTCTTGGCACCTTGAACTACGGCCAAACCAATTCCGCCTAAACCAAATACCGCAACGGTATCTCCCTCTTGAACTTTGGCGGTATTTTTTACTGCTCCCAAGCCTGTCGTTACACCACAGCCCAGCAAACAGACCTGTTCATGATTAGCTTCAGGGTTGATTTTTGCTAAAGAGACTTCAGCAACGACGGTATATTCACTAAAAGTCGAGCAGCCCATATAGTGATAAATCGGCTGGCCCTGATAAGAAAAACGAGTTGTGCCATCAGGCATCAGGCCTTTGCCCTGAGTTGCACGGACAGCTACACACAAATTAGTTTTACCTGACTGACAGAATAAACATTCACCACATTCTGCGGTATAAAGCGGAATAACATGGTCCCCCGGTTTCACGCTGGTTACGCCTTCACCGACTTCTACCACAACCCCTGCACCTTCATGACCTAAAACAGCAGGAAAAACTCCTTCAGGATCATCGCCGGACAAAGTAAATGCATCAGTATGGCATACTCCCGTATGCGTGATTTTAACCAATACTTCACCTTTTTGCGGTGGAGCAACATCAATTTCAACAATTTCCAAAGGTTGACCTGGACCAAATGCGACCGCTGCACGTGATTTCATAGATAACTCATCCTTCATTTAGTTCTTTAACAGTTGAGCTACAGTAACCTCTTTTTATTATCGGATTCAACCATTAACATGATGTTAATATATTGATAACTTAATGACTTCATAATAAATATGCAGATTAAACCACGCACTCAAGCTGCTTTACTTTCATCTGTAGTCATTACTTTGACAGGATGCAGTTTGCCTATGAATGAATCACAAAAGCAATTGCCTATTCAGGCTCATGCTGAGCATTGGTTAAATGGTGCAAAGGTGGATGAACAACTCGCCCAAGGTTTAAGTGCCTATTTGGCTTTGGATGATGCCTTTATTAGCATCGCATCACGACTGCATCTGATTAACAAAGCACAGTACAATCTCGATTTACAATATTATATTTGGGAAGATGATTCGATTGGACAGCTCATGCTGGCTGAACTGCTCAAGGCAGCAGATCGTGGTGTCAAGGTCCGTTTATTGATTGATGACCAAAATGGAACTCAGCTGGACTCCAACCTCAAACAATTAGCCCAGCATCCCAACTTTGAAATTAAAATTTTTAATCCCTATAAATTTAGAAAATTACGGGTGATTGACTACGCATTTCGATTCAAAAATATCAATCATCGTATGCACAACAAACTGATCATTGCAGATGGCGCTATTGCCGTTACTGGTGGTCGCAACATCAGCCGCGAGTATTTCGAAGCCAGTGACAACTTCCAATTTACCGATATGGATATTTTGTTTTATGGTACTGCGGTCAAGCATGCCAATACAGTTTTCCACCAGTTTTGGCATGACGATTTAAGCTATCCGGTTCCGCAACTATTAGGTGAAGGCCACCCTGAACAACTGGTTAGATTACGCAAGTATTATGAATTGACGGCCTTACAAAAAGACCAATTAAAGAGCCGCATTGAACTTGCCGCACAACAGATCAATGAGCATTTAAAAGCCCGTAAAATGAACTGGGCAAAAGCATATTTTGTGGCCGATGCCCCCGATAAAATTCGTGGTCAAGCTTCCCCAGATCAACTGATTTACAGGCAGATGATCAATATTATGGGAGAACCCAAACAGCACCTGGAACTGGTTTCGGCTTATTTTGTGCCTACCCGTAAAGGCACAGATTATTTGGCGACTTTGGTCCAAAATGGGGTCAATGTTCGGGTATTGACCAATTCATTTTTAGCCAATGATGTGCCTTTGGTTCATGCTTTCTATCAGCAATATCGCCAAAATTTACTGAAAAATGGCGTAAAACTGTATGAATTTAAACCCTATATAGAACGCACCAAAAGAACCTGGTACGAGATAGTGACCGGTAATGTAATTCCCGCTAAGGGTAAAAATGCATCCAGTTTGCATGCCAAATTCTTTGATATTGACGGCATGGTATTTATTGGTTCTTTTAATTTTGATCCACGCTCAGCCAATTTAAACACCGAAGTGGGATTGGTGGTCGAATCTGATCTTTTACAAAATCAGATTTCTACGGCTTTAAATACATATTTACCGCAAATCGCCTATGAGCTCAAACTCAATTCACAAGGTGAAGTCATTTGGCTCGATCACCATAAAGATGGTTCAAGTACAGAATATTCATACGATCCGGAATCTACTAAATTCCAGCGTTTTGCCATGAAAGCAGTGTCTTATCTTCCTATTGAATGGATGATGTAATGACATTATCAGCACAGTTGACGAAAAGAGGCATTGAGAAATAAAACTGACTTTAAACAGCTGAATATAAATCAAGCAAAAGAAAGAAACTGCACCAAAATATTGTACAGTAGCGAGGCGGTGCTTTAAAATCTTGGTTTTTAGTATTTTGCGAATTTTTGCCATTTTCTCCCATGCAATTTTTTGATTTAAGCCGCCAGTTCAAGCTCAGTGATATTCTTACACCCGTAAAAACCCTTCAAGATCTATTGCAGCAGGAATGGTTCCTGAGCAAAATTCGAGTCGAACATGACTGTTTATCTAATTCGGACCTAATAGAAGGTCAAGTCGTCCTAAAATCTAGTGAAAATATTCAGATAGAGCTGGAATGGCTGATTCAGGATACCGGTTATGAGTTGCAGATACTCTTTAAGGGGGTAGAAACTGAAGCTTCAGAAGAAACTCTAGTGGTGGTAAAAGGCGCCCAGCTGATTGATGAACAGCAGCAATTACTTTCTGCACAAGCCTTAAGCCTATGGCTTGATGGCAGCCTGTTACCGATGCTGCCGCATATACGCAAGGAAATAAAAGCACGACTTAATTTGTGGGAGTATGTGGAATATGATGCTTAGTGCGTGTTCATGAGTATTTAAAGTTTTTCTCCCGGCGGTAGGAGGAACATGCTCCACAAGACAGGATGAGGAGCTTGTGATAAGAGCTTCTCCCTAAGCTTCTGCGACCATGAAAGAACACGAATGACCAATTATTTTAAAATCGTAAATTTAAATTAAGCCAACATGTTCAAACATCATCCGGTAGCTTTCAGCTTTTTTCTCTACAGACAAAGGATAAGCACGGGACGAAGATGGCATTCGGTATAAATAAAAATCACGACCTAAAAAGTGAGCCTGGGTGGGTTGGCCAATACTGGGTTTCAAGGTTCCTTCCGGCATGGAGAGCATCAAGGTGTCAGTCGCTTTATCACCAGTGGTCATAATATGATTACATTTAGGTATTTTCTTCAACAATTCCTGTAAATTAGCCGGTACGATAATTTCCAGAAACTTATCTGAAGCATTGCCTTTCAGACGTCTAATCTGATAGCCACTGTCAAAAATCGCAATCCCTGTTTCGGTTAAAAACTCCCGGATTAAAGCCTCCTGAAATTTTTTATTCGGTAAATCCAGAAAATAGTCTTTATTGTCAAAAAAGATTAATCCGAAAATTCGCCACATATCATTATTAAAATTTGGATAATAAAAGTCCATTTTCCAGCGTGTAGGAGGTGGTGGAAAACTGCCTAACATCAATAATTCGGCATTTGGCGGTAAAAATGGTAGGAATGGATGGGTTTCAATATCCGACATAAACTATTCCAAATTCAGGCATTTCGGTTAGTTTAAAATGCCTGGCGAATCCTGTGAGTTACTTCTTGTCCCCAAAGTGTATAAACTTCCTTGCTCGGATGAAAGCCATCCTGCGCCATCTGTAAATTTAATTGCTGATATTTTTCAAGATCATATTCAATCCATTGCATATTATTTTGCTCCCCTACAAACCTGGCCAGTTGCTGATTCATCTTTTGAGCATATTGTCCAAATAACCACGCCAAAGGATGAGGCAAGGCTGGAAATAGGTGCATCGGTGGTACACCTGCTGCAATCACCAGCTTGGGGCTAAAGTTTTGCTGAATTTTTCCATAGAGTTGGTGTTGTTTTTCAATCCAGGTTTTGGCCGACATCAGTTGAGTGACGTCATTTACTCCCACTGAAGTCACAACAACATCATAATGACGCTTTTCAAGCTCATCTAAGGCATGCAGGACTTTAGAAGTCGTATCACCAGTTTTGGCCTGGAGTTTCCATTCAATTTCAAAATCATTTTTTAATTGCTTTAAAATCGCCCCCAATAAGGCATCATCCTGATGCTCCACCCCCACACCTGCTGCCGCAGAATCACCCAGAATTAATAAGGACAGCTTTTTTCCTTTTCCGGTAATTCCTTCACGTTCTCCTAAAGGTTCGGAAAGTTTGAGCGTATTTTTTTTGACACGCCAGCCCTGAAACACCAGTGCCGGAATTAACACAACAGTAATGGTTTTTAATAGCATATGATTTATTTTCTTGGCACAGATTTTATTGGAATATTAATATATTTTATCGCTTCTGGTGGACTGAATCATCTACTCATAAAAATATGATTATGGAATCAATGCTGCTGCTTTTATCCCGTCGAACGCTTGGCCAGAACTCAAAAATATCTCAAATAAAAAAAAGAGGCTCTTCTCGCCTCTTTTTAAATATTGCTTTGCAATCAACCCAGTTTATTGACCAGCTTTAATGGTAATAGTTTCATCGCCAAACCTAATGGCAACCAAGGCCATTGAGGTACATAAGCCTTAACTGGTGCTTTTTCAATAGCTTTGACCAGTAAATGTGAACCGGTTTTTTCATCGACTTCAAAAGGCAGTTTTTTTGCACCTTCATTTAGCTCGGTGCGAATATAACCCGGGAAAATGGTGGTCACTTTAATCGGTGTATTAATCAACTCTGCACGGATGCCTTCTGCCAGATGAGCAACACCAGCCTTGCTTGCTCCATACGCCGTCAAATGTTTTGGCATACCACGCATTGCACTCATGGAAGAAATCATCACCAGATGACCTGAATTTTGGGCACGGAAAATCTCCACCGCTGCTTCACATTGTGCCAAGGCGGATATGAAGTTGGTTTCAACAGTGGCCCTGTTGATTGCAAAATTACCTTTACCAATCCGGCGGCCTTCACCAACCCCAGCATTGACAATAATCCGGTCAAGGGTGCCAAATTCTTCTTTAAAAGCACGGAAGACTTCAAAAACCTGATCGTAATTGGTGACATCCAGAGTTTTTGCAATCACTTTGATGCCATACTGGCTTTCAAGCTCCTGCTTTAATGCCTCCAGACGCTCCAGACGGCGCGCACAGATTGCCAGATTATAGCCTTTTTGTGCGAATTCACGTGCCATCCCGGCACCAATCCCTGAACTTGCACCCGTAATTAAAATTGTTTTTGTCATGTGTATACCCTTTACCTTATTTTTAATGGATTAAATCCAAGTCAGCAAATCTGGACGCTTTGCCTTGATATAGTGATGCTCATTTAAGCTTAAAAGCTGAGGTTCATTGCCCACCAAACGCAGCGTAGTCATGCTGGTATTGGCAATCGCCCAATTTAGGGCAAAGGTTTTAGTCGGACTCAGACCGAGAATTTTCCCTGCTGCAACAGAAATGACCCCACCTGACGTAAACACCACTGCATAACGCGGTTGAGAGGCAGCCAGTTGATCACATAAATTCTGTAATCCACTTTCTACTCGCTGCTTAAAATCCGGCCATGCTTCTTCATATTCATGGTGATAGTCACCACCGGTCCAGCGTTCAATCGCACCTTCAAAGATTTTACTCAAATATGCCCGTGGATTGGCATGTTTTTCGACATCCTCTTTAAGTAGTTCCGGTTCATTGAAACGCGGCTCGTATTGGGCAAAAACCTGCTGATGGTTAAACTCGTTCCAGACAGAATCCGTTATGATTTTACTTTCCGGAAAGCACTGATCCAGACATAGCTGCGCCGTTTGCTGATGGCGTTGCATGGAGCCAGCTATCACATAAGGCGCTTCTTTTAAAATATGGTCAAAATATTGTCCCAATAATTTCGCTTGTAATTCACCATTTGGGGAAAGCTGATCATAACTTTTTGCCCCAAAAGAGGCTTGACCGTGGCGAATCAGATAAATGGTGGTCATGACGGCATCAAATCCTTAAATTTGGCGATATATTTTTGCGCCAATTCATTGGCTTCAATTTTCTGTAAACCAATCAGTTTTAAAGCACGAATATGCAACGCATGAATGATTACCCAGAAGTCCTTGAATACAGGATTAGTGGTTTGTTTATGGTAATAACGGTAATAAATCTGCTGGGCGATGACAGCTAGACGGAAAATGCCGAACACTTCATAAAATGTCCAGTTATCGGCCTGTAAACCTGTTTTTTCCAGATAATATTCCACGACTTCTTTACGGCTCAGCATGCCTTTTAGATTAGTCGGCTGACGGCGGGTCGCCTTAAAAAGTGTGTTGTCTGTATCTTCTACCCAATAAGCCAAAGCTGAACCCAAATCCATTAACGGATCACCCAGCGTTGCCATTTCCCAATCCAGTACGCCAATTACCTGAGTCGGATTGTTCGGATCTAAAATGACATTGTCAAAACGCCAGTCATTATGAATCACACAGGTTTTTGAATCCGCCGGAATATTGTCTTTAAGCCAGTTTCGTACATATTTAAACGAAGGCACATTGATGGTTTTGGCCTTTTCATAGCGACCATCCCAACCTTCGACCTGACGACGGCAATAGCCTGCCCCCTTACCTAATTTTTCCAGTTCTGTACCTTCATAAGGCACTTGATGTAACTCGATCAACTTGTCGATTACATTGATACATAATTCCCGAACCTGAAGTTCATCAAAGTCCAACTCTTTGGGTAAATTGGCACGTGGAATAATCCCTTCAATGCGATTCATAACATAGAAATCACAACCAATGATGGATTCATCCTGACAAAGTGCCAGCATTTCAGGTACAACCGGATAATATTCGGCCAATGCTTTTTGCACATGATATTCACGTGCCATATCATGTGCAGACTTGGCTTTGGTGCCTTTAGGCGGACGGCGCAGAATTAAATCGGCATTGCTATATTTCAGACGATATGTCCAGTTTGAAGCGCCACCAGAATATTGAGTGACTTCCACCTGGCCTTGTAAATCGACACCTTGTGCTTTTAGCCAATGTTCTATAGCAATTACGTCTAGCTCTTCGCCTGTACGGACATTTCCAGCCACATCAATAACTGACATTTTTATTTCCCTAAATCTTCAATTTTAAAAGACTTCTTAACTTACTTATTTATACCTAATTGATTTTCTATTCATAGCAACTTTTTTAGGCAAATTGTAAGAAGTCTCAACAACTATTTCTCTAATTTAATCTTTTTGACGACGCGTACTATATCCACGTTTTGCCAGTTCCAGTTTGGCAATCATGCCTTTATGCACCTCATCTGGGCCATCGGCCAAACGTAAAGAACGTGCCTGGGCAAAAAATCCTGTCAATGGCGTATCACGAGACACTCCGGCACCGCCGTGGATCTGGATTGCCATATCCACCACTTTTTCCAGCACACTTGGTGCAACCACTTTAATTGCCGAGATTTCAGTCAGTGCAGCCATATTTCCTAAAGTATCCATTTTATAGGCAGCATACAAGGTCAAAAGTCGTGCCTGATCTATGGCCACACGTGCTTCTGCAACGCGCTCCAGATTACCGCCCAGTTTTAAGATTTCCTTGCCAAACGCAGTACGCGTCATACCACGATCAATCATCAGCTCCAGAGATTTTTCTGCGGCTCCAATACAACGCATGCAATGGTGAATACGTCCCGGCCCCAAGCGACCTTGCGCAATTTCAAAGCCTTGACCTGCTCCACCAATAAAGTTTGAAACCGGTACACGCACATTGTCAAAACTGATTTCGCCATGACCATGTGGTGCATCATAATCACCGAATACTGGCAGCATTCGTTCAATTTTAACACCCGCCGTATTTATTGGAACCAAGACCATTGAATGCTGATGATGACGGTCTTTGCTTGCATCTGGGGTATGCGCCATAAAGATAATAACTTTAGCATTAGGATCGCCCAGACCTGAAGACCACCATTTGCGGCCATTCAATACAATTTCCTCACCCTCCACCACCGCCGTAGCCTGCATATTGGTCGCATCACTCGAAGCTACTGCAGGTTCAGTCATACAGAATACGGAACGGATTTTTCCTTCTAATAAAGGCATTAGCCATTGCTGTTTTTGGGCTTCTGAACCATAACGCCATAAGACTTCCATATTGCCGCTATCTGGTGCATTACAGTTAAATACCGTTGGCGCAATCAGACTACGTCCGGAAAGCTCAGCAATATGTGCATATTCTTGAACAGATAGACCCTGGCCCAGCTCCGGGCAAGGCAAAAACATATTCCATAGGCCGGCAGTTTTGGCTTTGGCTTTTAAGGTTTCTAGTTCAGCAGGCCATTGCCAGGTGGTCCAGTCACCACCCTGATTGAGTTCATGCAGTTTTTGCCAGAAATCAGCTTCAATCGGCTCGATTTCATTTTTAATAAATTGTTTGGTACGCTCAATATAGTCTTGTGCACGTGCTGATAATTCAAACATGCTGCTTCCTCTGAATATGATTATTTTGCTTTACAAGACCTTAACCCAAAAACTATTATGAATAAAATGATTTTATTCAATACAACATTATGAATTATATTCATCACAAAGCCACCATGGATTTACGTGCTTTTCATGGTATAGACATTAATTTATATCCGCTTTTTATTGCGGTATTTGAGCAAAAGAGTATTTCAAAGGCAGCTCATATTCTCTCAATTACCCAATCAGCAGCCAGTCATGCCTTGCAGCGTTTAAGACGGCAACTACAGGATGACCTGTTTGTCCGTACTGGTGCCAAAATGCAACCTACGCCCTTGTCTGAACAGATTTATCCTGAAATTAAGCGTGCACTCATCACGATACAGAATATTTCAATACCGCATCAGGTGTTTGAACCTAAAGCAGTGCAAAGTTTAAAAATTGCGGTACATGATGAAATTGAACCGATGGTTTTTCCTAAACTGGTTGCACATTTTCAGCAATTTAACCCAGAAATCCAGTTCAGTAGCATCAAGCTCGACCGAAAAAATATCATTGCTGATCTGGCTGCTCAGCAAGTTGATTTTGTGATTGACTTGGAACAGGTCTTGGGTGAAAAAATCAAGTTTGAACGTTTGATTCAGGACCAATTTGTGGTGTGTACGCAGCAAACCGAGATGTCTGAACATATTTATCTGGCCTCGCCTCATATTGGCGTTTCTTCACGACGTACTGGTGTGTTGATTGAGGATTTATATTTAAGTCGTAAGCAACTATCGCGGCAGATTCTCCTGCGCTGTCAGCATTATTCAACTGCTCTGCAAGTTTTGCAGCAGTATCCTACTGCCATGCTGACTCTGCCACAGAATATTGTGAGTCATTTACAGATCGAACATACACTCCATATTTTTAATGTGCCTGTGAAACTGCCGCATATCAATATGGGGATGTATTGGCATAAGGATCTGGAAGAAAATAAAAGACATCAATTTTTAAGAAGTGAAATTTTTAAAATTTTTACCTAGGCTATTTTTATATGATAATATTAAGATGCTTAGGCTATTTAGAAAATCATATTTTTTATAAAACAATTTTTGGCTCTACATTTAAGCTTAGGCTATTTCTATCAGTACACATCTAAATACTGACTGCTTAGCTTTTAAGCTACTCTCATGCAGGCTTTAATCTAAAATGTCTAAACTTTTAGTGCTGTTCTTGCACTAATTTCTGCTGATTTGGATCTTGCTCTTGTTACATCTTTCTCTCACCTGGCAAATTATGCTGGGCCTGGTTTTATTATGCTTTTCTTATTATCTGATTTATAAATTTGTGGTTTATTTAAAGGATCTCTTTCGCCCGTTTAAAAAAAATAAAAAATATTGGTGCAGAGTCCGAAGCGTTAGTGATGGCGATACCCTAACCTGCTACCGCTTCAATGTCAGACGCTCTGAAACCAAATTGCGCTTTGCCCATGTTGATGCTCCCGAATCCAAGCAGGCCTATGGTAAAGAATCCCAACGTCTGGTTAAAAGTATGGTGCAAAATAAGATCGTACGGGTCAAAATTACCGATATTGACCGCTATGGCCGTTGTGTTGGGATAGTTTACCGTTACCGCAAGAATATTAATGAAGAAATTATCAAGCGTGGTGCGGCTTGGGTCTACGAAGAATATATCCATGATAAGCATCATTTGACTTATATGCTTCAGCTACAAAACAAAGCCAAAAAACAGAAAAAAGGATTATGGAAAAGTAGCCGCCCAATTCGCCCAAGTGTGTACCGAAAGCAGCAAAAATCCTGATTTATCTATTCTCAACCTAGCAAAGCGATCTATACATCATGATCACTTTGCTAGTGAAATTTAATAAGCCAAATGCACCAGAAAGCGAAAAGCGCCTGCAATTAGTGCCAGAGTGAGAAATCCTGCCAGCCACAAGCCGGCAAACCATAATAGCTGTTTGCCTTTCATGATTGCTCCTCAATGATACCCATCATCACCCACACGGACTTTGTGACGGAACACCCAATACGACATACCGGTATAAATAATAATGATTGGAATTAACAGTAAGGCACCAATCAGAGTAAATAACTGGCTATTTTCAGGAGCTGCAGCCTGCCAGATGGTCACAGATGGCGGAATAATATAAGGCCATAAACTGATTAAAAATCCGCTATAAGCCAGAAATACCAGAATTAGCATATAGGAAAATGGCCCTAATTCACTGCGTTTTTTACAGGCGCGTAAAGCCAACCAGGTAAAGAGCAAGACCAGAACCGGTACTGGCATAAAATAGGTTAGCTGCGGTTGACTGAACCAGCGCTCGGCAATTGCCGGATGGGTCAACGGCGTATAAATACTGACTGCGCCCAGAATGATTAGCAAGGCAATAATCAGCTTTGGCATTAACTGGTACATACGATCCTGCAAGCTGTCACCAGTTTTAAAGATCAGCCATCCACACCCTAGTGCTGCATACATGACGACCACACCCACGCCGGTGAATAAACTAAATGGCGTCAACCAATCTAATCCTCCACCTACATATACGCCATTACGTGTTTCTATTCCCTGAATATAGGCTCCCAGGATTACGCCTTGCAGGAAGCTGGTCAAGGTAGAGCCCCAAATAAAGGCCTTATCCCACCAGTGTTTGCTGTGTTGGGCCTTAAAGCGGAATTCAAACGCGACCCCACGAAAAATCAGGGCAATAACCATAAGAATAATCGGCATATATAAAGCAGATAATACCGTTGCATAGGCCAGTGGAAAGGCTGCAAACAGCCCTGCTCCACCGAGTACCATCCAGGTCTCATTTCCATCCCATACAGGTGCCACGGTATTCATCATCACATCGCGCTCATCCTGATGTGAAAAGAAGGGAAATAAGATACCAATACCCAAATCGAAGCCATCCATAATGACATAAATAAATACGCCAATAGCAATGATGACAATCCAAACTAGTGATAAATCAATCATTTTTTATCCCCCTGATTTGGGTCTTCAGCCACATCTTCAATGCGTTCACGAATACTGCTGAGAGGTCGACGGGAAGCCTGAATGACGGCACTATCTGTTTTATCTTCCGGTGCGGAATGAATAAATTCCGGGCCTTTATGCATGAGACGGAGTATGTAATAAATCCCTATCCCAAAAACTACACAATACACCAGCACAAAGATAATCAAGGTCAAACCGACCTGTTCTGCCGACACCGGAGATAGCGCATCACGGGTACGCATCACGCCATAGACCACCCATGGCTGACGGCCGACTTCAGTGGTAAACCAGCCTGCAAGCAAGGCGATAAAACCGGACGGTCCCATAATCAGCGCAAATCGGTGCAGGCTACGAGACTCATAGAAGCGTCCTCGTTGACGTGCCCAGGCACCCCATACAGCCAGTAAAAGCATCAATATGCCCAGCCCCACCATAATCCGGAAGCTCCAGAATACAATCAATGAATTCGGCCGGTCTTCAGGCGCAAAATCTTTCAGGCCAGTTACTTTTCCATCCATCGAATGCGTCAAAATCAGACTGCCCACATTTGGAATCCCGATCGCATATTTGGTTTTTTCGGCTTGCATGTCCGGTATACCGAACAGGTAAAGTGGCATTCCTCCATCATGATTGGTTTCCCAATGCCCTTCCATGGCAGCCAGTTTGGCTGGCTGATGTTTGAGGGTATTCAGACCGTGTAGATCTCCAATGAACACCTGTAAAGGCGAAAGCACCAGAATCAGCCACATTGCCATGGAAAATGACGTTTTTACCAGAGCATCACGCCGCCCTTTAATCAGATGCCAAGCTGCCGTACCCGCGACCAGCAAGGCCGAGACTAAAAAGGCAGCAATGGCCATATGGGCCAGCCGATAAGGAAAGGATGGATTAAATACGATAGCGAGCCAGTCCTGTGGCACAATAATGCCATTTTCAATCGCAAAGCCTTGTGGAGTCTGCATCCAGCTGTTTGAAGATAAAATCCAGAACATCGAGATACAGGTACCGACGGCCACCATCAGGGTCGAGAAAAAGTGAGCACGCGGCCCCACTCGCCCCCAGCCAAACAACATGATGCCCAGAAAACCGGCTTCCAAAAAGAAGGCTGTGAGCACTTCATAAGCCAGTAAAGGGCCGGTTACACTGCCCGCGATCCGGGAAAACTCACTCCAGTTGGTACCAAACTGATAGCTCATGACCACGCCGGAAACGACGCCCATGCCAAAGGCCACCGCGAAAATTTTGACCCAGAATTTAAACAGGTCCTGATAAATCGGGTTTCGGGTTCTTAGCCAGCGCCATTCCAATATTGCTAAGAAACTGGCTAACCCAATAGAAATGGCAGGAAAAATGATGTGAAAGGACACAGTAAAGGCAAACTGTATCCGCGCTAATTCTAATGCAGTTAGACCCAAGCTCATAAGTTTCACCTATGAATAAGTTATTAGGGTTGGTTGACAATTCATTTATGTCTGCGACGTAAAGAATATATTTCGCAAGATTTTTAGCTGATATAAGACAGGCAATTTAGTCACTTTAAATAAATGACTCATAACGAGATAGCAGCAAAAAATATACTCGTCCTGAAAGGCAGTAGCTCAAACCAGCTCAGATTTTGTTATGAAACCGGGCAATATTTTTGCTCTTCCCTTTGTTTCATACCTCATCTGCTCGATGTGAGCTTACAGCGCAATCCATTTATGAAATCTCAACAAACCTTAAGTCGATATCCCTTAATTTTTAAGACACTAAACTTTTAATTCTATTTAGCTTAGACCTAAGCCCTGCTTAAATATGTAGCAATTTGTCGATCATTCTTTACACAGCTTAACATTTAGCTAAATCTGTTCAGCTCAGTAAAAATCGCTCGGCAGCTTTTTATTTCCCCAATCTTGTATCTATAAAAAAATAAGCGTACATTGAACAAAAATTAGTTAGCCAGGTTAACTATATGCAGCCTACTATGCTCCGGTTTCGTGCTCTGCTTTTACGCTGTGCACGGCTCATGAGTGATGAAATCAATATCATATTGCTGTCATCACAACTTAATTATTCTTTGTGGCAGGTGCTCTATGTGATTCAGTCACAGCAGCAATGTACGCTGGCCGACATTTCCAGCTATCTGAATGTATCTAAGCCCTGTATTACCAAACGGATTCAGTATCTGGTCGAATTAGACCTTATTTCTCAGCTTGAAACCCCAGACCGACGTCAGAAGCTTTTTACTTTAACCCCCAAAGGTCTTGAGACTTTTGCAGTCTGTTCCACACAGATTGATGCTTTTGAAGATCAGCTTCTGGCTCAAATTCCAGATAAAGAAATCGCTGCCAGCCGACATGTTTTATTGGAATTGATGCAGCAATTGCAGCCTACTTCGTCTCAAGGAGATGCCAATGAGCCAAGATAAAGCTCCTCTTTGGACTTCCAATTTCATCCTGATCAGTTTGGTGAATTTTCAACTGGTACTGGTTTTCTATTTGTTGGTGATTGTGATTGTCGGCTACTCTGTGGCCGAATTGGGCGCCAGTACAGCGCAAGCCGGTCTGGTTTCCGGCCTGTTTATTGTCGGGACCTTATTGGGCCGTATTATTATTGGAAAATTACTGAACCGTCTGGGTCTCAAACTTACCCTTCTGTCAGGTTTAACAGGTTTTTTGATCTTTTCCGGACTTTATATGATTCCGGTTCAGCTGGAACTTCTGTTAGGGATTCGCCTGATCCATGGCTTTATGATGGGGGTGGCATCAACTGTGCTGGGTACGGTGATTGCCCAGACTATTCCGGTAACACGGCGCGGTGAAGGAATTGGCTACTTCAGTATGAGCAATACGGTCGGCACCGCAATTGGTCCCTTTATGGGCATCTGGTTGATGTCACATTTTGATTATCAGATGATTTTTTTAGTGAGCAGTGTCATCGCTCTAAGCAGCCTTATCTGTAGCGTATTTATCCAGCCGCCGCCTATTAAATCAAGGACATCCATTCAAGCGACTTCACAGGCTTCTAGTAAACTGGCGCAATATATTGAGCCGAAAGCCCTACCAATTGCAGTCATTGTCCTGTTGTTAACGACGTGTTATTCAGGCGTTTTGTCTTTTATCCATTTCTATGCCCAAGACATTGATCTGGTCGAAACAGCCTCTTTCTTCTTTCTGATGTATGCCATTGCCATTTTGCTATCGCGCCCTTTTACTGGCCCACTAATGGATCGTAAAGGTGAAAATATCATTATTTATCCTGCGATTATCCTTATGGCATTGGGTATTTTTTTGCTCAGTCAGGCCCAAAACTCAGCCATGTTACTAACAAGCGCAGCGCTGCTTGGTTTTGGTTTCGGCAATATCCTGTCGGTCTGTCAGACGATTGCTGTAAAAAGTACCACTTTGCAGCGTATGGGTCTGGCGACTTCGACCTTCTTTATTGCTCTGGATGCCGGTCTAGGTTTTGGACCTTATTTTTTGGGAATGTTGCTGGATCAGATCGGCTATCGTCAGTTATATCTCGTCTTGGCCTTAGTCAGTATCAGCGGCCTAATCTGGTATTATCTGTTGCATGGCAGAACAGCTGCCAAACTCCAAACTTCAAGTGAATAACATTTTAAAAGCGCTGGCTAAACCGGCGCCGATATTCTAAAGGAGTTAGTCCTGTTTTTCTATGAAACAAACGTCGGAATGAGCTGGGATCTTGATAGCCCACATACTGCATAATAAGATCGACGGCCTGATCAGTTTCTTCTAGCCGTTTGCGTGCTGCTTCAATACGGATGGCTTGCAAATATTGGTTTGGCGGTATATCTAACGCCTGCTTAAAGCGTCGGATCAGAGTTCTAGTGGTCACATTAAACTGGCCCGCCAGCTCATGCAGAACAAAATTCCGATCAAAGTTCTGCTGCAGCCAATCCTGTACCTTTTGTACCAGTTCGTCCTGATGCGGCTTGCCAATTTTCAATAAAGAATAAGACAACTGACTATCACGCCGATAATCAATGACAAAAGACTTGGCGGATTGCATGGCAACTTCAAAGCCATGGAAACGCTCGATCAAATGCAGTCCCAGATCAAACCAGGCCAAACCTCCACCCGCACAATAAATATGTTGATCGCGGCTAATCATCAAATCAGCATTCAGTTTGACCTGCGGATAGCGTAAGCGAAACATATCCTGAAAGCCCCAATGTGTGGTGGCGACACGATCGTCTAAAATTCCAGCCTCTGCAAGAAAGAAATTCCCGGTACAATTTCCAGCAATGAGAATTGCCTGCGTATGAGCGGTTTTAAGAAACTCGATCAGGCTCCGATTCTGCTCCAATACTTCCAGAATCGGAGCAGCAATTGTGGGCACAACCAGAATATCCGCGTTCTTAATTTCGTGATAGGCACAATGGGCCTGCAATTCCAGACCATTAATGCAGCGGACAGCTTGCCCATCAGGACTGGCAACCTTAACTGTAAACCGACGTTGCACATGCTGCTGCTGAATCCGGTTCCAGCTCACACCAGCCATGGCGAATAAATCGGCCACTCCAGTAATTGCTGAAGCCAAAGCGCCATCAAAACCTAAAATTACTATCTGTTGCATCTTTGCTTTTTGTCGTTTTTCACCCACTTCATGTCATTATTGACAATCCTCTTAAATAAAAGCAACTGCTAGTCTGAAAAGCTATCTCAAGGATGTTTTTTCAGGACCGAACCATGACTCAACTAATCAATGATAAAGATCTTAATTTCCTGCTTTATGATGTATTTAAACTGGTCGCGCTAACCGAACTGGAGCGCTATCAGGATCATGATAAAAACACCTTTGATAGTATCCTGGATACAGCTAAAGGCATCGCAACTGATTATTTTGCGCCGCACAATGCCAAGGCTGATCAGCATGAGCCCAGCTTTGACGGTACAAAGGTAGAAACCATTGCTGAAGTCAAAGTAGCCTGGCAACAGTTTGCCAATGCCGGACTGCTCTGTGCCCAACATGATTATGTAGATGGCGGTATGCAATTGCCGGTTCTGGTGAATATGGCGTGTAATGCCTATTTTATGTCAGCGAACCCTTCAACTGTGGCCTATTCTTTTCTGACTGCTGCCGCAGCCAATCTGATTCAGGCCTTTGCCTCGGCAGAACAAAAACAGCTGTTTTTACCACCTATGTTGAGTGGCCGCTTTGCAGGCACCATGGCAATGACTGAACCGAATGTCGGTTCTTCTCTAGGAGATCTGACCACGAGAGCTACTCCTCAAGCAGATGGCAGCTATCGCATTAAAGGTCAAAAAATGTTTATT
This sequence comes from Acinetobacter sp. RF15B, assembly GCF_007558235.1. Classification (NCBI taxonomy): domain Bacteria; kingdom Pseudomonadati; phylum Pseudomonadota; class Gammaproteobacteria; order Moraxellales; family Moraxellaceae; genus Acinetobacter; species Acinetobacter sp. RF15B. The sequence goes on along the minus strand of NZ_VLSR01000016.1, from coordinate 24,357 downwards.
TCTGGCGGCGATCAGGATATTACTGAAAATATAGTACATCTTGTTTTGGCCCGTATTCAGGATGCTCCGCAAGGAGTGAAAGGCATTTCCCTGTTTATTGTGCCGAAATTCCAAACTAATAGTGATGGTTCACTCGGTGAATCTAATGATGTACAACTGGCGGGTCTTCTGCACAAGATGGGTTATCGTGGAACCACGTCAACCATTTTGAGTTTTGGTGAAAGTGACAATTGCTTAGGCTATTTAATCGGTGAGCCAGGACAGGGCTTAAAATACATGTTCAAGATGATGAATGAAGCACGTGTCGGCGTAGGCCTTGGCGCTGCCATGATTGGTTATCGCGGCTATCTGGAGTCGCTGGATTATGCCAAGAACCGTCCACAAGGCCGTCCGGTACATAAAAAAGGCACTGATATCAAACCCGTCAATATTATTGAGCACACAGATGTAAAACGTATGCTGCTGGCACAGAAGTCTTATGTAGAAGGCTCTCTGGCCCTTTGCCTTTTTGCAGCCCGATTAATTGATGAGCATCAGGCTGCAGAAAATGAAGACAGTGCTATCTTGCTAGATTTAATTACGCCTGTGGTCAAATCATTCCCGTCTGCTTATGGGGTTAAAGCCAATGATCTGGCAATCCAGGTTTTGGGGGGCGCTGGCTATACCCGCGAATATCCGGTGGAACAATGTTATCGGGATAATCGCCTGAATCCGATTCATGAAGGCACGTATGGGATTCAATCGCTGGATTTGCTCGGACGCAAACTCTGGCAGCACAATGGTAAGGGCCTGAGCTTGCTGATGCAGCGAATGCAGAAAACCCTGTCGGATATTCAGCATACAACATTGGTCGAATTGGCAGAACAATTTAAACAGCATTTAAATACGATACAGGCCACTACACAGAAACTGGGTCAGGCCTTAATGCAGGGTCAGGTCAGTGAGTCCTTGGCGAATTCAGGTTTATATCTGGACATGATGGGCAAAACCATCATTGCCTGGCTCTGGCTAGAGATGGCTCATCAAGCTCAACACAAATTCGCCTCTTCCCCTCAGCAAGAAGATCAGGATTTTTTGGCCGGAAAAATGCAGGCGGCTCAATATTTTATTCGATGGGAATTACCTGAAATTGAACATCAGGCCAAGTTACTGATGAACTTTGATGACACCTGCCTGAAGATGCAGGCTGACTGGTTCTAAGATCTTTTGTATGTTTAATTAGCTGTTGAGCGCATATAAAATGGCTTAACTTTTAAAGTTTAAGTTTATGAATATACTATACAGCAAAACCTCTTCCGCACTGGTTGGAGGTTAGACTGCATGAAACTCGTTCCATTCTGTGATCTCAAATAAGAGCAGATATTTAACGGGTTTTAAGCTATGCTGCGCATGTGAACCAAACCCAAATAATCAAAATAATTGCTGAAATTTAATGCAGAATGAAAAAATGCCAAATCAAAATCAGAACGTGTATTTCTAAACTTCTCATACAGAATAAAGCCAATTCAATTAGGCCACTGTCCTGTCTAGCACACCAAATTTTTTAAAGATTTTAGCCCGCTTGGAAGGCAAAATATTAGCCTTGGTCAAATCCCCTTGATAATGCTGATATACGCGCTGATCCATCATTTTATACCATAAAGGTGGAATTAAAGCTGGGATCAGCATCGTGGCATAACCACCTGGCAATTCCGGTGCTTCATCAAAATGGCGCAGTGCCTGGAATGGCCGGCTTGGAAAAGCATGATGATCCGAATGGCGCTGTAACTGATATAAAAACAGGTTGGTCACAATATTGTTATTGTTCCAGCTATGTTCCGGCAATGTTCTTTCATAACTGCCATCGGCTTTTAGTCCGCGTTTCAGACCATAATGTTCAAGATAATTCACAATCTCGAATAGGCTGATGCCATAAAATGCCTGCGTCACAGTATAAGGAATAAGTTTCTTGCCATACGCCTTGAACATCAGGGCATGATAAGAGGCACTCATGGCCCAGCCATGAAACAGCTCGTTTTCCGTACTGAAGAACTTTAAACCTTTACGCTCCAAGCGTCTTTTTTCAATCTGAACTGCGGATTTCAGCCCCCCTATTACGGTGCGTGGCCAGAAACGATAAAAAGATTCGCCCATTTTTGAAGAAGCCGGATCTTCCGGGGTCGCTACCCGCTTATGATGCCCATATGGATGTTCAATACGAAAATGGTTGTAGACCAACGGCATCAGACTGGCATGTGACCAGTAATGGTCTTTTTTATGAGGACGATGACTCAGCTCATGAGCTGTGTTCACCCCAATGCCGTTAATCGCACCCATCGACATACCAAGCAGGATCTGATCCAGCAAAGACACTTCCGGACGAGTCACTACATAGCCTGCAAAGGCATTAGCTGCTATTTGTAAGGGAATAAACAGTTTCACAATACGGTCATAATAAGGATCTTTAACCAGTGCCTGAATCTGCACATCATCGGGATTATTGGCATCATCACCAATCAGGGCATCCAAGCTCGGAATAATTACATGCAGTAGTAAAGGTCCACCCAAGGCAAAAACTTTTTTAGTTGCCTTAGGGCCAAAATGATAACCAGCCAGAATTCCCATACCAATTACAGGTAAGCCGGGGCTGAGTAGCCAGCCAAAACGTTTCTTATCCAGTTGCCGCCCTTTGAGTGCGGGTGCATCCTGCTTGAACTGAACGGTTTGAATTTGTGCAGGGGCATTCATTGCGACCCTCCTTTTTTATGTTACTCTGCACATATAGTTCAATATTTCAGCATCGGCGAACAGTATTTAAAGTCCAGAAAAACTATGTCAGCGTCTTTGGCTCCATGGGCCAAATTTTGGCCCTCAATCACAAACACCAGATCATTTGAAATAAACTGACTAAAATAGTCACATCGAGTTAGGCATGGATGCTTTAAGTAAAATTTTTGATGATATTCATTTGGAGAAATCAGAATACCTTTATATTAAGGTCTTTCATCCAGGTGGCTTTACCTATCAGCATGAACCATCCATGCTGGCTTATGTACTGTTACACGGCCAGGCACAATTAAAATTCATGGACGGCAGTCTGTTGGAGCTGCAACAAGGCGATCTGGTGTTATTACCCGCGGGCACTGCACACCGCCTGTCTTGCCCGGACAGCACCGATTTCTCTGAATACCTTCCGATTAATCCGTTTTTTCCGACCCATTCGCAGCAATGTGTAGATCTCAATCCGGATCAATCGGCAGAACACAGTTTTATGCTGGCCATTCGCTCAAGTATGGATATTCAGATGGCTAAACCTTTGCTCAGTGCATTACCCAAGCATCTGCATATTCAGCATATTCTGGGTGATACGGCCCCGGAATGGCTACAAATCGGCCTACAGTTTCTGGCCCAAGAAACCCAGCAGCAGCGTCCGGGACGTGATAAAATTTTGGACCATCTGGTCAGTATCTTACTGATTGAATGTGTCCGTGATCATATTCTGAATCTGGAAGATGCTTCAAGCTGGCTGAATGCCCTTTCACATCCTGAACTGTCGAATGCCCTGGCAGTTATTCATGGCAAGCCGGAACAACCTTGGACCGTTGAAAGTCTGGCCGGACAATGTCACATGTCCAGATCCAAATTTGCCCAACTATTTACTCAGGTCGTGGGTGAGCCGCCTCTGGCCTATCTGCAACAGCACCGTCTGCGTCTAGCCGCCCAATATTTAAGAAATAGCGGATTTAGCATCCAGCAAATTGCCTATCTGGTGGGCTATTCATCTGAGACGGCGTTTAGTCAAAGCTTTAAAAAACAGTTTGAACAAACGCCAACCCGCTATCGCTCCAATTGCCAGAGCACTAAAGTTCGATTATTGGACTAAGTCTAGTATTGCCTTAACAGGATCTTCACTATTACTGGATAGCAGCTGCTTGTGCATGGTGATGTGCTGCATAACCTGAATCTGAGCCACTTCAATATTCATCAGCTTTTCAATTTCGGTCGCCAGCTTTTCTGGGGTCGCTTCAGACTGGATGAGTTCCTGAATGACTTTTTTGCCCGCAATAATATTTGGCAATGAGAAATAGGGAATTTTCACCAACAGTTTGGCAATTCGATAAGTCAGCCAATGCAGTTTATAAAAGGTTACCATTGGTCGATGCAATAGCATCGCCTCCAGCGTCGCGGTCCCGGAAGCCAAGGCAATAATATTCGAGGCATTCATCACTTGACGGCCAATCTTTGACTCGCGACCGCTATTTTCTATGAGTCGTACCCGCGCTGTTAAACTGGCCGGATATTGCGCCAACAAACTTTCAATTTGCTGTTTGCGTGCCTCATTAATGGCAGGAACCAGGAAAATATAATCGGGATGTTTCTGGTGTAAAAGGTTGGCTGCATCCAAGACCAACGGCCCTAAACGCTCAATCTCTCCGCGGCGGCTTCCTGGCAGCAAGGCGATGTATTTCAATGCCGGATCCAGCCCCAGTTCTGTCTGAGCCTCGGTCAGATCATTTTTTAGCGGTAATTGACCTGCCAGTGGATGGCCGACAAAGGCCGCTGGAATATCCCACTTTTTAAAGAACACTTTTTCAAAAGGAAATAAACACAAGACCAGATCAATACTGGCTTTGATTCCATGCACACGCCCCTGACGCCACGCCCACACCGAAGGGCTGACATATTGCACGGTTTTAATCGGTAACTGCTTCTGCTTCAGGCTTTTAGAAAGACGCAGGTTAAAATCGGGCGCATCAATACCAATAAAAATATCGACCGGATCTTTACTCCAAATGTCCACCAGACCATCACGGACGGCAAACAGCTTTTTAATATCTTTGAGAACTTCAACTATTCCCATGACCGACAGAATATCCATTGGATAATAGCTCTTAAAGCCTTCGGCCAACATTTGCGGCCCGCCAATCCCTTCAAATTCCACATCAATACCCTGCTCTCGAAAACTACGGATGAGCTTTGCACCAAGCGTATCTCCCGATACCTCTCCCACCACGATTCCGATTTTAAGTTTCCGTTTTTGCAAGTGTATTCCCTCAGATGTGTTGAATGTCAGCCTTACAGGATTCTAACATAATCCATAATTTAATCCTGAGTAAGCAATATCCAGCGAACCTAGCCGCCGAAATAAAAGAAAATGATGGGGTAAAAGTAATCTTAAGCAGTGAACTCCTTATCTAAAGGATCGAAGATAAAATGCTCAGGTATTAAAAAGTATTGAAGAAAATCGCCTAATCCTAAAACAGCCTGTAGATAAATATTCTTGTATTAACTGTACTTTGCGAAACCCACAGTGCCAATAAGTTTCCAGCTCTCTGTATGGAAAACAGAGCTTGTATTTCTTCTGAGTTTAAATATTCAAGAAAATCTCACTGTTTCGGCTTTTATAATTTTACACTTCAGATTTGTTAAAACTGCATTGGTAAGATTGAACTAATCACTTGAATATTAAGAATCAACCTTTAGTCAATAAAATCTTTATCTTTTTTTAGAATAAGTAAATCATCAATAAAGACAACAATTTAAGCTTAAAAACCATAAGATAAGCTCGTTTGTTTATTTTGGCATACATGCATGTTTGGTCCAATTGAATTTATTCTGGCAGGCGTTCTGGTGGGTTTTTGTGTAGGCATTACTGGTGTAGGTGGTGGCTCGCTGATGACTCCAATCCTGATTGGCCTGTTCCGGATTGAGCCGCATATCGCCATTGGGACGGACCTGCTCTATGCTGCCATTTCCAAATTTTGCGGTTCTTTTGTTCATGCCAAAAAAATGAATATTGTGTGGCCAATCGTTATCTGGCTGGTTGTAGGCAGTATTCCGGCTTCTTTTGCCACGCATTGGGTACTGGATAATTATCTAAGCCAATCGGCTCACTATAAACTAGTATTGACAATGGTTTTGGGTTTCATGCTCACCCTGACCGGCACCTCGATTGTATTTCGTAGCCAGATTGAAGCGCTATTTAATACATACCGTAAACAGGCATTTCCAGATATGACCCAAGAACTGGAGCATGTCAAACTGCAAGCCAATGATAAACGTGTCCTGATCATGATTATGGGGATTATACTGGGCGTGTTTGTCACCCTTTCCTCGGTAGGTGCTGGCGCATTTGGAATTATGGCACTGGTCTTGATGTTTCCCAATTTACCCATGATCCGTATTATTGGTTCTGACGTGGTACATGCGGTATTACTGACTTTAGTCGCAGGCCTTGGCCATATGAGTTCAGGTAATGTAGACTTTTATCTGTTGGGATGGTTGCTTGTCGGTTCTATTCCTGCAATTGTGATCGGTACTTTACTCAGCTCACGTATGCCGGAAAAACTGATCCGCAAAATTCTGGGAATCACCCTGTTTGCTCTTGGTATCAATTTCATGCTTAATCCGGTGAAATCTAAACCTGTGCAACCTGTTGAATCCGCAGTGATACTTCAACCCGACAAAATACAGCCTGTTTAAACTAACTATCCGATTCATCAATTTTTTTTCAAAGAAATATTCATCTTTTTTATAACAAAGTGACGCATCATTCATGTTATATTCAGGCTATTAAACAACCTTTTGTATGATCAAACCAGTGACGGCAATGAATACACTACAGTCAAAACCTATTTCAGCATCAGATATTGATGACGTGAATATCCAAAGCATGATTCCTCTGGTAACGCCTGCTCAGTTAAAAACAGAATTACCATTGACTGAAACTGCTTATCAAACCGTACTGCATGGTCGTGAAACGATTCGCAATATTCTAGATGGTCAGGATAAACGTCTATTTGTGGTCATTGGTCCATGTTCTATCCATGATCCGGCTGCTGCACACGAATATGCTGAACGCCTGAAAGTATTGAGCGAGAAAGTCAAAGATACGCTGTATATCGTGATGCGTGTTTATTTTGAAAAGCCACGTACGACTGTGGGCTGGAAAGGTCTGATCAATGACCCGGATATGAATGACTCTTTCAATATTGAAAAAGGTCTGCGTATCGGTCGTAAACTGTTAACGGAACTCAATGAAATGGGCCTGCCATGTGCAACCGAAGCCCTGGATCCAAACTCTCCGCAATATTATCAGGATCTAATTTCATGGTCAGCGATTGGTGCGCGTACCACCGAGAGCCAAACTCACCGTGAAATGTCTTCCGGCCTGTCTTCACCAGTAGGCTTTAAAAATGGTACTGATGGCGGTTTAACAGTTGCAACCAATGCCATGCAATCAGTTAAACATGGCCATAGCTTCCTCGGTTTGAATGATCAAGGACAGGTTGCTGTGATTCGCACCTCAGGTAACCCATATGCACATGTGGTACTCCGTGGTGGTAATGGCAAGCCGAACTATGATGCCGGCTCGGTTGCTGATGCTGAAGCTGCTTTGGCCAAAGCCAAAGTCAGTAGCAAGATCATGATTGATGCCAGCCATGCCAACTCGAATAAAGATCCGTTCTTACAACCTCTAGTCTTAAAAAACATTACCGAACAAATTCTTGATGGAAACAAGTCAATTGTTGGTATTATGGTAGAGAGTCACCTGAAAGGGGGTCGTCAGGATATTCCAGCCAATCTGGCCGATTTGGAATATGGTAAATCAGTAACTGATGGCTGCATCGACTGGGATACTACAGAAAAAGTATTACTCGACATGCATGAGGCATTAAAAGACGTTTTACCGAACCGTTAAACGATCCGACAAACGCCATCGCCAAGATGGCGTTTTTCTTTCTGCACAAGGAAAATTTTATCTGATGAATGACATTGAAACTGCGCTCAGCCAAATTGAAAATTTTCAGTTCATCCATGAGCATCTGTTCAGCTCGGGCCAACCGACTGCCGAACAGCTAAAACTGATGAAAGAATACGGCGTATCCACTGTTATTAATGTGGCTTTGACCGACAGCGTCCAACATTTATTACATGAAGATAAAATTTGCCTTGACCTGGGTTTGAACTATATCCAGCTGCCCATTTCCTGGGAAAGACCTTCTGACGATCAATGTCTGTTAGTACTTGATCTGATTGATCATCTGGTAAAACAGCACATGGTCTGGGTACATTGCTCAAAGAATTATCATGTCAGCTGCCTGATGTATTTATACCGTCAATACTCAATGAATATAGATATGCCAGCTGCCCAGGAATATTTGCATGAAATCTGGGAACCCAATGAAACCTGGACCGGACTCATGCACGCGGTTGCCCTACAGCTTCAAGGCCGTAAAGCAACCCATGAACTGGAATTGTCCCTGATTCATCCCCATCAATTTGTTTGATGTTATTTATGATGACTAACCAGGACAGTCGCCGTGGCCAGGATACCTTCCTGACGTCCGGTAAAGCCTAATTTTTCAGTAGTGGTGGCTTTAATACTGATTTGAGTCACATCTACATTCAACACACTGGCAATGCTCTGACGCATTTCCAGATTATGTTTGGCCAGTTTTGGACGTTCACAGGCAACCGTGATGTCTGCATTATTCAGTATATAACCACGGTCCAGAATCAACTGATAGACATGTTTTAATAACACCTTGCTGTCCGCTCCTTTGAACTGCGGATCGGTATCTGGAAAATGCTGACCAATATCCCCCAGTGCCAATGCCCCGAGTAAGGCATCACTCAATGCATGCAGAATCACATCACCATCAGAATGGGCCTTTAAGCCATGCGTATGCGGAATCTGGATACCCGCCAAGGTCACAAAATCCCCTTCCTCAAATGCGTGTATATCCAGACCCTGACCAATACGAATTTGTGCAACCACTGCTTTTATCCTTTAGAAATAACCAATTGAAATCTTGTATACTACGTTTCTATTTCGCTATAGTTAGACCAAGCGTAACACAGTGAAAGTATAAGCGATCATGCTACTGAAAACTGATCTAAATATGATGAAAATAATCGGCCTATGTTTCGGCACAGCAATGCTGGCGACGACCAGCAGCCATGCAGAATTACCGGATTGCGTGAAGCAAAGTAATAATAATGCCGCGATAAAAAAAATGTGTTCGTCAGATCTGGATGAGCCTCGGGAAAAACTGGCCGCTCAATATCTGACCGCTTTTTTAATTACCGATGCGCCGCTGTATTTACTTAAAGATACGCATCAGTTATGGGCAAAACGCATACAGCAATGTAAAACCCTAGACTGTTTCAAGCAGCAGTTTGAGCTGCGTCTGGATGACTTAAATATTTATATTTCTCTTAACCAGAGCCTTACCCAGCATTATCTGAAATTTGAAAATGGATACATGGCCAAACAGCCCGTACATCTCAAAATTCACCAACTGAGCAAAGACCGCATCAAGATTGAAGGAATCGCCTATCGTAGTCCAAATAACCGCCCTGAAACACAGACTGTTCCTTTTTTGGCCTATAGCACACCGGACACGAAAACCCAGATTTTTGACAATGAACATGATTGCAAATATGAGTTTCGCTATGACAAAGCCATCTTGAAAGTCAGTAGTCAACAAAAAGGCTGTGAACGCTTTAATGGAATATACCGTCTGTATGACTAAATAACTAAAACCGATTATTTCTATACAATATTTAATTATATTTCAGTAAATTAGACAATTAATTTTCTACCCACTAACACTTTCTTATTTTAAAGGCACTGAAGTGGGTTAAGCCTTTTTAGGCAGGATACTGCCGGACAATCTGTTGACTAATCATAGCCGCTGTTGCAGCTGACAGGGTCCAGCCCAAATGACCATGACCAGTATTATAAAATATCCTTTCCCGTTTACTCTGACGTACCACAGGCATCATATCCGGCATCATAGGACGCAGCCCTGCCCAAGGAAGAACATGCTCGGTACACAAATTTAAATTACGTTGTGTCCAGTCGATCAAAGGCTGAATGCGGTCTGCACGAATATCCCGGTTATAACCATTAAATTCAGCTGTTCCTGCAACACGCAGGCGGTCTTGGCCTAAACGCGATAAAACAATTTTAGCACTTTCATCCAGCAGACTGACCCAAGGTGCGTTGTGCTGACTTTGCTGATCATTTAACTGTACTGTAATTGAATAACCTTTGACCGGATAGATATTGACCCGCTCACCAAGCAGATTAGCCAGTTGATAACTACCTACCCCTGCACAGACCACAATCGCATCTGCCTTTATCTCTACAATCCCATTACGATTTGCATGTACATTTTCAGTACTTGGCCGGTATTTCAAGGTGACATGCTGTAGCTGATACGCTATTGCAAACACATCCTGACCAAATTCGAATCTCACTCCTTTTTGCATACAGACTTTGGCAAGACCTGTACTGAATTTATGAATATCCCCTGATGCGTCATGCTGACTGTAGAAACCGGCATAGTAATTCCCCGTTAATGCAGGCTCAATCTGCTTGATTTCTTCATTGCTAATCGCATTACGTTCCAGCCCTCCGCTACACAGCAGGTCATTCACTCGAATCGCCACATCATAATCGGCTTTATTATGGTAAAAATGTAGAATCCCGCGCTTTTCCAGATCAAAGTCGATTTGCTCCATTTCGGCAATCTCAAACAGACGCTTTCTTGCCAGTAGAGCCAATTTGACCGTTTCCCGGGTATTGGCTTCATAGTTTTTGATATTCCCCAAAAATTCCATCAGCCAGCTGTATTTATGCAAACTAAAAGCGGGATTGAGCAAAAGTGGTGCCGTTTTTTGTGACATCCATTTAATGCCTTTCAGCACAGTAGCTTTCTGGTTCCAGACCTCTGCATTACAAGCAGAAAGCTGGCCGCCATTGGCAAAGGATGTTTCCATTGCCGGATAAAGATGACGATCCAGCACAGTGACCTGATAGCCAAGTAAAGCCAGCTCGTAGGCTGTGGTTATACCAGTAATGCCTGCTCCAATTACGACCACATGACGCATAGGCACCTCCTTGCTTTATGATGTCTTCCTATCTGTCAGGTATACCTGAGAGCTTCGGTCACTGTATAGCACTCATAGCAGCCTTTCCCCTTCGATGAGTAATTAAACACTTGTCTCCAGAGTTTTTATATTATTGCAGTCCTTTTGCCTGAGAATTTCCTGGGAGCTTGCTCCTTCGGTGAATGCAGCAGCATTTCTCTCCTGCAATAATATTTTTATTATCTTGAGCAATATATGTATCATTTTATAGAAAAAGAGAGTTTTTATTTATGTTAATTCACGTGATGAAAAGCGTGATGTATCTGTGTCAGATATTCAATAAAAAACATTGAATGGATGAAAGAATTTGAGTTTTCCTATCAATCAGTTTTAGATTTTCTGGATTTATAAAAAGTCCCGAGAGTAAAAAGAATAGCTCCAGCTTGCTTAGGCTATTTACTAGGTTAAAAATACAGTGATATGGCTTTAAGATTCTGAAGTTAAATCAGCCAGGAAAGCACTAGCATTAAAGAGCCTGCCGCCACCACCGTCTGTACACTGATTATACTGGCCATCAGCTGACTGTCTCCGCCATAAACCCGAGTTAGTACATAAGAGGCTGAAGCAGTCGGTAAGGCAAAAAACAAAACCAATACCTGAGTAGTTAAGCTATCAATTTCAAATAATTGACAAATAAAAAATGCAGCCAGCGGCATGCCCAATAGGCGTCCAAATGTAGATAAACTAAGCGGTAGAATATCCCGTTGAAGTCCTTGGAATTGTAAGGCAGCCCCCACACACATCAGGCCTAAGGGTAAACTGCATAAGGCAAGCTGCTTTAAAAACAGTTCCAGACCTGGCCAGAGTGACCAGCCTGAAAAGTTAAATAGTCCCCCAGCAATACAGCCCAATATTAGTGGATTTTTTAACAGATCTATCAGGATTTTGCTGATCTGCATGTCATGGCTACGAGTAAATGCCAGTACGGACAGGACATTCACCAGCGGAATACACAATACCATCACGACGGCAAAAATAGTCATCCCCTGCTGCTGAAACAAAGCGTTGATTGCTGCGAGGCCAATATAGGTATTAAAACGTAGCAAGCTCTGAACATAGACCCCGAAACGTGCATAACCAATCTGGTAAATCTGTCGCAAAATATATAATGCAATATTGACCACAGTCACGAGGCTAAAAATCACCAGAGCCACATCCTGAATAACCTCTATCTTAATCTTTGCGGCAGCCAGATTTAAGAACAGCATTACAGGAAATAACACATAATAATTTAACTTTTCTGCACCCCGCCAAAAATCTTCACTCAACCATTGAGTACGCTTCAGCAGATAACCAAAACTGATCAGCCCGATGAGAGGAAATAAAGAAGTTAAAATAATATGCAGCATGTGACATCCTGGTCTGTTTTCTGCCTAATCTTAAGTCGCTTAGACTAAACAGAAAACTTAGCATATTCAGGAGCTTTCCCACTACTCAATTTAAGTGGAAAAAAGCTTGGATTTTTTATCAACTAATCATGTTGGTCTGATGATTTTTTCTAAGATTAGCAAATGTAACAGGATCAAAGGTTCTCCGACATTTTGATCCAGTGGATATGTCTCAATCTTTTCAGTCAGCTGATAGCCACGGCGCTGATAATATGCCAGCAGTTCAGTACGGACATTTAATACTGACATCTGAATCACTTTCTTCTTAAATATTTCGAAAATATGGGATTCAGCAAAGTCCAATAATTGCTTGCCATAACCCGAGTTTTGCTCAGCAGGCGCCACAGCAAAACTGCCAATCTCTGCTGCCTGCTGTCTTAGGCTAACGCCAATACAACCAAGAAGCTTATTTTCAATTTCCAACACAAACAGCTGAAAATGTGCTGAATTGAGCAATTCATATAACTGTTGTTATTGAATACGATCACCCTTGATCATTCCTGCTTCAGTCGTCCATCCACCCCGAGTACGATAAGCTGTATTCATCAGTATGGTAAGTTGCTGAATATCAGCCTTGCTTGCCAATCGTATATTCTTCTTTTGCATTATTTTCAATATAAAAAAGTCAGACCGGAGTCTGACTTTAATTATATTTACTGAAGATGAAAAGCAGATTATTTTGGTTCAATTGGCTCAAACGGCGCAACGACATCGGCATTTTGTGCACGATGACGCATGAAGTGATCCATCAAAACAATTGCCAGCATCGCTTCAGCAATCGGTGTTGCACGCACACCCACGCAAGGATCATGACGGCCTTTGGTCAGTACATCTGTATCTTCACGGTTAATGGTAATGGTTTTACCTGGCGTGGTAATTGACGCAGTGGGTTTCAGCGCAATCGAAACACGAATGTCCTGACCACTGGAAATACCGCCTAAAATTCCCCCAGCATGATTGGCAAGGAAACCGTCAGTTGTCAGTTCATCACGGGTTTCATGCCCAAACTGCTCAGCCACACCAAAACCGTCACCAATTTCCACACCTTTGACGGCATTAATCGACATCATTGCATGAGCAATATCCGCATCAAGACGGTCAAAAACCGGCTCCCCCCAACCAACCGGAACTCCAGAAGCTATAATTTCAAGACGCGCACCGCAACTGGTGCCTTGTTCACGCAAAGATGTGACTAAGGCTTCAAAACGCGGAACGGCATCCACATCACCGCAAAAAAACGGATTGTTTGGCACTTCATTCCAGTCCAGTTTTTCAGCTTTTTCAGTGCCAATCTGCGTCACATGACCACGAACTTCAATTCCGAATTTTTCAAACAGAAATTTTTTGGCAATTGCACCCGCCGCCACACGCATTGCAGTTTCACGCGCACTAGAGCGGCCACCACCACGATAATCACGAAAACCATACTTCTGGGTATAGGTATAGTCTGCATGTCCAGGTCGGAAAGTTTGCGCAATATTGCCATAATCTTTAGATTTCTGGTCAGTATTACGAATCAGCAGTCCAATAGAAGTTCCAGTCGTTTTACCCTCAAATACCCCAGAAATAATCTCAACTTCATCAGGTTCTTTGCGCTGAGTTGCAAATTTCGAAGTCCCCGGCTTACGGCGGTCCAGATCCTTTTGTAAATCAGCTTCAGACAGTTCAATTCCTGGTGGAACCCCATCAATAATGGCCATCAGGCCAACACCATGAGATTCACCACAAGTCGTTACACGGAAGAGTTGCCCTATACTATTACCTGCCATGTTCAACGACTCCTTATGAATGAACAGATTGAATGAATAAATCGCGATATTGGCGGCATTGTGCTGCTGTCAGTGCAAAAATACCTGAACCGCCGCGCTGAAATTGTAGCCAGTAAAAATCAACTGTATTAAAGTTTTGACGCATGGCCCATTCCGAATTTCCGACTTCAATCACGATCAAACCATCTTCAGTAAGATAATCGGCGGCTTGAGCCAGCATTTTACGCACCAGATCCAGACCGTCTTGACCCGCTGCCAATGCCAGTTCTGGCTCATGATGGAATTCATCCGGAAGATCAGCCATATCTTCTGCATCGACATACGGTGGATTAGACACGATCAGATCATATTGATTTTCAGCAGGAATTTTCGCAAACAGATCAGATTCCAGCAGTGCCACCTGATACTGCTTGTTATGATGTTCACAGTTGATCTGTGCAACCTCCAGAGCATCCTTGGAAATATCGGTAGCATCTACTTCTGAATCTGGGAAAGCATAAGCCAATGCAATCGCAATACAGCCTGAACCTGTACACATGTCCAGAATACGTTGCGGTGTTTTTGGATTCGGGTTTTCTGGCAAGTTATTTACTGCTGCTCCCTTTTCACCATTTTCAGTCAGGCAATAGGGCGCAAAACGGTTTTCAATCAGCTCGACAATTGGAGAACGTGGAATCAGGACGCGTTCATCGACATAAAACGGTTTGCCGAAGAAATAAGCCAGATTCAATAAATAAGAAGTTGGCACTCTTTCATTGATGCGACGTTCCAGGAGATTGAGAAATTCAGCCACTTCGCTCGGCAACAGTTTGGAATCCAGAATTTCTGGATCAGCATTCCAGTCCAGCGACAAGGTTTGTAATACCAGTGCCGAACTTTCAGCAAAATAATCTTCTGTACCTTGGCCTAAATGCGCATCGTATTGACGTAATGCTGTAACACCAAAGCGAACAAAGTCACGAATGGTCGTTAAATTTTCAGCGGCTTCCTGCAAATGTTCAGGGCTAATAGTCGGTCGATCCACTTAAGGCGTCTCCAAGGTCATTTTTTAAAACGCTTTATGATACCTTGTTTTAACGGCTTTTATAATGCCAAAACCATGAAAAACGTGAATTCTCCATGGCTGGTTAATCTGCCAGATTTCTGCCTTTACATCCATTCAACCTTTAGTTTCTGATACAGGCTACAACTCTTCGACCGGTTTATTGGCCTGAAAATCCTGTTAAAGCCCTCTAATATAAGAACGGGATTGATACAGATTGGCCTGATCCACGACCAGCGCTAGCCTGCATTGGCCTTGTTGAATCTGTACATATTGCCCGGTCATTCCCAGATTACATTGCTGGGACATTTTTCGCTCCCATAGCGTATGCTGAGCACGGATATTATTTTGATAAGGCGAATTCAATTTCAAATAAGTTTTATAATTCTTCTTTAAGCGTTTTTTTTGCGCTTTCAATTCTTTTTTGACACATTTTTTTGCTTTCGCGGTATTACCATAACTGAAGTTCATACACTGAGTATATGCCTTAGAATAACCTTCTGCTGCCTGAACCTGTAGCCCCAATGCCCCCAAACAACCTGCAACCAATAAACATGCAAAACGCATCATATCCCCTTTAGCCAAACTGGTCTATTTCAAATTAATCTTGAACAACAAATCTTGTATAAATTATTGCCCGATACTAACCCAGTCCTTATTAAAATCCTATCGTTTTTTCGCTTAAAAAGATGTCACATTTAGAGGTTTGAAAATCTGTAATCTGCCTCCATATCATCTGGCAATAAAGTCCAAACGAGCCCAGACCTTATGAGCTATAAGCACAATAATCTTATGGCAATGCGCCAAAATTACTGGAATGATCAATTATCCATTCAGGTGCAGCAAGAAAAGATATTTTTACAAACGACTTTAATACAGCAAGGTGTATTTGATAGCGCAACTTTGGAAGATGCCAAATACCTGTTCTTTAGCTTGCCCAGTATTGTTATTGTAAAAGGTTATGCACTGGGCTTTATGCATGAAGTAGTGCAGGGTCTGATTCATCAACACATTCAAACAAATAAACAACACTTACAGCAACGATCTGAATTAAAAATCCAATTTCAAATGTCATAATAGCTGTCCTACACTGGTCTAAGTTGGTAAGTGACCAAATCTTGCTAAGGTTTTACTGTGAATTCAACGGCTCAAACTGTTTTAATATCTGTAGACACGGTAATATTCACTACAATGATTTATTTTGCTTTATGCTGATGAAAGGATTGAGTTTACATGTCAGATCAGAACGATAAGCTTAAACAACTGAAAACTTCCTCAATGGATCGACGCTTATCGATCGCAAAGGCATCCTTACTGGCAGGTACGCGCTGGGCGGCATCGAGCGCGAGTTCCATGTTCTCTAGCGAGGAAGAAAAAGAAAGAAAACGCAAAAAAGCCATGAAAGAACAGGCTGATTATCTGGTTGCAGAAATTGGTAAACTAAAAGGCTCAATCGTCAAAATTGGCCAGATGATGGCGCTTTATGGCGAACATTTTCTGCCCGAAGAAATTACTCAGGCTCTCAATACCCTGAATAACCAGACCGTTGCTCTGGCATGGCCGGCAATTAAAGCTCAATTACAACAGCAGCTGGGTTCAAAGCTAGATGATCTGACAGTGGATCATGAACCTTTGGGTACCGCCTCTCTGGCCCAAGTTCACCGTGCTATTCGTAAATCAGATGGCATGGAATTGGTCCTTAAAATTCAGTATCCAGGTGTGGCTGAAGCGATCGATTCCGACATGAGCCTGTTCAGGAACATGCTGAAGCTCACTCGCGTGGTGCCGCAGACACGTGAATTCGACCAGTGGTTCGATGAAGTCCGCGAAATGATGCATCGTGAGGTCAATTATAAAATTGAAGCTGACACTACGCGCCGTTTTGCTGCTCGTTTAAAAGAAGATCCGCGTTATATCGTGCCTACCATTATCGATCAATACTGTACTGACCGTGTGCTGTGCATGACCTTTGAACGTGGTGTGCCAATTAATAGTCCCGTTATGCTGTCCCTGCCTCAGGAACGCCGCAACCAGCTTGGTGAAGCATCTCTAGAAATTGCTGTGCGTGAAATTTTCGAATGGGGCGAGATGCAGACCGATCCAAACTTCGGTAATTACCTGGTTCGCTTAGGTAATGGTGAAAATATTAGCGACAAAATTGTCCTGCTGGATTTTGGGGCAATTCGTCAGTTTGACCAGCACCTGCTAAACGTTGCGCGCAACCTGATTCAGGCAGGTTATCATCATGATGCGGATATGATGGTGAAAGCAATGACCGGTTATGAGTTCTTTGACTCGATCCCGCATAGCATTAAACCGGATATGGCCAAAGTCTTTTTATTAGCCACTGAAGCATTTAGTTCACCCCTTAATAATAAAGACCTGCCTGCCGGAGTTATGGATGAATATGACCGCTATAACTGGAAAAAAAGCCAGCTACATAGCCGTGTGATGCAGCAAGCTTCAAAATCAATGGCTTCACGTTATTTCAGTGTCCCGCCCAAAGAATTTATGTTTATTAGCCGTAAATTCATTGGTGCCTATACTTTTATGACCGTGATTGATGCCAGAACTAATGTACGCAGCATGATTAAACGTTACCTCTGATGTATTAAAACCAGCTTTGAGCTTTAAGCCTAGACCCGGATAATTCTGTCATCCGGGTCAATTATTATAAAATTCAAAATTTCAAATATTTTATTTTTCTCTTAGTTTTCATCTATTTAATTCTTTAGTTAATCATTTTGATTTGATTGTAAATTGACAATATTTCATGTCATTGATGACATGGTTTTTTCTCCGACTACGTGTCAGCATTAAGAAAATAACATAATATTCCACAGGATAATCAGAATGAATAATATAGTAAATAAAGCTCAAGGATTTGGCTTGTCTCTTCTGACCAGAGTGGCTGGCAGCGATTTACTTGACCAATTCAGGTTACGAAAACTTTTAGAAAAATCTCTGTATCAAAGCTCAAAGGCTGGCTTTAAGACGCTCAGCCAGACACAAAAAATCCTAAAATCTGGTCAAACACTCCAAAAGCAACGTCTCCCACATCAGTCCAAATCACTATTTGACTTAAACTTGACGCAAGAACAGCAAATGACCTGTGATGCCATGCAGCAATTTGCCAGAGAAGTGCTCTATCCTCTGGCACATGAGGCAGATCACCATGAAAACTTCCCCAAGGAACTCTGGCAATATTCAACTGATTTAGGCCTCAACTTTTATGCCCTTCCTGAAGCTTTAGGTGGGGTGGCATCAGAGCAGAATATTGTCAGTAATGTTCTGATTGCCCAAAGTCTAGCCCAAGGTGATTTCAGCTTGACAGCCGGGTTGCTATCTACCTTTAGTGTCATCAATGCCCTTACTCACTGGGGTTCGGAACAGATTCAGACAGATTATCTTCCTGCCTTTACTGAAGACCCTCAGCTAAAAGCCACTTTTGCAGTACAGGAAGCAACTGCCGCATTTAATCCATATCAGCTAAAGACAACAGCCACCCCCAATCAGAATCATTATCTGATCAATGGGGAAAAGACGCTGGTCATCCTGGGAGAAAGTGCTGACCTCTATCTGGTCAGTGCCAGTTTGAATGGAACGGCCGACGTCTTTGTTGTACAGCGTGACCAGACCATTACTGCACAAAAATCTCCAGCCATGGGCCTAAAAGCCACTCAAACCATGAGCTTGAAGTTTGACAACACACCGGCTCAGCGCTTAGGAGATGAAGATTTTGATTACACCGCTTTTGTGGACCTAGGCAATTTAATGTGGTGCGCGATGGCCGTCGGTACTTGTGAGGCTGTGAAAAAATACTGCATACAGTATGCCAATGAACGGACGGCTTTTGGTGAACCAATTTCACATCGTCAAAGTGTGGCTTTTATGATTGCTGATATGGCAATTGAAATAGATGCCATGCAGATGCTAATCCTAAATGCTGCGAGTCTGGCTGAATCTGGTCAGAATTTTCATCGTGAAGCCTATCTGGCACGCCTGCTGTGTGCAGAAAAATCTATGAAAATTGGTACGGATGGCGTACAGATTCTCGGAGGACACGGCTTTACCAAGGAACATCCGGTCGAACGCTGGTATCGGGATTTAAGAGCAACTGCCATCCTGCATTCTGGTTTGCACGCGTAAGCAAAAATAAGGAAAAAAAGAGATGAACTTACAAAATCCTAAAAAATTTAAAATGCTGATTGATCAAGCTCATGAAGTTGCAGTAAATGTACTCCGCCCTATTTCACGTAAATATGACAAAATTGAACATACTTATCCCAAAGAGCTGGACATGCTGGCTTCTGTCGTCGATGGCATGAATCAAGGTAGTGAAGGCATGAATGCCGGTGCTGCGGTGAACAAGCGCGGTGATAGCGACGAAAGTAATAAAAATGGCGTCAATATGTCTACAGCGCTCAGTATTGTCGAGATGTGTTATGGCGATACTGGCCTATTGTTATCCATGCCACGTCAAGGTTTAGGAAACTCTGCAATTGCTGCCGTTGCCAATGATGAACAGTTACAGCGCTTTCAGGGAATTTGGGCGGCTATGGCAATTACAGAACCGGGTTGTGGCTCAGACTCGGCAGCCATTCGTACTACGGCTACAAAAGATGGCGATGACTATATTCTGAATGGCGAGAAAATTTTTGTGACTTCTGGAGAACGTGCCGATGCGGTTGTAGTCTGGGCAACTCTGGATAAAAAACTGGGCCGTGCTGCCATCAAATCTTTTGTGGTCGCTAAAAATACGCCTGGCATGAAGATTGAGCGTCTGGAACATAAACTGGGTATTAAAGCTTCAGATACCGCAGCAATTAGTTTTATTGACTGCCGTGTTCCAGCTGCCAACTTGTTAGGGCATGAGGAGATCGATGTCGCCAAAGGTTTTGCGGGAGTAATGGAAACCTTTGACAATACCCGTCCATTGGTCGCTGCCATGGCAATTGGCTGCGCAAAAGCATCTCTGGAGCGTATTAAAGAAATTTTCAAAGATGAACTAGATGCCCACTACAGCACGCCATATTTACAAAGTTCCAATATCGCTGCACAGATTTACCGTATGGAAGCGGAATGGGAAGCAGCACGTTTATTGATGTTAAAAGCTGCCTGGATGGCAGATAATCGCAAACCTAATTCACGTGAAGCTTCAATTTCTAAGGCCAAAGCTGGCCGGATCGGTAATGAAATCACCTTAAAATGCGTCGAGCTGGCAGCTACATTAGGCTACAATGAAACCGAACTTCTGGAAAAATGGGCACGTGATTCCAAAATCTTGGATATTTTTGAAGGTACTCAACAGATTCAACAACTGATTATTGCCCGACGTGAACTGAATAAATCCTCTAGTGAATTAAAATAGTTTTTACTTTGCTGATAAATCAAACAATTAAATTGATTAAATGGTGGATTTTTTAAGCATTTAAGGCTATAAAAATTCATCATTTTTTATTTCACCATTCAATAAATTTATATGTATTCTATTCGCCTAATCCAACCTGAAGATAATGCTCAAATTGCTGCCATTATTCGTCGTGTTTCCCAAGAATTTGGACTGGCAGCTGAATCCGGTTTTGCTGTAGGGGATTCTATTTTAGATAAACTTTATCAGGTTTATCAGCAATCCAATTCAGCTTATTGGGTAATTATAGATAAACAAAATATAATCTATGGTGGTGGTGGAATTGCTCCACTGCAAGGTGATGCAAATATTTTAGAAATTCAAAAAATGTACTTTCTACCTGGAATCCGTCGGCAAGGATTAGCTAAAAAAGTTTTAGAGTTAGCATTTGAATTTGCACAGGCGCATCACATTAATTCAGTCTATTTAGAAACCACTAAAGCGCTGTGGCAGGCAGTCAGACTGTATGAAAAACTGGGATTTGAGCATTTAGACTCCCCTAAAGGAAATACTGGACATAGTGAAGCCTGTGAAATCTGGATGTTAAAAAAGCTTTAAATTAAGTAATTTGCATTATTTATTGCGGTAGTACTTGTATAGACTAGATCTCTTGCGAAAGTAAAAACTGCCTCAATATAAATTTCATGAGATATCAAAAATTAAATCGTTTTTCAGATTCTGACTTCAAACGCTTGGTTGGCGTACCTCGACAAGTTTTTACTGAAATGGTTGAGGTCTTAGAAAAAGCAGAATCACTCAAAAAGAAATCAGGTCGTCCTCATACTTTAGATATAGAGGATCAGTTGTTATTGACTCTCAATTACTTACGAAACTACAGTACTCAACTGGAATTGGCGGCAAATTACCATATCGCTGAAAGTAATGTGAATCGAACCATTAAAAAGGTTGAAAATGCATTGATGAAATCAAGACGTTTTATCCTGCCAAAACGAAGCATTACCACAGCAGACGAACACTTTAACTGGGTCATTATTGATACTACAGAATGTTCAATTGAACGCCCGAAAAAAAATCAGAGTAAGTTCTACAGTGGTAAAAAGAAGAAACATACGCTAAAAGCCCAAGTGATCTATCATCCGAAGAATAAACAAATCATAGGGCTAGATATATCGAATGGCAGTCAGCATGACATTAAACTGACAAGAACAACGGTTAAGAAATTTAACCATTGTGAATATGTTATTACCGATTTAGGATACTACGGATTAGAGCAAGACGGCTTTAAATTATTGATGCCAATAAAGAAACAGAAGAATTTCCCCTTATTTGATGTTGAGAAAAAGTACAATAACATGATTGGAAAAATACGAGTTGTGATCGAACACATCAATAGTCAATTGAAAACATTTAGAATATTGAGTGAGCGCTATCGAAATAGACGGAAAAGATTCGGCTTACGCATTAATTTAATCGCTGCATTAGTAAACCGAATAAACTCGCAATAAGGACTTTCGCAAGAGGTCTACTGATTGATTGCAATATCAATTTAAAAAAATATAAATCAATAAGATATTATTTAAATTGTAGCCTAGTGAAAGCAAAATATAAGTTTTATCAATTCAGTCGTTTAAAGTTTTATAGCCCCATTTAAAAATAGAGAGTTTTTACTGTTTCTCGGGTTGACTCAAATGGATTGCTTACATACCATCTAAACGTGTAATTTAGGCATGGAACTTAAGTTTTGCTTTTTTCTCGTTATTTCACTGATTTTAATCTTAAATCTTCATTATCTCGTTCGACTTCATTTAAACTTTCTTCTATTGTACTCACTACTTTAGTTTTTACTGGGTGCTCATCCCTAGGTGGCGGATCTATAGAAAAACGTGCTGCCAAATTATCAAAAGGTATTCAGACTGCTTATTCAACACCTGCCAGTACTGCTGAGCGAGTATCTCCCATGATCGTGTTACATTCAGAACGTCAGGGGCTAGATCCACTTTTAGTTGCTGCTGTAATTCGCCAGGAATCGACATACCGGAGTCAGGCAGTCTCGCCTGCAGGTGCAGTAGGACTCATGCAAGTGATGCCACGCTACTGGCAGCAAACTTGTCCAGGCAACTTATATAATGAAAATAATAATATTCAATGTGGATCCTATATCTTAACTAAATACCATCAATCCGCAGGAGACTGGGAAAAAGCACTCGCTTATTACAATGTTGGACCTTCAAATTACGAAAATAATCGTAAGATGAAAAAACAAGGTAAACGCTATGCCAAGCAAGTTAAACAACATAAACAAGCTTTAAAAAGTGCACTTTAATCTCTAAAGAAAACGAATTGACCCAAAACCGCTTAGGCTATTTTGCTTAAAATATATTGATTAATATTAATAAGTAATGGTTAGTTTAACCCTACTTAATAAAATCAAAGCATATTTAATGAAAGATAAATTCCTAAGCAGTTTAATACGAGCCAGAACAACAAATAGCTCTCTTGATAATAACTTCTTTTCTTTAAAAAATAACTAACTCTTGTAAAAATTTAAATTATAAATTTCATTAATTTGGATGAAGATCAATTCCAACTATTTATCCATATTTCAACTATAAACTCAATTTTGGTTTTTATTGATGAGTTAATTATAGTTTTTAAATTGTTTAATCTACGCAGATTCAAGTCACAAGTGTGACACATTTGTAGTTTGTTGAAAAAGTTAGGAGCATTCATAGAATCATTAGACTTTTTTAAGTCACAATTGAAAAGCACACAATGAAGAAATGCACTCAACTTTATCAAGATGATAAGATGCGAAATTTATGCAACTTTAAAAAGTAATAGTTTAATCGCTACGCTTGCTCGACTTAGGACGTTCACGATCAACCATCTATCCTGAATTAAAAAGAAATACTGGGCAATGTGGATATAGAGCTCAACAAGCAGCAAAATTTGCAAATCAAAGACAGTATCATCCTTCATCACAAATAATTGTGTGTGCTTTCGCTTATATTGATTATTTGATTGGCTTAAACTGGTCACCTGAAAAAATTCCAGGTGCTTTAACATAATGGGATTGATTAGATGTATCTTCACATGAGTTGATTTACCAGTATATTTATCAAAGTAAATCAAAAGGCGCTAAAACTTCATCTTCATTTAAGATATCAAAAAAATATCGTAAACATGGCTATAGAAATACCGATATTAGAGGATAAGTTTTTGATAAAACTAGTATTCAGTGCCGAGACGAGGTTGTTGATCAACGACAACGTTTAGGAGACCTCGGAGGTGATACTGTAATAGGTAAGAATTATCAGGGAGTATTCTTAACTTTGGTTGAACTCAAGAGCCTGTATGTTCATGTCGTTCATTTAGGTCAAACGAGAACTTCATCTAAAACGATTAGCTGTGCATTAGAACATTCACAGATGAGTCATACTTATAGCGTGACTTTTGATCCATACAAGTCTATCCAGCCAGCGAGAAATGAAAATACGAATGGTCTGATCAGACAATATCTGCCAAAATCATCATCGTTTAATGGCGTGTCAAACCAACAAAGAGAGCAGATAGAATTTGCACTATATTCCCCTAGCAGATGTATCGGATAATTAGTCTGGATAGATATAAGACTGTATCTATAGTTGAGTGCTGCGCATGACTCATATAGATAACGATGTAATTCGTTTATTTTTTTCTTTTTATAAAAAAAGAAATCCCCCTGCTGATTAGCAGGGGGATTTTGAATAATGAGCTGGCGATGACTTACTCTCACATGGGTAACCCCACACTACCATCAGCGCAAAGAGGTTTCACTTCTGAGTTCGGGAAGGGATCAGGTGGTTCACTCTTGCTATGGTCGCCAGC
>NZ_VLSR01000015.1:0-57849 GCF_007558235.1 Acinetobacter sp. RF15B | reverse complement strand
ACCACCGAATTTCTTCGCACATACAGTTGCAATCGCAGCTGTTAAAGTTGTTTTACCATGGTCAACGTGACCGATTGTGCCCACGTTAACGTGTGGCTTATTACGTTCAAACTTAGCCTTAGCCATGTTAATCTTCCTCGTTTACGTCGAACACAATTCTGAGTAAAACCCAGCTCCGACATATCGTTTAAAAAAACCGAACACCAAATACTTGAAAAGCAGACTAAATAGCCTGCTTTTGGAATATTTTTGCAACTTAAGTTGCCAAACTGTAATCTGGAGCTCTTATCGAGATTTGAACTCGAGACCTCTCCCTTACCAAGGGAGTGCTCTACCACTGAGCTATAAGAGCAAATATTAGTACTTCAACTCATGGAGCGGGAGACGAGGATCGAACTCGCGACATGCAGCTTGGAAGGCTGCCGCTCTACCAACTGAGCTACTCCCGCACGATGTTGGTACTGAACCACTTTGAAGTCTTAAAATTGGTGGTGGGAGAAGGATTCGAACCTTCGAAACTTTCGTAGCGGAGTTACAGTCCGCCCCCTTTGACCGCTCGGGAATCCCACCATTTTACACTTACATCAGTGTCGCTCTTTACTTTGCACTCCAAACTTTCTAAGATGGTGCCGGCACACGGATTCGAACTGTGGACCTACTGATTACAAGTCAGTTGCTCTACCAACTGAGCTATGCCGGCGTTTCTTAGTGTTTCGTACGTTTCGTATCGGAACGGTGTGCAGTTTAGCAAAACTTGAAATCCGTGCAAGTGTTTTTTTCAAAAAAAACGCCAAAAACTCACAAAATCAATCCATTTGACGATAATTCAACCGCTTTGATCACTGCGCGAGCTTTTATTTGGGTTTCATTCCACTCAGACTCAGGATTTGAGTCTGCAACCAAACCTGCTCCGGCCTGTACATAGACCTTATTTTCACGAATAACGCAGGTACGAATCGCAATCGACATGTCCATTTCACCATGCCAACCTAAATAACCCACAGCACCGCCAAAAATTCCGCGTTTTACCGGCTCGACTTCATCAATAATTTCCATGGCGCGGATTTTAGGCGCACCAGAAAGTGTGCCTGCTGGGAAAGTGGCTTTAAAAACATCCAGCGCATCGACATCATCGCGGACTTCACCCTGTACATTCGACACAATATGCATGACATGGGAATAACGCTCGATCACCATTTGATCGGTCACTTGCACTTTTCCAGTTTTTGAGACCCGCCCCACATCATTTCGCCCCAAGTCGATCAGCATGACATGCTCGGCGATCTCTTTTTCATCAGAAAGTAACTCTTGTTCTAAAGCCAGATCTTGTTCTTTATTCTTGCCGCGTGGACGGGTTCCTGCCAGCGGGCGGACTGTAGCAATACCATTTTCCAGACGGGACAGAATTTCTGGTGAAGAACCGACAATATGAAACGGCGTCTGGTTGTCCAAGGTCTGCCCTTGTACCAAAAACAGATAAGGGGATGGATTCAAATGACGCAATGCGCGATAAACCTGTAACGGGTCGCCATCAAAGTCAGACACCATCCGGTGGCCTGGTACCACCTGCATGACATCTCCAGCACGGATATATTCCTTAACCTGCTCTACCGACTCCAGAAACTTATCTTTTCCGGTGAGCGACTCGAAATGCGGAGGGGTATGTTTTTCTGCTTTTAAGCTGACTGGGGTTGCCAGAATATTTTCCAGTTCATTTAATTGTTCCTGTGCTTTTTCATAAGCAACTGGATCCGTGGCATCGGCATGTACAATCAAGAACAGGGTATCTTTTAAATTATCAAACACGATAACGGTTTTAGACAGCATCATCCAGAGGTCTGGCAGACCCACAGGATCCGCTTCAGGCATATTGTTCAGGCGTGGTTCGATATAACGCACTGTATCGTAACCAAAGTAACCCACCAGACCGCCGGTAAAACTTGGCAATGCCGGAAGTTCGGCCTGAGTCGGAACTTTAAACTGGGCCTGAAAATCACGGATATATTGAAATGGATCGCTACATGCCTGCTGCTCAAGGCGGCCATCGGTGTGTTGTATTGTGAGTTGCCCTGCATTACAGGAGAATACGGTAGATTCACCGAGTCCAATAATGGAATAGCGCGCCCAGTTTTCACCGCCCTCAACAGATTCAAATAAATAGGCATGTTGATGCTGTTTTAAACGGGCAAATACGGACAATGGGGTTTCTGTATCCGCCAGACGCTGGCGATAAACAGGAATCAGGTTGTACCCTTGTGCTGCAAGTTGCTGGAATTGGGCTTGAGTGGTCATTCGGTTTTTCTCTTTTAATAGGGTTTACTTAGTTTGCAAATTGAAGTGAACCGAGCGACGCCATCGAAAAACCGTATCACTATTCATTCTATTTCCTTTATTCCCTTGTGCTAGTTCAGCAAATCTCTTAAGTCACTCACGATCTGCTGTGGCTGCGAATCCGCAATATCCTCGCCATGATTATAGCCATAGCTGACTACAATACAATCAATGCCTGCCCGACGTGCTGCTTCAATATCATTGCAAGAATCACCAATCAGCAAGACCTGTTCTTTGGCCACCTGATAGTGCTCTACACAATGTAATAGCTGACGTGGATGCGGCTTACGTTCGGCAAATCGGTCACCGCCGATGGTATCTGTAAAATACTGTGACATTTCCAAGGTATCCAGAATACTGCATGCCGGACGCTCCGGTTTATTGGTGACACAGATCAGGGTTTTACCTTCGGCCTTGGCCCAAGCCAGAAATTCCAGAATTCCCGGGAAAGGCACGGTATCAATACATGGATCGGCATTGTAAATTTCCAGAAAGGTACTGAGTAATTCCTGATGCTGCGCTGGCATCACCTCACCGACCAAGTGACGCAGGACGCTCTCGCAAAAGAGGGAACTGCCCTTGCCAATCCAGACGCGTACCTGCTCTTCCGTCACCGAGGGCAGTTGCATGATATTAAGACTCATATTCATGGCGCGATACAGATCATGAGCCGAATCCACCAAGGTACCATCCAGATCAAATAAAATCAGCTGGCGCTGTTCGAGCTGTGCAATTGACATCCTGACCCTCGTTTTTAGTTATGCATTGTCAAAAAAGGCATGCGTTCTGCATGCCTTGATTGTATAGCCAATCATCGGCCTATTTAAATAATACCCAGGCAATAATTGCCAGAATCACCAGTACAATCAGGGAAATCAAGCCCACAGAAGCATTTTTCTGCGCCTGTTTTTCCTGCTCAACACGGGAAATCGGCTGCTCTACCGGAACCGGGGCGGGCTCAGGCTTAACGGCGGTCAGATCAATACCTTCAGCAATCGGGGCCGGTTTCGGAATACCGACATTGGTTGGCATGCCATCACGTGTTAACTGGATTGAAGCATCACGCTCTTTTAACTCTGGTATACCTTGCTCATTCATATGTTGAGCTGGCGTTTTTTCAACAACTTCTACATCTTCAGTCACTTTTTCAGCAGTTGCTTCAATGCCTGCAGCAACGTCAACCGCTCGAACCGGTTCAAGCACCAAAAACTTCAAGCTGGCAAATTGTACGATATCATCTTGCTTTAACAGGGTTTCCTGCTCAATACGCAGATCATTTACAAAGGTACCATTGGATGAACCCAAATCCTGCACCCACAGTGCATCCTCTTTAAGCAGGAAAGCCGCATGTTTACGCGAAATCTCTGCTGCCTGCAACACAATATCGGCGCTCTGATGACGCCCTACCAGCATGTCACGCTCTATTGCAATGTCTTGTCCAGCGAGATCATCTGTAATCGCATGTATTTTCCAAGTCATGAAATCCACTTCTCTATTCTCTTTGCCGCTATCATAACATGCTGCATGCCCATGCGAATATCCTAGCTTTTCGGTCTAAGTGTAGTGGTTGTAACGGTATTTTTACTTTTTTCGATCTGCTCGACAGGCGGTACAGTCTGCTGTGGAATGACTGGCTCGATTGCAACAGGTGTGGTCGTCACTGTAGATGAGTTCGTTGCAGGGGCCGTTGGCACAGTCTGATAAGGCGAATTTTTTAATGGGGTTTTAGACACTGGAATACGCTGCTGATAGACATCATCTACATTTTCCGGCAATTTGGAGAAATTCCCATCTGCATCCAGAGCCAATTGCAAACTATATAACTGGCTATAGCGCTGTTGGGTCAGTTTGCGTACTGCATTCTTGTCGCCTACAATGGTCGGATGAATAAAAATCAACAGGTTACGTTTCTGATTGGACTTTCCTTCGGAGCGGAATAAGCGGCCAAGGCCCGGAATGGCACCCAGACCCGGTATAGCCTGACGGCCATAACTGGTGTTGTCCGAAATCAGGCCGCCCAATACAATGGTTTGGCCATGTTCAGCCAGAATCGAGGTTTTAATGGCCCGTTTACTGGTCACCAGATCAGATGCCTGTCCTTTATTGGCTTTAACATCCGATACCTCCTGTTCGACTTCCAGACGTACCGTACCATCCTCCCCAATGTGTGGAATCACTTTTAAGGTTACCCCGACATCCTTACGTTCAATCGTGGTATAGGGGTTGGCAACACCAGCAGCACCCGTCGATACTGAACCGGTAACAAAAGGTACGTTTTCACCTACCACGATATACGCTTCTTCATTGTCCATCGTGACAATAGACGGCGTAGACAACAGATTGGATTTGGTGGTTTCTTTGAGTGCCTGAATCAGGGCTCCATACAGCTTGCGGGACCCATCTGCGCCTTCTTTATAGTCACCCAGGATTAATGAGCCACCTGTACCCAGCGCACTGCCCGCCCCTGCTAGGCCGCCAGTCAGATAACCCGCGGCAATATTTTTCAGGCTGCTGCCAAAATTATCAAAGTTAATCAAGCCAATACCGCTATTGAGATCACCCAAGGCCCATTGCACCCCAAGCTGGTCCGCGTCATTGCCTTCAATCTCAATAATGGCAGCTTCAATCAGCACCTGCTGGCGACGAACATCCAGCTGGTTAATTGCGGATTCTATTTCACGCATTAACTGCGGATCTGCCTTGACCACCAGCGAGTTCTGGGTAGCGTCCGCAATAATACTAACCCCATTGGCACTAAAACTACTGATGCCCCCCTGCTCGGCTTTCATACCACTGTTCAGCTGAATACCGGAAGCACCATTACTATTTGAATTGCTGCCAGCACTGTTGCTATTGCTTAAATTACTGATGGGATTGGAGGAAGAGGAGTCAGATGACGTATGATCCGCACTACTTTTCACGGCCTGCCCCGTGACCAGTCCTTGCAGAATTTCCGCCAGATTCTTGGCACTCGCATATTTCAGACGAAAGACTTTTAATCCGCCCAGACGGTCGGCGGCCGGCACATCCAGCGTTTCAATCATCTGACGTACCCGTTTGCGGGTGGCCGGATCACCTTTGATCAAAATCCGGTTGGTTCGCACATCGGCAATCACCCGAACACGAGAACCACGCAGATCCTTGGCGGCACCTGTCGCGGTCATCGACTCAATCAGCTCGATCATTTCTTCAGCCTGACTCGATTGCAGGCTTACTGCCTCGATGTCATTTTGCCCTGTTCCGTCCAGATTA
This sequence comes from Acinetobacter sp. RF15B, assembly GCF_007558235.1. Classification (NCBI taxonomy): domain Bacteria; kingdom Pseudomonadati; phylum Pseudomonadota; class Gammaproteobacteria; order Moraxellales; family Moraxellaceae; genus Acinetobacter; species Acinetobacter sp. RF15B. Next base: position 52,266 of record NZ_VLSR01000015.1, on the reverse strand, counting down.
CGGATGATGGTTTCCAGCTGATAAATATTATTGGCACGATCCGACACGATCAGGGCATTGGTGCCCGGCACAGCAGCCAGATGGGCAAATTGCGGCATTAAAGGACGCAGGGCCGGAATCAGGTCATTCGGATTGGTATTTTCCAGCCAGATCACCCGGGTAACAATCTGGTCTCCACGGGCGCGGCTACGGGCATCATAGGGAATGCCCGAGTTTTTGACATTGCTATCAGGCACCAACTTGATGGTATTACCTGAAGGAATGGCCACCACCCCATTGACATTCAACACGCCTAAAAACAGGTCATAAACTTCATTTTTATTTAAAGGCTTATTGGAAATCACCGTAACATTACCACGTACCCGGGGATCTACTGCAAAATTTTTACCTGTAATATCAGCAACTTCATTAATGAAAGCGGTTAAGTCTGCATCCCGGAGATTAATTTTCCAGGTTTGTGCATAACTGGCCGTACTGACCATAGCCACCAATGGTGCGGCCGCGCACAGCGCCCAAGCTGATCGATTATTATTAAATAAAGCCATAAACTTTTGTGCTTCCTAACCCTATATGTTGTGATGACACATCATTTCAAATCTTGTTGTATGGTCATCACCTGATCACCACGTTGTATTTCGAGTTTCACCTGACCTTCACGTCGAGCCTGTTCTAGTAATTGTGCTTCAGTCTGCCCCTGTGTGAGCGTCTGGCCATTTAAAGACAGAATCCGATCTCCCGGTCTTAAACCCAGGCGGTTACGCAGCGCAAGCGGTGTACGAGAGGTGACTTCATAACTGCCATCGGCTGCACTAACCCCCATATTTTGTAAATATTGTTCACGATTTTCCTGCATCTGCTGAATGGCACGACCAATCTCATTTTGCGGTGATTGGGCAGGAGCTTGGGGCTCAGCCCGACCTTCATTACCTGAAGAGGGCTTGGCGGACAGCAGAGACTGTTCTGGAACAATCGGCTGATTCAAGCCATTTTCCAGCCCTTTGAAGAATACTTCCTGCGTGGCCCCGCCAAGACGGCGCAGTACAACCCGATCCCAATACACTTCTGCCAGCTCAAATCCACTATTGGCCAGTGTCTCGCCCACACGGTAACGGTCGACCTGATCATTGATCTTAAAAACTGCTGAAGAGTTATAGCTCGGGCTGGCCACCACCACCCCTTGCAAGCTGAGATTGGCAATCTCGGTCGTTGCCGCCGTTTGTGTAGTTTCCTGAAATAACGAAAATGCACTGATATTCGGCACCTGTGGCTGTTGTGAACCGAGTTCAACCCGATCTACCTGCATGGCCTGAGGAGGAGCCACCAACAACCAGAATAGAGCAGCCAGTTTCCAGCATACATACAGCATTAAAAACAGGAGCAATACAGGTGCAGCCCGGTTAGCTTGCTGCAGATTCAAGTGCTTCAAGTCATCTAGAGAGAAGGCCATCAATTTAGCCCTCCCATCAGCGGTTGGCGGGTACTAATGACATAGGTGTCCAGACCGGCTTTACCTGTATAAGCAGGTGCATTCATCAAGAAACGCTGGGTGAGCTGGACATCCAGCATGAGATCAGGATCAAGTTTTATATTTAGCATTCGCTGATCGCGGGCATCTCGTACGTCCAGCAGCAGCTGGTTACTTTCATCCGAGAGCTGACCAGTTAAAGCCGGTACATTGATCTGTTCCTGACGCTGGGCAAAAGTATAAATCAACTCTCCTCCTGCCCACTGCAGCTGACCCGTCACCTGGCTAAAGCCCTGCTCTTTTTTATATTTAAAGTCCAGCTCTTTGAGCTGGATTGAATTACTAGGCCATTGCCAGGCGGCCAGCTTTTTTAAGCTTTCTGGTGCCAGCTGACCTTCAAGATTTTTAACTCTTAAAGTTTTGTTCAGGCTGTATGCCAGGGTGCCGGAAAGTTGAGTATTACCGCTATGCAGATCGACTTGAGCCCCTAATCTCAGCAATAGCAGGTCCAGAGGTCTGAGCTGCCAATTCAAGCTTCCACTTAAGTTTCCTTTTTTCCAATCTGCACTTCCCTGCCAGATATTCCCGTTAATATTGTGTAAGACCTGATTATTTTTATAAAATTTTGAAACTAACCAAGCTGCTGGCACCTGCAGTACAACAAAGATAAAAAAGGCCCCAATTGCAAGTATTAACCACTTTAAAGTTTTCGGTTTACTGCTCATTCCATCACGACCAACATATCGAATCTGAATTCCCGTTTATCATTTTTACTTCTACAGACCATTATGCACACTTTTTCTATGGCGCCAATTCATAGCTATAAAAAAACCAAGCAGTCATGCTTGGTTCATCAATCATAGCTCGCCTATATGACGAGCTAATGACGAAATATTAATTAAAAATTAAATTAAAAAATCTTCCAGCTTTGCACCTTTTTCCAATTCTGCAACCAGCCAACGTGGCTGTTTACCACGACCGGTCCAGGTATCTGCAGTATTTGATTTACTGCGATAACGTGGTTCTACAGATTTACGTGAGGTTTTTTTACGTTTCGACGCGCCAAACTCGATCAGCTGTTCAATACTTAATCCCACTTTTTCCGCAATCTCTAAAACCTGACGATAAGCTTCTTCAATTTCTTGATCTTTTTTCGAGGCAATCAGGGCTTCAGCTTCAGCTTGCAGGCGTTTTAACTGTTCAACAGATAGATTTGTGATATCCGGCATTATATTCTCCAAAAAATATTTCAATAACATTATTTGTTTTATTAAATAACAGCTTCATCATATTTATTTTAAAAAAAATATTCAATATATAATTGAAGTCTACAACAATAAATTGAAAACTCATTACAAAAAATAAATAATTAGTCTACCTATTAAATTATATGCCCCACACTTGATTCAAGTTGGATGATTTTTTCTCGAATAGTTGGCGGAATGACTGTTTTTTGTAGAGTGTGTTTATTGAGACAGACAATTACTGCTTCTGAAGTGGCCACAATACACTGTTGTACTTCACTCCATAATAGATAATGCATTCTGATTGCAGAATGTCTGAGTTCATCAATACGTACCGCAATCTTTAACTGATCAGGATAGACCACCGGTTTTAAATACCGGCATTGATTTGAAGCCACTACAGTTAAAATATCTTCATCAAAAACATTTAATTGATTTAAATACGCCAGACGTGCACTTTCAATATAGCGGTAATAGATAACATTATTAACATGACCAAAAGCGTCCATATCCCCCCAAGCCACGACCTGTGAGTAAATGACTGGATATTGTTGTAATTCCGACATGATCATCCTTAAATTCTAATTTCTATAAAATTGACATTCGATTCAAATACCTTATGCAGCTGTTGCAACAAATCTTCTCTGTCCTGCAAGACCGACTTAATTCTTAAATAACCCATACGGATATCATCCGGGTATAAGTCCAGCAATTGCTCAGCTTCCTCAGTCTGCCCTGTGGCCCGTAACACGTGCCATTTGGCAAAGGTCAGAATAGGCAGGGTCATATATTTATTTTCCCAAAGTGCAATTTGCTCAGCAATATAACTATAATCTGGAGCCTGTCTTAATAGTTGCTGCTGGAACCACAAATAAAAGACATCCTGATTAAATTGCTGTTCCAGTAACTGCATGGCCAGACTTTCATGTTCGGCGCTCATTTCGGGCATTTTAAATAATAGTTTTAGCCATAAGAGGTTAACCTCATAATCGCGCGTAAATAACTGGGGTTTTAAATCCAGATATCGTTGTTGCAAATATTTTAAATCTTCTTCACTGGCCTGATCATAGGCCGCTAATAATTGTTCTAACCAGGATTTTTTGACTTTTTGGTCTAAATGTCCATATTTAGTCGAGCGCAGATATAACCACGGAAACTGTAAGGCAAACTGTCCCCATAATGAATTTAAACGCTGTTCATAGGCGGTTTTCACCTGATTTAACCAAGGTGATAATTCATGCTGGTTTAAAAACTCTAAATGGGTTAAAGCCTGCTGGCCATCCTGCTGAGATAAATAAATTTCTATTCGCTGTAATTCTGCCAGCTCAAATGCCATAGGGTTAGATTGATTTAAGGCTTGCAAAGCTTCGCTATATTGCTGCTGTCCCCAAGATAATCGCGCCTCAATAATATATTTGAGTAGCCCTGAAGTATTAAAAGACTGCTGAATAAAATTGCGCTGATCCTGTGCTGCATTCAGCAACCAGACCACAGCCAACTGCTCATAAGGATGTAAACGGGCAAAACTAAACACTGTTTCATGCTTGCGCTGTTCACGGCTCAAATAGCGTTTGGTGGCATACCAGATCATTTGCATCACCAAACTGGTCAGCGCCAGCATAGCAGCCAGAAACCAGAAGGTGGTCTGAATTTGCCATTCACGCCAGTATAAATAGACATATCCTGGGCCATGGCCATAACTCATCACGCTTAGGATCGCAATGCCAAACAAACACGCCAATAAATAAGCAAGCAAAATCTGTTTCATAAGCGTTTAGCTCAGCAGGGTACGAGTATTTAACAACGGAACAGGCGTTAGTGGCGTGGCCTTGATCTGTTGCAACTGTTTGATCCAGTGCTGACTGCGTTCATCCGGCAATTGTTCCAGCACATCAATGACGCTCTGCAATGCCTGCTGGAAAGCCACCTGCTGCCCCTGTTGCAGGGTATTTTGTGCAATTAGCAAGCGTAGTTGTGCTTCTTTTAAAATCAGATGGCGTTGCATCAGCACACTACTCATCTGTTCGACCGGCTCAATTTGAATCCAGCGTTGCCAAAATGAACGAGTTTGCGTAGATGAGGCCTGATGAGGGAGCTGAATTTCTTTTTTAATTTCAGCATCTATCTGGCTTAATAATTCATTCAGTCTGTTCCGTTGCATCACCCGTTCATTGGTCCACTGCTTCAAAGTCTCCTGGTCTTTGACAATCGCCTGTTCCAGACTGCCAGCCAACGCAGGTGCCAAGCCCAGCTGAGCCACTTCATTTTTTAAACGGTTCAATTTTTCTACCGCCACAGCATGTTGTTGCTGTTGCAGAGCAAATTCAATCAGATCCAGATATTGTTCAACCAGCTCCAGGTTTTGATGTGTATCGACCGCGACAGTCTGACTATTCTCAGAACCACTCGCCACAGCTGCTGTAGATGAGTTCGAGACCACTAACCGCTTTAAAGCCACCAGCTGATCATTCAGGTTAGCATTCTGCTGCTGGATCTGATTTAAACGTCCATTTAATTCCGTCTGGGCTGAATTCAAGAGATATAGGTCATAGCTCAGTTTGACAATCCATGCCAAAGCCAGAGTCAAAAACAGGATGAAAATTTTTTTCATGAATGCCCTAATGTCGTCAGCATATAGTGCAGAATGGTTGATCCGCTTAAGTCATCGAGCTGCGCGAATTGAAAACCTGCCTGATGCTGCTGTTGATATTCCCCCAGGAGCACTGCCAAACGCGGCCCCAAAACCAGATAATGCGCTTGATGAATCAGTTGTGGACAGCTTCTTTCTGCCAGATCCAGCCAGTTGAGCCAGCTGGCTTCACTACTGATTAATACTACGCAAGGCTGTTCAGCCTGAATCACAGCCCGTTTTTTTTCTAAAATGTCTGCACTCTCGGCCGGACATTGCCGTCGGTAAAGTACAAAATTCAATACCTGAACCTTCTGCTCATGTAGATGCTGCATCATGAACTGGCGTCCCCCTTCACCCCGCCAGAAGGCCACCGTCGCTGGCAACGCCAGCTGCTTCAGGACTGGCAATTGCAGCATGCCTTCAGAGGTTTCTAGCTCCGGCACATGACTGTGAATACCATAGGCTGCCAACGCTTTTTCTGTGGCCTGACCGACTGCCACCCACTGCACATGCTGCAAGCTGTGCAGGGCGACACCCGCCTGCTGCAAATACCGCATTCCCAGTTGCACTGCAGTTGGGCTGACCACCACAATAATATCGGCCTGATCCAGCCGGCGATATAAAGCCAGCAGATCCTCTGAAAGAGGCTGTGCGATCAGCTCCAGTAAAGGCAATTCTACAACAGGAATCTGTGCGTTTTGTAACTGCTCAGTCAACTTTGCAGCACGATCTCTGGGGCGGGTATTGATAAACAACATCAGTTTGAATAAAGCGCCTTCAGTAGATCGCCCGCTCCCTGATCCAGCAGGTCTTTCGCCAACTGCACGCCGAGTTGCTCAGCCTCTGTGATATGTCCGGTATGCTGGGCACGTAACAGCACGGCCCCATCTACACTGCCCACCCGACCTTCAATCGAAATATGATCCTGATTTAAAGTCGCATAACCTGCAATTGGCACCTGACAGCCACCCTCCAGATAGGCATTAAAAGCACGCTCCGCACGGACGCAAGCATCCGTTTCCGCATGTAAAAGTGGCAGAATAAGATCCAGTACCGCCTGATCGCCCTCACGGCATTCTAGTCCCAAAGCCCCCTGTCCTACCGCAGGCAGACTGACTTCAGCTGCAAGTGTATGACGGATACGCTCTGCCAAACCAAGGCGTTTTAAACCGGCACTGGCTAAAATGATAGCATCATACTGTCCTGCATCCAGTTTAGATAAACGGGTACCCACATTACCGCGCAGGTCAATAATCTCCAGATCCGGACGCTGCTTTAAAATCTGAGTCTTACGGCGCAAACTCGAAGTTCCTACCTTGGCACCGTGTGGCAAGTCATCAAAGCTGGCGTAATGATTAGAAACAAAAGCATCCAGCGGATCTTCACGCTCACAGATCACTGCTAAGGCCAGACCTTCAGGTAACGCCATCGGGACATCTTTCATAGAGTGAACCGCCAGATCTGCACGTCCATCCAGTAAAGCTGCTTCCAGTTCTTTTACAAATAATCCCTTTCCACCAATTTTAGCCAATGGCGTATCCAGGATTTTATCGCCCTGTGTAACAAAAGTGACTAACTCGACCTGTAAACCAGTATGCAGGTCCTGTAAACGCGCACGAATATGTTCCGCTTGCCAAAGTGCAAGTGGACTTTGTCGAGTTGCAATTTTTAGGGTCTTCATAAATTTAAATAACAGCCAATGAGAACAATAGTCTAAACTTAACCTGCTCACTTGAAAATGCAAGTGAATTTACACAAGCTTCAGATTAGATTGCCTATATAGCTGTTAAAGCTTATGAATACGATCCCTTAAAATCGGCAAATGGCGTCGACTGACCGCCAGACGCTCCTCCAGTTCCCGGCAACGCACCTGATACTGACCAGAACTCACAACTTCCAGTCCATCCAGATAGTGCACAGACACCAGCGCATTACGATGAATCCGGATAAACTGGTCACCAAATTCCAGCTCAAGTTCCTTTAAGGTTTCATCAATCAGGACACTGCCATTTTTGTGCCGTACAGTGACATATTTCTGATCCGCCAGAAAGTAATAGATATTTTCAACTGGCACCAACTCCACACCACGATAGGTCTTTGCCGCAATCTGCTGGCGGCTTGTATTGATATCTTCCATATTTTCTTTTTGTTTTAGTTGGCTCATCTGAGCTTGGGTAAATTTAGTTAAATGCTCCAACACCTGTGCTAATTCCTGTTGCATCACGGGTTTGAGCAAATAGCCTTCTGCATTGGACTTAAAAGCATCCAGTGCATGCTGATCATAGGCAGTACAGAATACAATGGCAGGCATCGGATCAAGCTGGCGTAAATGCTGCGCGCAGATCAGGCCATCCATTTCAGGCATTTGAATATCTAATAAGATGACATCAGGTTCGTGCTGGTGAGCCAGATCAATGGCTTGACGGCCATGGCTAGCAGTGGCAATCACCTGATGGCCCAGCTGAGAGACCAAACGCGATAAGCGTTCGACAGCCAAAGGCTCATCATCACAAATCAGGACGTCCATTTCTCCTCCTTATCCGGCTCATAGCATCACATTCATGCATAGTTTAACCCGGATCTTTTTGATTTATTTTTATTTATATCGGTATCGTAACACTGTCGTGAACATCCCTTCGCCAGCAAATGTCTGTAAGCTGACTGTAGAGCCATAATAAGCCTCCAGTCGCTGTCTGACATTTTCTATTGCAATACCGTGCCCCTTTTTTAAAGTTTTATTTTCCTGCATATAAGGGTTTGTTATGATGATATTAATTTGATTTTGTAATATTTCAATCAATACGCTTATCGTACTCTTTGTTAAGATTTTTTCAACTCCATGAAAAATACTATTTTCTAATAAGGGTTGTAAAGTCAGTAAGGGAATCTGGACTTGAGAATATAGCTCCTTGTTTTCCAGTTTCCATTCAACTTGCAAGCGTTCGCCCAGCCGAATCTGTTCAATCTGCAAATAACGCTGGCACAGATCAATTTCTTCCTGCACGCTGACCAGCTTTAACTCCTGAAAACTAGCCCGGAACAAACGCGACAGGTTTAACAGCATTTGTTCTGCCTTGTCAGGATCAATACTGATCAGGCTGATAACACTATTCAGGCTATTAAACAAAAAATGCGGGTGAATCCGTGCCTGCATGGCCTGAATACGGGCCTTCAGCTCACTATGCTGCTGCTGCTGCCATTGCTCGCGCAGATACAGATAGCGAAAACAAAACATCCCAAGCAATATTCCTAAACTTAAGTGTAGACTGAGCTGATCCAGAATAATAGCCCAGTTCAAGCCCTGAAAACTTAAATTTGTTCCAATATATATCAGAATATTCAAGCTGATAGTAGTCAGCAGCACAATGACCTGTAACAGTAAAAATCCGGACATTAAAGCCAGTTTAATCCCCATTCGCTGAAACTGCTGCTGAAAAAACTCCAGCAGCGCTGCAAAACATAACAGTATCCAGCTGATATACAGCATATATTGCAGGAGCTGTAGCACACTCAAAGCCTGCCAGGACTGGGCTTCTGCCAGCGCCAGGACCAGAGCCAGGGTATTACCGCCGATAAACAGCTCGAGCAAATATTGCCACTGTCCCATCTGGCTAAAAAAATAGGAACCCAATCCCTGCCCTGTTCGGGACAGGCAAGATTGATCAGATAGAATTTCGGCAATAGGCTTTGAATTTGTTATACTCTTTTTCGTTCTACTGCTTTTAATCTGATTGAGCCGACATGACCACATCTTCTAATTCCTCTCATCCAGCACACGCCCAGACTTCGGGTATGTGGGGCGGTCGTTTCTCTGAAGCGACTGATGCTTTTGTTGCTGAATTTACAGCATCTGTTCAATTTGACCAACGTTTTTATAAACAGGATATTGCAGGCTCGGTGGCTCATGCGACCATGCTTGCCAAAGTCGGGGTACTGACTGAACAGGAACGCGATGACATTATTGAAGGTCTGACTGCCATTCAGGCAGATATTGAAGCAGGCAATTTTGAATGGCGCATTGACCTTGAAGATGTGCACATGAACATCGAATCACGTCTGACTCAGCGTATTGGCATCACCGGCAAAAAACTGCATACCGGCCGCAGCCGTAATGACCAAGTGGCCACGGATATCCGTCTGTATGTGCGTGATGAAATCGATGCCATTTTAGAATTATTGAAAAAATTACAAAAAGGTATTTTGGAGCTGGCTGCCAAGAACACCAATACCATCATGCCGGGCTTTACCCATTTACAGACTGCACAGCCGGTCACTTTTGGCCATCATTTAATGGCCTGGTTTGAAATGCTGGTACGTGACTCCGAGCGTCTGATTGACTGCCGTAAGCGTGTCAACCGTATGCCACTGGGTTCTGCAGCGCTGGCGGGAACAACCTATCCAATTGACCGTGCCTATACGGCCGAGCTTTTAGGCTTTGAAGCGATTGCTGAAAACTCACTGGATGCCGTATCTGATCGTGACTTCGGGATTGAATTCAATGCTGCGGCCTCACTCATCATGATGCACCTGTCACGTATGTCTGAAGAGCTGATTCTGTGGACTTCGGCACAGTTCAAGTTTGTGAACATTCCAGATCGTTTCTGTACTGGTTCATCGATCATGCCACAGAAGAAAAACCCAGATGTACCTGAACTGGTTCGTGGTAAAACAGGCCGGGTGTATGGTGACCTGATGAGCCTGTTAACCCTGATGAAAGGTCAACCCTTGGCGTATAACAAGGACAATCAGGAAGACAAGGAACCGCTGTTTGATGCAATCGACACGGTGCGGGGTTCATTGATGGCCTTTGCTGACATGATTCCGGCACTAATTCCAAATCTTCCGGAAATGCGTGAAGCTGCCTTACGTGGTTTCTCGACTGCCACTGACCTGGCAGACTACCTAGTGAAAAATGGCGTAGCATTCCGTGATGCGCATGAAATTGTAGGTAAAGCAGTGGCCTTAGGTGTTCAGGAAGGCAAAGACCTGTCTGAGCTCACCCTGGAACAATTACAACAGTTCTCGGATTTGATTCAGGCAGATGTATTTGAAAAAGCACTGACTCTGGAAGCATCAGTAAATGCACGTAACCACATTGGGGGTACGGCACCGGCTCAGGTTGAAGCTGCAATCGAACGTGCCCATGCCCGCCTAGAAAAACTTTATGCTTAACTGCTTTCGCTTTAATTTGGAGTATTGGTATGTCTCGACAAGTATTTTGCCGTAAGTATCAACAAGAGATGGAAGGTCTAGACTTTGCACCCTTCCCGGGTGCCAAGGGACAGGAACTGTTTGATACCGTGTCTAAACAGGCTTGGCAGGAATGGTTAAAGCACCAGACCACGCTGATCAATGAAAAGCGTTTAAGCGTGTTTGAACCGGATGCAAAAAAGTTTCTGGAAGAACAACGTGAGAAGTTCTTTAATAATGATGAAACTTTAGAAAAAGCCGAAGGTCTTAAGCCTGAGGCGTGATTAGTGGAGCACTGCTCCACTAAGCCGCAACACAAGGGCACAGTCTGCATAGACTAAAACCCTGAAAGAATCTCCATATTTTGGGGATTCTTTTTTTATAGGGCTGAAAATGAGGCAAGACAAGCAAGAAGAGTGGGCCTAAACACCTCTAAGAAAAGAGTGTTTACGACTTAAAGCCCTGCTCTAGTGAGTCCTAAAGTCGTGCTGAAAAATTATTTTCATTTCTAAAACGCAAAATTCGTCATATCGTTTTTCTAAGCTATTTCGAGCCAGCAGCGTAGCTTGAAAAATATCTCGCAAGCAGCTCAAGGCAACTTTTTTACTAGCGTATTTTCTGACTTTAAGCAGCCCCTTCCCTTTTAAAAAACCATCAAGTTTGTATCAAAATAATGGATTGTAAAACCCCAATACAGAGCCTCTACAAAACACAACATTCAGCAACAAGAAACCCCATGTTTTTATGAAAACTCCTGTCATAATGGCTAACAAGAAGATGAGATATCTTTGAATAACTATAATAATAACTGAGAAATACCCCGATTTCATCCCAGTTCTTCCCCCAAAGGCTGGGTATTTTTTTGCCTGTTATTTTTACAAAACCTTTCTTAATTAACCATAAAAAAAGCCCCATCAATGGAGCTTTCTTATTTATGTCTTTTAAGGCTGTTTTAAATACGGCCAAGCCGCTTTGAGATAAATAAACATCGACCATAAAGTCAGAATTACTGCCGTATACAGCAGTGCATAGGCCAGCATTTCCAGAGGCGGCCAGTTGAGCAGGAACACACTGATCGCAATCATCTGAAAAGCGGTCTTATATTTTCCGACTGTGGAGACCGCCACACTGGTTCGCGCACCCAGTTCCGCCATCCATTCACGCAATGCCGAGACAGTAATTTCACGGGAAATGATCACGATGGCTGCAAATGCCATAGAGATGGTCGGTTGCCACTGGACCAGTACAATTAAGGCAGCCGCTACCATCAGCTTATCAGCCACCGGGTCCAGAAAACGCCCAAATGCAGAGGTCTGGTTCAAGGTCCTGGCAAGATAGCCATCAAACCAGTCTGTTACTGCCGCAATAACAAAAATCGCAGTAAGAATCAGATGTCGCGTGACATTCGGCTCAGCCCCATAAATCCCCACTGCAGGGGGCCAATAGGCCACCAATAAAAATACCGGAATAAGGACAATACGCGCCAAGGTCAAGATATTAGGAATATTCAGGATACGACCTGTAGTCATAGACACCGCCAATTGTTCCCCTCATGTACGATGAAAATGCACACTTTTTCTGAGGTTTGATCCATCATTGATAGGCCTCACTTTATACGAATTGGCGTGCAGTGTCACTAGGCAAACACGGTCACCGTCTGCCTGGCGATCGCAATCAGACGATTTTCACTATCCCAGAGATAGGCATATTCAGTTGCATAACCGTCTGCTGCATGGTCTGTAAATACTTTATATTTAAACCAATCCTTTAACTGGTGCTGCAACGGATGCACATAAGTAACATTCCAGGTCAGACTACTGGCAGGTGCCCGTTTTTTAAACATTGGCAGTACCCCAGGCGGCCAAATATCAAAAAGTGCCATTAAATCAGCGAGCTGAAATTTACGGTTGCTATGCTTTTCAGGATGAAACCGGAACCATCCACCAAAATCTGGCCTTGTACTGGCACTACAAGGCAAATTGACATCTGCCCAGGCCAGCTGAAAATGCTGATAACATTCCGGTAGTTCCTGCTCGCCCGGAAACAGCAACAGTTGCTCAGGCGCTGGATAGTCAGGGGCCTGCGGCATTTGCCGGACCTGAATCTCCGACTCCCGGGCCGCTCCAAAACTGGCAAGCAAAATACTTTGTACGGCCTGATCCTGCCATAAACGCACTTCAATGGTGGTGACAGACCTGCCTTGTCGCAAGATTTCTGCAGTCAGACGGACTTTGGCCTGCTTAACCGGACCTACAAAAGTCACACTGGCATTCAGCAGGCGCTGGCTTGGATCCTGAATGGCCAATACCGCTTTTTGCATCATCATCGCAGCTGCAAGACCACCATACAAAGTGCGTCCCTGTAACCAGCCTTCTGGGAAATCGACCCATTCCTGCTCGGCAATTTGTGCATACAATCCATGTAAAGACATTGTTCTTCCTTAGTGCGTTGATCTCTCTTTATTCTGCCTGGAAAAAGCCACGTGAGAAATGACGGATGACACCCCGGTCAGTGAGCATTTTTGCCCTGGTCGTTCTGGTTTTTTATTCATGCAGGGTCTTGTAAATCATGCGTGCCATCACTGAGCCAAGTCCCGGAACCAGTTGCAGGTCTTTTTCTGAAGCTTTTAATACCCCCTGAATCCCGCCAAAATGGGTCAGTAAATCACGACGGCGTTTAGGCCCTAAGCCCGGAATTACTTCCAGTATGGATGAGCCGCGCTTTTTGTCACGTTTGGCCCGGTGCCGGGTAATGGCAAAACGGTGCGCTTCATCACGCACCTGCTGGATCAGATGCAATGCCTTATGATCTTCCGGAAGCTGAATCTTGCTGCCATCGGTAAAATGCAGGGTTTCCAGACCCGGCCTACGGCCTTCGCCCTTGGATACCCCGATCATAAAGGCATCCAGCCCCAGCTCCTGCATCACCTCCATAGCCATATGCAGCTGACCTTTGCCGCCGTCGATCAGCAGTAAATCCGGCAGCATGGCCTTTTTATAACGCCGAGTTAGGGCCTGACGCATGGCCGCATAATCATCACCTTCAGTAATGTCATGAATGGAAAACTGGCGATAATCCCGTTTCCGGGCACCCCCACTGTCAAAAACCACACAGGAGGCCACGGTATCCTCACCCATCGTATGTGAGATATCAAAACACTCAATCCGGTCTACCGGACGACCGACCACCTGCTCTAGCTGATGGAAGCGTTCATTCAGTTCAAAATGATTGGCCAGCCTGCCCTGAATGGCATTCTGCACATTCATTTCGGCCAGCTCCAGCCACTCGGCCCGGGTTTCCCGGACTCTGGACTTGATCTGGATTTTTTTGTCAAAATGCTGGGACAATGCGGCTTCCAGCTCCTTGCGATCAGCCACCTCAATATTGACGATCAGTTCTGTCGGAATTTCATCGGCCACCTGAAAATAAAAATTAGCAATAAAATCTGCCAACATCTGCCCCAGATCATCACTGAGCATGTCCGGGAAATAGCCTTTTCCCCCCAACATTTTGCCATTACGCACATGCATGATCTGCACACAGGTCACACCGGCCTGAGAGGCAATCGCCAAAATATCAGCCTCGCCCTTGACCTTATAAATCGCCTGCTGGGCCTGCACATCACGCAGCAAGGCCATGCGGTCCCGGAAAAATACCGCTTTTTCAAATTCCAGATTTTCTGCCGCAGCTTCCATTTTGGCAATCAGTTCCTGGTTTAACTCCCGGGTATCACCACGCAGGAAACGGATTGAATTATCAACATCTTCCTTATAGTCTTCTGGCGAGATAAAGCCGACACAGGGCGCTGAACAGCGCTTGATCTGATATTGCAGACAAGGCCGGGTACGGTTGGCAAAAAAACTGTTTTCACAGGAGCGGACATTAAACAGTTTTTGCAGAATCACCAAAGTATCACGTGCATTATAGGCACTCGGATAAGGCCCAAAAAACTTGCCGACCTGATGCTTCCCCTTGCCGCGTCCACTGGCCAGACGCGGATAGGGCTTATCCGCCGAGACAAAAATATAAATATAGGACTTATCATCGCGCAGCATGATGTTATAGGGCGGGCGATGCAACTTGATCAGGTTTTGCTCTAAGAGCAAGGCTTCGGTTTCCGAACGCACGATCAGGGTTTGAATGTCATAAATTCGCGCCACCAGAGCCTGAGTTTTGGGATGATCAATGGTTTTGACAAAATAGCTGGATACCCGGTTTTTCAGGTTCTTGGCTTTTCCCACATACAACAATTCACCATCTTTGCCATACATCCGGTAGACCCCGGGCAAGGTGGTCATATGGGCCAAGATTTTTTCAATATGAGGGCGTGCGTTCTCGTTCACCTAAAACCTATTTTTCACCTGCAATATGCAGATATATGTGATGTTTCTTGTGTCATTTTCAAGCAATAATACAAAATTAGCCAGAACGGGGCAGCTAAATCAACAGATTGAGGCAGAGCGGACAGTTATAAGTCCTCCGCCATGCGGTGATTGCTAAAAGCTATAAATTGCCTGCGCGATCTTTGCTATGCTCAAGCTGTTCTATCTCGAGATGATCCAAGATGACCAGTTCCCCATCCGGTATTCATATTGCGCAACCTGCGACCTCCAGCCAGAGTCGCGCTGAACGGGACCGCCTGATCGGGAAACCACGTTTTCATTTTGAGCCTGAGTCGGTCATGCAATTCCTGCGCGAGCGCATTATTGGACAGGATGCTGCCTTAACTGAAATCGAGAACATGCTGCATGTGGTCAAAGCCGATTTTTCCAGCCCGGAACGACCGCTTTCAGTGACTTTAATGCTCGGCCCTACCGGCGTCGGTAAAACGGAAACCGTACGCCTGATTGCTGAGGCAATTTATGGCCGTCCGGATGCCTTCTGCCGGATTGATATGAATACGCTGGCGCAGGAACATTATGCAGCGGCCCTGACTGGCGCACCACCGGGCTATGTTGGCTCTAAAGAAGGTCATAGCCTGTTTGATGAAATCGCGATTACCGGCAGTCATACCCGCCCGGGCATCATGCTGTTTGATGAGCTGGAAAAAGCCAGTACCGAAGTGATTCGCGGGCTGATGAATGTGCTGGATACCGGCCGCCTCACCTTGACGGCCGGAACCAAAACCATTGATTTTCGTAACTGTATGATTTTTATGACCAGTAATATCGGAGCACAGGCCGCCCAGCAATATCTGGAAAAACTGGCTTATCTGCCACAGAAAATGCAGCAACTTTGTCTAAAAAAGCTAGCGACTCAGCGTATTATTGACCACATCATGCAGCGTCAATTTGATCCAGAATTCCTAAACCGGATTGATCGTACCTTGCACTATCAAGCGGTACAGCAGGATGCCTTGCCGCGTCTGGTTGAGATTGAACTGGAAAAACTCAACAAACGTCTGCAACATCAGCAGCGTCAGGTGCATTTAAGCCCCGCCGCCAAGGCCTATTTTTATCAGGGTCATGACATCCGTTATGGCGCCCGCCATCTGGGCCGTAAAATACGCACAGAATTGGAACCGATTCTGGCCATGTATTTCTTGAAACAGCCAAAACAGTTCGAGCTTTTTTTAGATTGTCATGACGGACAACTACGAATTCTGCCCGCCCCCTCGGAGGATTGATTCCCAGCCGCTCAAACTGATTTAGCAGAGCTTTTTGCCTGATGTGATGCAATCGCCTGCATAAATTGTTCTGGTTTTTGAGGCGAAATTAGCACATATTTTTGCGTATCTGCCTGCATATAAGTAATTTTCAAACGTTTTAAAGATAGCGCCGGAGCTACCTCGGAATAATCCGTGGGCTGGATCTGTTGAATGGCATGCAGCGGAATCTGCCAGCGCAACCACAGGCTTTTAATCGACAGCATATCGTCCTGAACAATATAGCGGGTACTCCATACCGGCCACCAGATCACGACAATCGTCAGTATATAAACAGCACTATGCAGCGGATATTGCAGCAGCGTACCCTTAGCCTGCATGGTCAGTAATAGCTGTATGAGCAGTCCACTCATACAGATGATAAAGGCCAGCAGCCACCAGTCTTTTTTGGAACGAAATATGTGCATCGCTTTCCCCTGTTTCTGTATCTATCTTACACAAAATCAGAGTCCTGTGCTGAGGCTTCCCGATCAATAAAAAACACCCAGATGGGCGTTTTTTATCTTTTAGTTATGGTTTAGGAGAACACATAAGGCCGGATAAAAATCAGGAAGAATATCCCCAGCATCAGGAACCATTTCAGAAAATAGTAGAGCTGGCGGTTTTTGGCCTTTAACGCTTTGGCTTGGATACGAATCTGATAAACATAGGCAAAGGCTTTGTTTAAGCCACCGGTCTGGTCTCCGGCCTCATTCGGTGAGCTGGCCGCGGTCATCACCTTTTTACCAAACCAGTGATTAAAAGCTTCCATCCAGCGGGTTTTTAAAGGGCGCTCTACATCGGCGAAAAAAATAATCCGGTTTTGATCGGTCTTATTTTCGGCATAGTGAATATAGGTTTCATCAAATACCACACTCTCGCCATCGCGCCAGGAATAACGTTCGCCATCGACATCAATAAAACAGCGGTCATCATTTGGAGTCATTAATCCCAAATGATAACGCAATGAACCGGCATAGGGGTCACGATGCCTTACCAGACGGCTGTCTGGCGCCAGTTCGGTAAACATGGCGGCTTTAATGCTGGGCAGGGTTTGCAGCAAGGCGGTGGTTTTTGGACACAGCTCTGCCGCAGACGGATGGGCCGAGTCATACCATTTTAGATAAAAGCGTTTCCAGCCGGTCTTGAAAAACGAGTTAAAGCCGAGATCATCATATTTACTGGAGGCTTTGATGCCCCCTTGTTCATACAGAGCCCGGGCTTCATCACGAATCATTTCCCAGTGTTCATCCAGAACCTGCAAGTCCTTAAAATGCTGGGTATCGATATAAGGCTGATTGGGCACCCTGGAAAACAGGTACATTAAAAAATTGATGGGTGCCAGCAGGGTCGAATGATCAAAAAACTGACGGTAAAATGAATGCCGAACTTTGCCACGGCGTTGTATATATAACGCTGAAATGACGAAAATGGCCAAAATAATCCACTTAAGCATATTAGTATCCAGAAAACTTTAGGCCCCCAACTAGGCACAGGAAAAACACATGAGTCAAAAAATGTCGGTATTATAACAAAGCGGATCTCTCTGCTAGCACCACACTAATGGAACGCAGTGTCGCGTCTATTTGCCTTAGCTGAACTACATATTTTCTAGCTGAATTGACTTTTTTGACTAAAAAACCACAGAGCGAGTATTTGCAAGCAGTCCGTTCTAGGTTATAAAAATTCAGCCATCGTAATAAAAAAAGTGAAAATGAAACAATAACTTCACTACACTACAATGACAGTTCGCTAGAGCCTGACTGTAACCGCAACTGAACTGGTCGCTAAAAATTGATGACCCTTGCGTCACGGCTTGATACAACTTGTGATGTTCTTTTTGGCTATAGTTATCGTAAGATTGGCGAAGTATAAAAGTGTGCGGGAAATGCGCGCTTGCTTCACAACATCAACTTAGAAGTCCTCCAAAATAAAGGAGATCAGGGCATGATCCACGCTGGCAATGCCATTACCGTCCAAATGCTTGAGGACGGAATTGCAGAATTCCGCTTTGACTTACAAGGTGAGTCGGTTAACAAATTCAACCGTGCAACGATTGAAGATTTTAAGGCTGCAATTGAGGCCGTATCTCAGGCTGATATTCAGGGCCTGATTGTGACTTCAGCAAAATCTACTTTTATTGTAGGTGCTGATATCACTGAATTCGGGGCTAACTTCGCACAGGGCGAAGAGGCAATTGTTGACTGGGCGATGCCAGTTCACGAAATCTTCAATAGCTTCGAAGACCTGGATATTCCTAAGGTGGCTGCCATTAACGGCATGGCACTGGGTGGCGGTTTCGAAATGTGCTTGGTCTGTGACTACCGTGTGATGTCAGAACAGGCGCAAGTTGGCCTGCCTGAAATTAAACTGGGAATTTTCCCGGGCTTTGGTGGAACAGTGCGTTTAAGCCGTCTGATCGGTATCGACAATGCTGTTGAATGGATGGCAATGGCTGCTCCTAAAAAACCGGCTGCGGCACTCAAAGATGGTGCCGTGGATGCAGTGGTTGCCGCAGACAAGCTGAAAGATGCAGCAATTGACCTGGTGAAACAGGCGATTCATGGCCGTCTGGACTGGAAGGAAAAACGTCAGGAAAAACTGGACCCAGTGAAGTTGAACATGCTTGAGCAAATGATGGCATTCAACACGGCTAAAGGTGCAGTACTGGCGAAAGCGAATCCAGCTCAATATCCGGCGCCAAAATTATTGCTTGACTCGCTTCAGGCGGGTGCCAGTCTGCATCGTGACGACGCGCTAAAAATAGAAGCTCAAGGCTTTGCCAAAGCAGCAGTAACACCACAAGCAGGCGCATTGATCGGTCTGTTCCTGAATGACCAAGTGGTGAAAAAAGCCTCTAAGCAACATGAAAAAGGTGCACATCCGGTCAATCAGGCTGCTGTACTGGGCGCTGGTATCATGGGTGGCGGTATTGCTTACCAGGCGGCAAGCAAAGGCACGCCAATCATCATGAAGGATATTGGTAACCCGCAACTGGCACTGGGTATGTCTGAAGCCAACAAACTGCTGACCAAGCAGGTTGAACGCAAAAAGATGAAGCCAGCGCAAATGGGTGAAACTCTGGCGCGTATCCGTCCGACTTTAAGCTATGAAGAGTTTAAAGAAGTGGATATCGTGATTGAGGCAGTTACTGAAAATCCTAAAGTCAAAGAAATCGTTCTCGCAGACACTGAAAAGCATGTCCGTGAAAACACGATTATTGCATCCAACACGTCGACGATTTCAATCACGCGTTTAGCAAAAGCGCTGCAACGTCCTGAAAATTTTGTTGGTATGCACTTCTTTAACCCGGTACACATGATGCCACTGGTTGAAGTGATCCGCGGTGAAAAGACCTCTGAAGAAGCCATTGCAACGACTGTCGTTCTGGCCCAGAAAATGGGTAAAACGCCAATCGTGGTAAATGACTGCCCGGGCTTCCTGGTAAACCGCGTCCTATTCCCTTACTTCGGTGCGTTTGACCTGTTACTGAAAGACGGTGCAGACTTCCAGCAAATCGATAAAGTCATGGAAAAATTCGGCTGGCCAATGGGTCCTGCTTACCTGATGGACGTGGTCGGTATCGACACGGGCGTACATGGTGCAGAAGTCATGGCCGAAGGTTTCCCTGACCGTATGAAGCCTGATTACAAAGGTTCTATCCAGACCATGTATGAAGCAAAACGTCTGGGTCAGAAAAATGATGTCGGTTTCTACAAATACGAACTCGACCGTAAAGGCAAAAAAGCTAAGACTGTTGATCCAACAGCATATGACGTAATTGCTCCGGTGGTATCAGGTGAAAAACGCGAATTTGATGCTCAGGAAATTATTGACCGTATGATGCTGGCCCTGTGCAACGAAACAGTACGTTGTCTGGAAGATAACATCGTGGCGACCCCTGCTGAAGCGGATATGGCGATGATCATGGGTATTGGTTTCCCTCCATTCCGTGGTGGTCCATGCCGTTATATCGACCAGACAGGTGTTGCTGAATACGTGGCACTTTGCGACAAGTATGCACATCTTGGTAAGGCTTATGAAGCGCCGCAAATGTTGCGTGACATGGCTGCTAACAATAAAAAATTCTACGGTTAAGGAGTGACGTGAATGGCTACTTTAAATCCACGTGACGTTGTGATTGTTGATGGCGTACGTACGGCCATGGGCAAATCGAAAAACGGTATGTTCCGCAATGTACGTGCCGACAGCATGTCAGCTGAACTTATCCGTGCGTTGATGGTTCGTAACGAATTCGACCCGAATGAAGTTGAAGACGTGATCTGGGGCTGTGTAAACCAGACTCTGGAACAAGGGATGAACATTGCGCGTAACATCGCATTGTTGGCTGATCTTCCTAAGACTGTTGCA
The DNA here is from genome assembly GCF_007558235.1 of Acinetobacter sp. RF15B. Lineage (NCBI taxonomy): Bacteria > Pseudomonadati > Pseudomonadota > Gammaproteobacteria > Moraxellales > Moraxellaceae > Acinetobacter > Acinetobacter sp. RF15B. The sequence goes on along the minus strand of NZ_VLSR01000015.1, from coordinate 31,720 downwards.
GGTCAGACCGTAAACCGTCTGTGTGGTTCTTCTATGCAGGCGATCCATACTGCGGCTGCTCAGATTGCCACTAACCAGGGTGATATTTTCATCATTGGTGGTGTAGAGCACATGGGCCACGTTGGCATGATGCACGGCATCGACCTGAACCCTGCTGCATCTAAGCACTATGCAAAAGCCTCAAACATGATGGGCTTGACGGCTGAAATGCTAGGTCGCATGAACGGCATTACTCGTGAAGAACAGGATGCGTTTGGTGTTGAATCACACCGCCGTGCCTGGGCTGCGACTGAAAATGGTCTATTCCAGAACGAGATCGTAGGCATTGAAGGTCATAATGCTGACGGTTATAAAGTTCTGTGCGATATTGATGAAGTGATCCGTCCGGATGCCAACATCGAAACTTTCCGTGCTTTACGTCCAGTATTCGATCCTAAAGGCGGTACAGTAACTGCTGCAACGTCTTCAGCATTGTCAGACGGTGCATCGGCTATGTTGCTGATGTCTGCTGAACGTGCTCAAGCTTTGGGTCTGAAACCACGTGCAGTGATCCGTTCTATGGCAGTGGCAGGCTGTGATGCTGCGATCATGGGTTATGGCCCGGTTCCGGCAACACAAAAAGCATTGAAACGTGCTGGCCTGACGATTGAAGATATTCAAACTGTTGAGTTGAACGAAGCCTTTGCTGCGCAAGGTCTGTCTGTACTTAAAGGCTTAGGGCTGTACGAGAAACAGAACATCGTGAACCTGAATGGTGGTGCGATTGCATTAGGTCACCCGTTGGGCTGTTCTGGCGCGCGTATTACTACCTCTCTCCTAAACATCATGGAACAGCAAGATACTCAAATCGGTCTTGCGACGATGTGTATTGGTTTGGGTCAAGGTATTGCAACAGTGATCGAACGTGTTTAATTCTTAAATACGTAGATAAAAAGAAAACCCCGCTGAGTGCGGGGTTTTTTGTCCCTTAAAATTCCCTTATCCAAAGAAAGTCATATGGCAATATTTCCTACATAGCAACACTGCTATGACTTTCTAAGGAAAAAAAATGGAAAATTTAGCAATTCAATTTAAAAGTTCTTCAACTATACAAAGTTCAAATATGCCTAGTGCTATTGCAAGTTTAAACTTCAAAAAACTGAAATTTAAATTAACTATAGGTTCTGAAGCAAAAATGTCTGTTGATGTCTGTGAATTTGCCGAACAAGAATACAAACGTTTTCTAGCGTTAAAATACATTTATCCAAAAGAAACGTTAGTACCTAACAGACTTGTTGATGAGTTTTGGCATGCTCACATTTTAGATACTCGAAACTACCACATGGATTGCATGAAAGTTTTTGGAGCTTATCTGCATCACTATCCATATTTTGGCATTCATGATGAAGTCGACCAACAAAATTTAAAGCATACATTCCGACGAACCAAAGAACTTTATGAAATTTGGTTCGGCTCGTATCCGGACTTCACGATAGAGGCACGCTGTGGAGATGATCATGCCTGCCATGCTCCTTCAAGCTGTGCATGTCGAGTACCCGGTGCTTGTAAATAATCCTTAAAACTGGGCAGTATTACTGCTCAGTTGCCTTACATAGCGTTTCAATTGCTATATCGAATTGTAGATCCAATTTCTTAGAGAATTTTGTCTGTTTGTTCTTTTCCCACTGTTTATATTCAAGAAAAAAAATATATTTCTTCAATGCATCTTCTTTCTTAACAGTTAATGAACCTTGCTTTGCTCTTTGAATATCTTTTTTTAAGCGCTCATAAAAAGAGGCATCCGTATCAGAAAAAGCATCACTAAAAGCCTTTAAATTTCCTGCATAAACTTCATCGACCAAGTTTAAAAAATTACTCAAATTCGTATTTAAATTTAATTGAATTACTTCTGTACCAACTACGTGCATTCTTTTATACCTGCTCTAACTACTTCAGGATCTAATTTACCCCATAATGGGTATTTTGTATTTTCAACAACATAAGTAGTAAAACATGTACATGTTTTATCAATACGCTCAGCATCCCACTTTTTCTTCTCTAGTGCCACATTAGCCTTACAATTGAGATCAAACTGTCTAACTTGTGTGTCTGTCCAATTTGTTTGTATTTTGGAATAATTGATTTCAGTTGGTCGGAGAGCATCCTTAATCTGATTTATACCTACTCCACCAGCGACTCCGATCATGCCTGCAATAACTAAAGTCTTCAGTAAACCAGATTTAGACTTTTCTTTATTAATAAGAATTAATGGATTTTTGCATGTACCACAGTGATAAAGCCCCTGCTCTCCTATTTGATTAAGTTTATTTACTGTATTACAGGATGAGCAAGTAATATATCCATTTGTTTGAAGTTCGCCCACTACACTCTCTAAAATAATTATTTGTTTGAAATAATTATAATTCTTAACTAGACCAAATGTTATCCCTTTGTAAAATTGGTTTATTTTTCCACCAATAAAATCCTATTTATAAATCACTTAAATTTTATACGCGTATGATCAAGCCTCTTTTTTCCTACTTCTTTAAGGGGTTTATATGAACATGCTTAAAACCGTACTTGCGACTGCAATCGTAGCAACTTCTGTATCTGCAATGGCAACTGAAGCTCAAGTAGCACCTGCTGCTACAACAACTACAGTTCAAACTGTTGCTAAAGAAGCTGTTGCACCTGTGCAAGCAAAAGTTGAAGCTGCTCAAACTACTGCTACAGAAGCAAAACAAGCAACTGAAGCGAAAGTTGAAACAGTAAAAGCTGAAACAACTACTCAAGTAGAAAATGCACAAGCCACCGCAGAACAAAAAGTTGAAGCTGCAAAAACAGAAGTAGCAGAAGCAAAAGACGCAACTGTTGAAACTGCTGCTGAAGTAAAAGAAACTATTACTGAAAAAGCCGAAGTGACTCAAGCCGAAGTAAAAGCTGAGAAAAAAGGCTGGTTCTCTTGGTTTAAAAAAGCAGCTTAAGAATTTTTAAGCATAAAAAAGATGTCTGCCTGACATCTTTTTTTTGTTTTGGAGGATTTAATTTATGTTCAGGAATTAAAACTTAATTTTATTTAAACCTTTTGCGCCAGCATGGTGGCAAAGCGCTGTTTAATCCGATGGCCCTGTTCATCTACACGGTGTAACTCACCAATATCTTCATTGTATTTCACCAGATTCCAGCCTTCATAATAAGCACTGAGCTGTCCCGGTTTAAAACTAAATGGAAAGTCTGGCTGTACCGGAATATCGTCTGTATCCATGGCACAGACAATCAGGTTATAACCACCCGGCACGGTGGCCTGCTGCATTTGTGCGATCAACGGCGGAATGGTTTTTGCCTCAAGGAACATCATCACCACAGTACAGTAGATCAAGTCATATTGGCCTGTAATGCGGGTATCTGTGTTGAGATCGCGACGCTGGATCTGCAAGTGATCAATTTGCTCCGTTTGTACAATTTGTCTCAAGGTCTGCAAACTGTTTTCGTTAACATCCCAGGCATCGACTTTAAAGCCGTTCTGGCTTAGATAAAGCGCATTACGTCCTGTACCGCAGCCGATATCCAGCGCACGACCGCCCTGTAAATAGGGCATGGCAGCCAGCACTTCAGAATGGGTAGGATTCAACTGATATTTCTTGCTGAAATAATCATCAGGCCGGCAATAAAAACGCAGCTGGCATTCGACATCCTCGCTGGCAGAAATAATCTTGTGCCAAGCCTCAGGTTCAATAAATGGTGGTTGCTGCTCTGGTGTAAACACATGTTCAGATTGCACCTTACCCGATTCTTCCAGCATGGCAAAATGTAGCTTACCTTTTAAGACTGTCAGTTTTGCCCAGGTACCTGCTTTGGTGTTGTGCTGATTCTTGAAACCCTGAGGAATACTCTGCTGTGTCCAGACCGGAAGTTCCTTATAACAAATGAGCTCTTGCATCAATCTCGTCCTCCATCTCATGCATGCGCCGCCTGTCATGCTTCTAGCGACGGGTTTATGGAGTTCAGCATAGCCTGTTCAGGCCGGAATGAAAATCATGCTTATGTACGCTGTACTCATAAAGCAGCAAGATACAGACCACACCTGAAAAATAAAAAAGCTGCCTAGATCGACAGCTTGGGTGTAGGTAGATCATAAATAGGAGGCTTGGACTAATGTAGTAGTTCTGACTGTAGCCAGCGCATATAATTTTCCTGATCCATAAAATCCGGTGCGCCTCCCAGATCCAGACTGAAATATTGCTGGTTAAACTGGATTACAATCTGTTCGGTATAGTGCCAGTCCTCAATCAGCTTAAAATATTGATTCAAGAAAAATCGGCTCCTGCCTTCATTATTTAAACTTTGTAATTTTGGACATATTTTATTTGCGACAAACTCACTGTACACCTGCTGAATATCAGCAAAAACCTGAATTGTTTGCATGACTCACCTGCTTAAATGTTATGTCGTGATCTGTGCGACATGTCCAATTTAAGCACTGAGTTTGAACAGCAGATGACAGTCATGTGGCAATCCTGTGATTACCTACAGGGCTATAGCTTGTTTTCAACCGCTTTCTGGTTGGCGCTCGCAACTTGTTGCATCTGCCTGTTCAAGTCCAGCATGTCCTTGTACAGCGCATTAAACTCTTTCACCGCTTTATCCTCATAGAACATAAAAGTCTGATTTTTCTTTTGCCATTTATGTTGTTTTAATAAAGCAAAAAGCGCATCTGCCTTAGCTAGGCTCTGTTTTTCTATTTCAAAAATCACATGAGCATTACTGTTTTGCTGACTATCTTTCAGATTCTGGGTCAGTTGTTGGCGATAACGATTTTTAATATCCAGTTGCTGAGCCTTATTAATCAGCTCGGCATCACGTTGCTGAATTTTCTGCTGATAATCATTCACAATCTGATGTACCTGCTTGAGCATCGCCTCAGTGTCTGTATAACCCTGCGTCTGGTCCTGGGCTAAGCGGTCAATATTCAGAAAATTCTGCCAGTTGGCTGCCTTCAGTTCACGCAAATACTGGTTGCGTTCCTCGGCACTGTCACGCAGTTGGCCCAGTACAAATTCAGCCATGATGGCATAATCACCATCTAGTCGCTCATCTTCAATTTCCAGCTGGATGGGTGTAGACCAGTTTTGTGCCTGCTCTGCAATCTGCTGTGTTTTTTCTTCCAGCACCATTTCATATTCGGCCAGCTCAGCCTGATTTTTTTGTTGTACTGAATATTGATAAAATAGCCCGATAAAAATAGCCAGGGTCGCACCGGCTAAAATCATAAAAACACGCGGCATGCACACGCTCCAGGTCTGGGATTCAGATCTTGTTTCTTCAATACACTATGCTCATTTTTCAGGCAGAATTCAAGACCGATGAATTTTCTTGTATTTTTAACGACCCTTAGGCAGCATGATTTTGAGAGACAAAAGAAAGGAATTCTCTCTTTATCCCTCACGCAACACAGTGCCGCTGAAGAAAGCGGCCTGAATGATTATCGAAAGGTAAAAGGCAGGCTGATGTTAAGCTGGTTGGGATGAAACTGCTCCCGTACAATCTGCACCGTAGTGGCATTCGCATCAATTCCAAAAGGCTGCAAGATGGTATACAGGCCCTTTCTGGGATCGGCAGATTGTAGTCCTGCTGCCACCACCAGAACATATTCCCGGAACACCACAGGTAGGCTGTCAAGATCAGGCTTAGGCGCTGCACGAACCACATCAATGCTTCCGGCAAAGTCGGCATCGACGCTATAACTTTGAATATCCCGTTCGACTTTCATCAGATAACGGTTTAATGCATCCCGCTGACTGGCTTCTTCCTGATAAGGAATAATTTCGGTCATGGCGCGTAGCTCTGGCTCTGCCATCACAATTAAGGTGGGAAGAACCACAGAACCTGAGCTTACAGGAGCAGCCTGGGTGAATGTAGCCGTACCTGCGACAAGCGCAAGCAAGCTGAGGTTTAAAGCTTTTAAGAGAGTCATCATTCATACCCCTCGGATAGAAAAGTAAAAAATATCTGACTTTTATCTTACAAACTTTATGCCTTGATATTGTTAAGTCTGATAAACGGTCATTCGGCTGAGCATGACAGGTCTATAAACAGTCCAGCCGACTGACTCTGCGTATGAACCCTGCATACAGACAGAAAAATACATCAGGCACAGATAAAAAAAATCCCCAAACTAGGTTTGGGGATTTTTTTGAATATGGTGGCGAGACCCAGGATCGAACTGGGGACACACGGATTTTCAATCCGTTGCTCTACCGACTGAGCTATCACGCCGATGCGGTGTATTAAGCCGTATCTGGACCCATTAGTCAATCAAAATTATGAAAAAAATGATTGAGTGGGTGAATTTTAATCTAAAAAAAATCCCTGATGGGATCAGGGATTGAAAACTTTAAATTTGTTTTTGAATATGGTGGCGAGACCCAGGATCGAACTGGGGACACACGGATTTTCAATCCGTTGCTCTACCGACTGAGCTATCACGCCAATGTCGCGTATTAAACAGTTTCAGGCCGCAAGCGTCAAGAGCGAAATAAAGAAAAACCACCAAATGTTTAGTTTTCCACCAATACCCCGCTTAAATTGAGCATTTTGGCTTAAAACCGAATCAACACCGGCCTTTCAGCAGCTTTTTACCTCAAACAGCAGGCTGGTTAAATTTTTTCTAGATTCGCCAAACAACGGTGAATAGCACCACAGCCCGGAACAAAGGTTTTTACACCTTTTTCTTCTTCCATTCGACAGGCTTCTGCAACCAGCCTTTCTGCTACCCCCCGCCCTCGATTGGCCGGATGCACCACAATATTTTCCAGAATCCGGCTTTCACCTTGTCCCGTGGCCCAAATTGCACCAATGATTTTGGTATTAAATTCTGCCGTATAAAGTAGGGTATACTGTGCCAGGTTTTGCTCTAGTTGTTCTATGGCATCTGCCCCATCACTAAATTCAGGGCTGGTGTCATACAGTCGCTCAAGCTGGCTGCGCACTTCGTCATTTTCCAAAGAAGTATAAGCATGTACGGTGATAGGCATTGATAAACCCTCCTGAGCAATCTAATATGCGGTGACGTCGTCACGGCGAAAAATATTTTCTACATCAATCATTTTGACGTATTTGAGGAACGTGTCTATGACAGATCGTATCAGTGAAGTGGTAAGAAATACCAACGAAACCAAAATTCGCGTTCGTTTGAACCTCGACGGTACTGGTCAAGGCACCTTAAACACAGGGATTCCATTTTTAGATCATATGATTGATCAAATCAAGCGCCATGGCTTGTTTGATATTGATATCCATTGTGATGGTGACTTGGAAATTGATGACCACCACACGGTAGAAGATTGTGGCATCAGCTTGGGGCAAGCCTTTGCACAGGCACTCGGTAATAAAAAAGGCTTAAAACGCTATGGCCATTTCTATGCCCCACTAGATGAATCTTTAAGCCGTGTCGTAGTCGATCTTTCAGGCCGTCCGGGGCTGTTTATGGATGTTCCTTTTACCCGTGCAACCATTGGCCGTTTTGATGTAGATCTGTTTTCTGAATTCTTCCAGGGTTTTGTCAACCACGCCTTAATGACGGTACATATCGACAACCTGAAAGGCAAAAACAGCCATCACCAGATTGAAAGTGTATTTAAGGCTTTTGCCCGTGCACTGCGTATGGCATGTGAAGTTGATCCACGTGCTGCCAATACAGTGGCGTCTACCAAAGGGACACTGTAATGCCCCGTATTGCCCTTCTTGACTATGGCATGGGAAATCTGCACTCGGCAGCCAAAGCCCTGGAACATGTCGGTGCCACTGTTGATGTGACCAATGATCCAAAGCTGATTGCACAGGCAGACAAGATTGTCTTTCCAGGGGTCGGTGCAATGCGTGATTGTATGCAGGGCATGCATGAAGCCGGTATTGATACCGTGGTGCGTAATGCCGTGTTTAATAAACCGGTGCTGGCAATCTGTGTCGGCATGCAGGCGTTAATGCAACATTCTGAGGAAAATGGCGGTACGCCGGCTCTGGGTATTTTTGAAGGTGCAGTCAAGCACTTCCCGGAGATGGCCGGCTTAAAAGTGCCGCATATGGGCTGGAATCAGGTACATCAGGCGGACCCCGATCATCCGATGTGGAAAGATATCGATCAGGACGCGCGTTTCTATTTTGTACATAGCTATTATGTAGAACCGCAAGACCCGGCTATTGTGGCGGCGCAGTGTACCTATGGCCTTGAATTTTGTACGGCGATTCATAAAGAAAACCTGTTTGCCACTCAGTTCCATCCGGAAAAAAGTCATACAGCAGGCCTGCAATTACTGAAAAACTTTGTGGACTGGAATATCTGATTCCTGCCCCGTCAACAAAGCCCGCGAGATGCGGGCTTTTTTACTGCCTAAGATTTAAGCTTTTCAGATTCAAAGAATAATTATATGATTCTCTCACCAAAAAAAACAAATGAAAATAAAAGGAAATAATATGCTTAATACCATTGATGATTCTGGATTCAAACCTGCTGGCCGTTTTAGCCGTCGTTCTTATCTCGCCTGGAATATGCTCATGGGCTTTTTCTTTCTGCTCATCGGGTTTGTTATCGCCTTGATGCTGCCAGGCATAAATCTGGATACTCTGGGAAGCTCGCTCTCCCCTCCTGTAATCATCCTGTTTATTTTCCTGTACGGCGTGGCTATTTATTTTAGTATGATCTTTACTATTCGCCGCCTGCATGACCGCAATCATAGCGGCTGGTTCAGCCTGCTGCTGCTGGTGCCTGTGGTGAATATTTTATTTGCCCTTTATCTCCTGTTTGCACCTGGGGATCAACAGGCGAACCAGTTTGGACAACCCCGTACTACCCGTGGCTGGGAAAATGTACTGGCTATTTTGTATATTCTGGTCCTTATTTTATTATTCATAGCGACTTTTATGATATCGGGTGACTCTCTGCCAAAACTCTAAATCATCCGAGTATTGAAGCATGGGCCTCTTCTAGCTGCCCATGCCTTTCATTCCGCCCTGCTTTTTGCACTTTATCCTAAAAAGTTTTAAGCTGTTTTTTTACAGATATATACAGCGCCGCCATGGATGAATGCTTACATTCCGTCTTACCAAGCAAAGAACACATTGCAACGTTTCCTCGGTTTCAAAATCTTGTACCTGAACGCATCCTTGTGATTAACAGTCTGCAGCAATGTGAAGCCTTGCGTTCGGAGCTTGAACAGGTGACAGTATTCGGTTTTGACTCGGAATCCAAACCCACTTTTAAGGCCGGTGAAGTGTCTACAGGCCCGCATCTGATTCAACTGGCAACTCTGGACAAAGCCTATCTTTTTCAAATGCACGAGCAGATCTGGCAGTTTTTAAAACCGATTTTTGCCAGTCGTGACCAGATTAAAGTCGGTTTCGGCCTGAAAAATGATGCCCATCTCTTTCGTAAAAGAGGGATTGAACTGAACAACGTGATAGAGCTATCGACATGTTTTAGGGATTTTGGCCTAAAAAATCCGGTGGGGCTGAAAAATGCCATGGCTTTACTGTTTCAGGTCAATTTCCCCAAATCGAAACATATCAGCACCTCAAACTGGGCCACAAAACATCTCAGTCCGGCCCAGATCAGCTATGCGACAGCCGATGCCTATGCACCGCGTCTAGTGTTTGAAGAACTACTGGCGCGAGGATTATTACCCAAAGACCTTCCTGGTACCTCACTCAAACCCAAAATCCAGCCGAACTCCACAATATAGCTGTTTAAAAAGGTTATTCGCTCTTTAGCTGTGCTCTGTATTTTCAGCATTCTATTTTTCAATACCCCACAATACTTGAACGCCCAACAGCAGCTAAAGTAGCCAATAAAGTCCGGTCAATGCAAATCAGCGTGCCTGTGGAATTGCCCTGTTAAATTCAGCCGGCCAGAAAACCACTCTCTACATAAATCACTAAAATAATGGAAATAAATTACAGAACTCTCCCTTATCTTCGGACAGGTTTTCTCTTTTCATACGGTTTATCAGTTAGAAATTTTGACTTTATTTGCTAAGATGAGCTGATACAAATTCATTCTAAAGATTAAGCAAGGAGCGAAAGCATGCTGATCATCCCGGCAATTGACCTGAAAGATGGCAAATGTGTCCGCTTAAAACAAGGTCGTATGGAAGACGATACCGTATTTTCTGATGATCCGGTTGCAACAGCACAGCATTGGGTCAATGAAGGTGCTCGCCGTCTGCATCTGGTAGATCTTAACGGTGCCTTTGCAGGTACACCGGTGCATAAACCGGTGGTCGAAGCTATTGTCAGGTCTCAACCTGAGCTGCCTATCCAGATTGGTGGCGGAATCCGTTCGCTGGAAACGATTGAACATTATCTGGAAGCAGGTGTGTCATTTGTAATTATCGGCACAAAAGCGGTTCAGGAGCCTGAGTTCGTCGAAGAAGCATGCAAGAAATTCGCTGGACATATTATTGTCGGTATTGATGCCATGAATGGCATGGTGGCAACCGATGGCTGGGCCAATATTACCGATGTCAAAGCCACTGATCTGGCCAAACGCTTTGCAGATGCCGGCGTATCTAGCATTGTCTATACTGATATTGCGCGTGATGGCATGATGCAGGGTGTAAACATCGAGCAGACCGTCACTCTGGCACAATATTCAGGGTTGCCTGTGATTGCTTCAGGTGGGGTCACCAATATGGATGATGTACGTCAGCTGAAAGATCAACCGGGTATTCTAGGTGCAATTACCGGCCGTGCGATTTATGAAGGGACTTTAAGCCTGCGTGAAGCACAATTATTGCTGGATGAGCAGGAAGCGCTATAATACGTCACTGCTGAAGAAAGAGGTCTGCGGGCCTCTTTTTTTATTGTCCTATTTTTTTGATCTCCTTCCCCATGTCTACATCTGTTTATCATCTCCGCTCTGGCTGGACAGCCAAAGCGCCTCAAATCGCCCTGATCCTGATCACGATCATCTGGGGTGGCAGTTTTATTACCGTACAATACGGCCTGAATTTTAGCAGTCCAGTGCTGTTTGTGGGCTTGCGTTTTGCGGCAGCTGCGATTGCGGTAAGTTTGATCTCACTTCAGCATCTTCGGGGCATGACGCTAAAAGAAGTATGGGCCGGTGCGGTAATTGGCGCGGTGATTGCTATAGGGTATGCCACCCAGACGGTGGGGCTACAGAGTATTAGCAGTAGCGAGTCGGCCTTTTTGACTGCCCTGTATGTTCCTCTGGTTCCTTTGCTGCTCTGGCTGCTCTTCGGTAAAAAACCGCAGGTGATGACCTGGGTAGGTGTTCTGTTGGCCTTTGTGGGACTGGTGTTTTTAACCGGAAATGGCTGGGGTGCAATTCAGCTGAATTTTGGCCAGATCCTGACCCTGCTTGGTTCATTTGCAATTGCTTTGGAAATTATTTTTATCAGCCATTTTGCCGAACAGGTGAATGTACGGCGGGTGACTGTACTGCAACTGTTTTTTGCCTCCCTATTCTGCTTTCTGGTTGCACCTTGGCTTGGAGAGTCCCGCCTGCCAGTGTTTCACTGGCATCTGGCTGGTATTTTAATCGCGCTGGGAATAGCCAGTGCGTGTATACAGCTAGTTATGAACTGGGCCCAGCGGCGGGTAGATCCGTCTCAGGCAGCCATCATTTATGCTGGAGAGCCGATCTGGGCCGGCCTGTTTGGCCGTCTGGCCGGAGAACGCCTGCCCGCACTGGCCCTGCTGGGTGGGCTGATGGTGGTACTAGGTGTCATTGCAAGTGAATGGAAACCCCAATTCCTCAGAAAAATAAAAAAGGAAAAGCTGGGATAGCCAGCCTTCTGCACTTGAGCTGCATCTCAGCCCGCTCAAGAGCAGAAGGTGCAAACCTGAATACAATAAAAATATGCTTTCATTTAAAAGTTCAATCCAGAAATTCACTGTTCAGCACGATACATAGGCTGGTTATCATTCAGGCGCATAATGCCGCGAATCGCCCGATAGACAATCCAGATCCAGGACAAACCAATGACGGCAATACAAAAAGCTGAAGCGCCCAAAGCCACACCGGTAAAGAGATCCGGATCGTCATGGGTAAAGAACAACAGCAGGAAAGGAATGAAAGCGATGATATTCCAGATCAGATACCACCAGAAAGTGCGGATTTGCCAGGTAAAATGACTTTCAAAAATTGTCCCGCGCACCGCAGAACGTTTTACATAGTTAATCACCAGGGCAATGATTGCCAGCAAGCCTGCGCTAAAAATCGCCACAATATATAAAATATACAGAATCAGGGTTAGGCTTCGATTCGGATCTTTATCAATAGAGTAGTTCATCATGCTCCCGAGGCTGCTCCTAAATATTAAAACTATTCAAGGGAGAAATCAGCCATACCATTAAAATAATATTAAAGGCTATGGTACAAAAATAAATCTGCCTAAAAGGTTGTTTTTGTGTTTTGTGCCTTAATTTTTGCTGTGCCAGCCAGGCAGCCGGCCATCCGCCTAAAAAGGCCACCAGATGCAGGGTATTTTCCGGAATACGGCGATTACCGAGTTGCGCGGCTTCCTTATCCTGAGCATAGAGCCAATAGCTCAGGGCATTGATCAGGCTGATGAATAACAATACCAAACCACTGAGCAGACCGGCCAGAGTCAGCCCTGCCAATACCAGAATATAAACCACACAAGCAATCTGCATCCGCTGTAATTTTTGAGAAGGCGCTGTGGTCGCTGCTGGCTTGCGTGCAGACGCTGTTCGGGCTTGAGAGGCTTTTAGGTACATCACCTGCTGGGCGCGATAACGTCCACGCTCATCCAGAATTACCAGATAATCCAGTGCACAGCCAACAATTGGACGCGGTCCCGGGCGTGCAAAATCCTTGATATGCAAAAACACGCGGTCTTTGGCCTGATCATTGGGCTGAATAAAACCATAGCCCTTATCATCAAACCATTCCACCAGACGCCCCTGATCACGCATGTGCCCCATCCTTTTCTATATCAATTTAAGCAGTGACAAACTTTAAACGTTCAATCAGCATATTACGCATCTCGATTGGATTTTTTTGCAAAATATCTGCCCCGCTACGTCCCTCGGTTGTATTCTTCTGGGCCACCTGTAAACGCATCATCCAGAAACGTCCGGCTGCCATGGCCAGATACAGCTCCAGACAGGCTTTTTCATCTTCAGTTAAAGGACGGACACCTTCATAGGCAGTGAGAAAAGCCAGGGCCTTCTCTTCGTTTAAAGTAACATCGGGATAATTGCTACAGAAATCATTTAGGGTAATCGCGATATCAAACAGGAATTCGTCTTTATTCAGCTCATAAAAATCCAGAATTCCCTTCAGCTCGTCACCTTGGAATAAGGTATTGTCACGAAACAGGTCGGAATGGATAAAGCCGCGTGGACGGTCTGGATAGACCGCAGTCAAAGCATCATACAAACCTAAAAGTTTGCCTAGTAACACCTTGTCTGCCGGACTTAAACTGGACTTGAGATCCAGCGCCACACCATACCAATAGGCATGGTCACGTACAAAGGCGCGCTCCAGTTCGAAGTTTTGCAAGGCCATATGCATTTGTGCCTGCGCCACTGCAATCGCCTCAACCTGAGCCACGGTAGGCGATATTGGATGCTCCCCCATCAGACGCGGTGCAATCTGGGCCGGTTTATTCTTGATACGGTGAATCGCTTTGCCAGAGTGAAATAAGGGAACTGGTACCGCCAGTCCAGCCTGCCCCAAACATTCCAGTACAGGCACCAGTTCTCCTGCCGCCTTGTCATCCAGTTCTTCAAAGATGGTCAGGACATATTGCCGGTTTTCGCAGACCAGAAAATAGTTGGTGTTTTGAATGCCTGCCTGAATAGGAATCAGGTCGATCACCTTCAGTCCATACGGTGCTGCAAACTCCTGAACTTCCTTTAAAGTCAAAGTGGTATAAACCGACATAGAAAACCTGCGAAAAAACCTACATATTTTTGCTAGAATACCGTTTCCATCTGCCAAGGTGTAGCGCTTGCGTGGGTGAGTTTCATAATCGGCTGTAATAATTGGAAAAATTTATGCTAGCTAAACGTATTATTCCTTGTCTGGACGTTGATAACGGTCGCGTGGTCAAGGGTGTTCAGTTCCTTGATATCCGTGATGCAGGTGACCCGGTCGAAGTGGCGCGTCGTTATAATGAACAGGGTGCCGATGAAATCACTTTCCTTGATATTACTGCTACACATCATGGACGTGACACGACTTATCGTACAGTGGAACGTATGGCTGAATCGGTCTTTGTGCCGTTAACCGTCGGTGGTGGCGTACGCAAGGTCGAAGACATCCGATTGCTGCTCAATGCCGGTGCAGATAAAGTCAGTATCAACTCGGCTGCGGTCTTTAATCCGGAGTTTGTTCAGGAAGCCTCGCAACGTTTCGGCGCCCAGTGTATTGTGGTGGCGATTGATGCCAAAAGAACTGGCGAAAACAAATGGGAAATTTTTACCCACGGTGGCCGTAAACCGACCGGTATCGATGCACTGCAATGGGCCGAGAAAATGGCCAGTTATGGCGCAGGTGAACTGCTGATTACCTCAATGGATGCCGATGGAACCAAAGCCGGCTATGATATTCCTCTCATGCGTGCCATCAATGACCGGGTCACGGTTCCCACCATTGCTTCAGGTGGAGTAGGCACCTTACAGCATCTGGCAGACGGTATTATTCACGGCGGAGCAGATGCGGTACTTGCGGCTTCAATTTTCCACTTTGGCCAGCACACCATTCCGGAAGCCAAAGCTTATATGGCCGCTCAGGGCATTGAAATGCGCCTGTGATCTGCTTGATTTAAGAATCTAGCCAATAAAAAAGAGCGTAGAATGCGCTCTTTTTTTGCTTATTAGGCTGGAACAGTACACATTTCAGCTAAAAAAAAGGAGTCTGACGACTCCCTATAAAACCAAGAATAACTACAGCACTTGGTATCTCATCTACCTCCTGCTTCATCTATCTCCGTGCCTACCGGAAAGATCAAGCAGATCGACAGGCACCAATATAGGTTAATTTTCCAGCACAATATTGACAATAGATCCCCTATTTATTGACAAAACACGACGCCACCTCAAAAGTGAGAACTGCTTGTCATTTTATATATCCACCACTTAGATGTTATTGCAGCTGGTCTCGCACTTTGGCCCATTTAGCCGGAAAATAACGGTTGGCCAGACTGGTCAAATGAGTGGATAAGGCTTCAGGCAGTGCAATACCCAGAGGATTTTTTTCCTGCAAATCGGGTGATGAAATGACCCGGGTGCCCAGCAGATAATCGAACCAGGGTTTGGTCACGCACCAGTTGGCATCCTGATTACTGTTCATATGGTGGTCATAATGCCAAGGAATTTTTTTTCTGGCCCACTCTGGCTCCAGATGGGCGCGGCGGTGAATATAATAATAGTTGCCCGCACTATACAAGGTCGCCAGAACCATTCCTTTGGACACAGGATAAAATACAAGTCCAAAAACACTGGCCACCACCACCAGCGAACCGATTTCATTACGGGTACGCCAGTTCTTGTAGCCCTCTACATAACCAATATCCGAGAATTCCGTTTTACGCACTTCACGATGATGCTCCCAATGTGAACGCATACTTTCCGGGACCGGGCTATAACGTGCCTGCCCTGCTCTATGGGTTCCATGCAATATATATTTATGGGCAAACCACTCAAAACCATTGGCCACGACCAGTCCTGTCAAAAAACCTTTCCACATGATCAGACTCTCCTTTTTCTTTCTACTATAGATCAAGTAAAAGACTAGATATTGACCCTAAACTTCAATATGATTGACAAAATACGACAAAATACTAAAAACTTTAAACATGCAGACTCAGAAAGATTATGCGGGTTCAGTCTATGGTGGTTTAGGTCATTTGCTGCTGGCTTTTTATAATAAATATCAGTTGAAGCCACCACAAAAATTGCTGGATGTTCAGCCACTGGAGCGTTTTGATTATGTCATCTGGCATGATCTGTTAACCACCTTGGAACAACAGTTGCAGCGCCCAGCACTCGGCCTGGAAATTGCCGCACTCGTACAACCAAAATATTTAGGCATACTGGCCTATATTGCCCTGTCCTGTGAAACCCTGAGCGATGCGCTCATGCGTTATCATGATTATCACCGTCTGATCTATGACGGGACACCTTTGCAGATATCTATCCATAATGAGATCCTCAGCATTGGCTGGGACGATATCCCCTTTAACCTGTCCTCCCAGATCACCGATGAAGTCGCGATTGCCCTGTTAATGGAATTTCTCAAATCGATTCTGGATATCCATGATATTCGGCTGCATGAGGTTCATTTCAAACGCTCTCCACCCAAAAACACCATGATTTACGAGCAGTATTTCCGTTCCAAGGTACGTTTTAATCAGGATAAAGCCCAAATTCAACTGACAGTTTCAGAGCTGTCCCGGCCTCTGCGGCAAGGTGATCAGACCTTGCAGGAACTGCTTAAACAGCAGGCTGAAGCCCTGTTAGAAAAATTACCTCATGCCACCGATATGGATCAACGTTTACAGCAAGCCATACTGGCTGGCCTGCAAAAAAACATGTTTCAGATTGAGGCAATTGCCCGGCAGATGAACCTGTCCGTACGCAAATTACAGCGTTATTTGCAGCAGCAGGGGAAAACCTACCAGCAGCGCATGCAGGAAATCCGCTGCATGATGGCGCAGCAATATTTAAAGGACTCACGCTTGAGCCTGCAAGAAATTGCCCTGCTGCTTGGCTATTCTGAACAGAGTGCTTTTCAGCGTGCCTTCAAGCACTGGACGGCGCAGACCCCGCAGCAATGGCGTTCTAATTATTTAGCCAGTGCAAAAGCGTAGATAAGAGGATGCTGCGCTAAAAAAAGGAAAAATTCAGGATTCAAGCAAAAGTATCAATCACAGCCCAGTCGCAGCTTCAGTTTTTTCTAAAAAAGTTTAGAGGCGACCTTAACCAGATCCTGGTTTACTTCTTTATAAAAACGGATTCTCGATTTCATGAGCTTCATCATGCTCAATTTTTTCTGGTAAATCAGGGGTATTTTCCAGTTCCTGAACAATATCATCCAGCAGCGCCTGCAAGACTTTGGCAGCCTTGAGTCCAGCCTGGTCTTTGGTAATTTGCAAATTACCATACAGGCTGACACAGTCCAGATCATTTTCAACTGTCAGATCATGAATGGCATGCGACTCATTGCCATCTTTATAGGCTTTAAACATAGTGGCCCCATCCTATCTGCTTATTCTAAAGTACTCTCTGCATGCTACCCGAATCAGGCTTTTTACAGCAAGTCTATTTCAGCAGTTGCAGAATGAACTGAAGAATCGCTTCGGTCAACTGGCTGATCAAAGCCGTCTGAGTATTGCTTTCTGTCGTATTGCTTGCAGCGGTGTTTCTATTTTGCGTCGGGCTATCGCTGGTCACCGCTTTAAATTCACGCTGCAAGGCCTGCAAGTTTTCCTTGGACACAGCTTCGGCACACTGGCTTTCTGCATCCCAGTGGGAATAGGCAATCTTCTGGCTGGCTTTCACAGCTCTGGCCGTCAACGGTAAATGGTAGGTATTACGTTTTTGCTCTTCGGTTAACTGGGGGAACAGGTTAATTCCCAGCTTTTCTTCCAGATAGCAGACACTCACAACTCGAACCGTTTGTGAATTATCGTTTGGCGCATAATACGCCCCGATCGCCCCGGTTTTTGGCATATAAATCGCTTTATAGACGGCGGTTGGCACAATGACGCCATTACCAATGGTTTTCAGTTTTTTCGCAGCAAAGACCGGACCAGTAATCACATACACATCCTGCTTTTGTCGCGTGACTATTGCCCGGGTTGCCTCTTCCAGTTCACGCCAGACCTGCTGATTATTTTTAGGGGCTTGCGGCACCATATTGGCCAGCGAAAAACTGTCATACTGGGCTGCCTTGGTTGGCATATCCGCATTAGGCGCCATATGCCCGCGGTCATAGCCTGAACCACGATAATCCGCCAGCGTCGCGCGATGCACTGCCTTCACACGTCCTTCTTCATGGAAGCTGTCTTCACGCGGAATTTTTTGGCTCAGCCGTGCAGGCGTTAAAACCTCTGCCACCCAGAGCGGAGTTTTCGACACCCCTGAATATCCAACATTAAAGCCATTAAAACACAGTGAATAACTGTCTTTTTTCAGACTGTCTTTCATCAGATAAGGTGGAGCATCATAATAAAACTGCGCCAGGCAAGATGAGTTTGACGTCGTTCCCAAAGACACCCACTGACCCAGCCTTTCTTGACCAAATGCAATCGCAAAGCTGACCGAGGCCACTACACCCAAGATGATTTTGACACTATTTCCTTTTAACAACGGAGTTACACCACTCTTCGGTTTAGATTGCTTCTTGGCCATGCTGACAACTGCTATTTTCCGATCAATATTGATTTTTGGCGAGCTTAACAAGCTGTGTATATGAAGTATATCTCGCCCCTGTTATTCGCCTAACAATTAAACAAACCCCGCTCATTCAGGTCTTTCCTGTAACAAAATGTCTATTTTTTGATGGTTTTTAAATAGGGTTTTCTGAGTATTCAGTAGCTTTCATTGCGGCAACAGAATGACTATGCAACAGTATAAAGCTATTTAAATTACGTACAATCATGGAGTCTGCATGAATTCCAAATTAACTCAAATTTTAGGTGTGGGCTTATTTACCAGTGTCCTAAGTGCGGCTGCTTTTGCCGAGCCACCTGTACAGCCAGGTGAAACTCTGGAAAGCCTAGCTAAAGCCAAAATTAGTACCACCGTCAACGGCCAGCAAGGCTCTTTAGAAAGCCTGGTCAATTCAGGGCAGGTGCGCCTGGTCAATCAGCCTGCACCACCACAGCCTGCACAGCAACCGATGCCAGCCACTTCTTCCGAGGCACCGATGGCCGATCCGAACGCCAACCATCCTCACCCCATGCCTAACCAGCTTGAAGCTGCACCCGGCATGAACCCTGAACAGCCACAGCCAGCAAGTCCTGAAGCGGCTGCCATAGCGGCTCCTGCTGACATTTCAGCACAGCCCGAGACTGCTCCTATGGCTGAGGCTGCAATAAATGCGACACCTGATATGCCCGCAGTAGTAGAACCAGCACAATAATTCTATGAAGGATGCCTGATTCAGCTATTCCGAACGTGTCTTGCATAAAAAACCAGAATACAGTTCTGGTTTTTTTATGGCCTCTAGGGCCTCTATTTAATTTTACATTTCGATCTGACTACCTAACTCTACTACCCGATTAGGGGGAATCTGGTAAAAGTCACTGACCGGACTGGTATTACGCTGCATGGAAACAAACAGTTTTTCTCGCCATGCAGCCATGCCATCCCCTACCGTATGCATAATCCGCTCCCGTGAAATAAAGAAGCTGATCTGCATCAGATCATATTCAAAGCCCCATTCGGCATAGGCTTGTTGCAAAGCCTCCGGAATATTCGGCTGGTCTTTAAAACCATAATACATATAGACCCGATAAAAATGCTTGCTAAGCGTTTCGACCTGAATGCGATCTTTTTTCGCCACAAAAGGGATATCCCGGGTAATCACGGTCACCAGAATATTGCGTTCATGCAGCACCTTGTTGTGCTTGATGTTATGTAACATGGCATGCGGAACAATGCTCGGGGTTCCGGTCAGGAAAATGGCTTCACCCGGAACAAACTTGGTCGCATCTCCCATCGAAATACTTTTGATAAACAGTTCGATTGGTAAGGCATCCTGCTCCAGACGGCTGAGTACCAGTGCACGTCCATCTTTCCAGGTCATTAAAATGGTAAACAGCACCGCACCAATCAGAATCGGTACCCAGCCTCCCGCAGCAATTTTTAAGGAGGTAGAGGCAACAAAAATCAGGTCAAGCGTTAAAAATGGAGCAGCAAAGAGTATGACTTTCCAGACCGGCCAGCGCCAGAATCCATAGGCCAAAATACTAATCAAAATAGTCCCGCAAAGCATGGTCATGGTGACTGCCACGCCATAGGCACTGGCCAGATTGGCACTGTTTTCAAACAGCAAGATCAGGATTAACACCGAGATAAACAGCATCCAGTTAATAAAAGGCAGATAAATCTGGCCACGCTCTACCGCCGAAGTATGCTTCACACTCAGACGCGGTAAATAACGCAGCTGAATCGCCTGATTGACCATGGAGAATACCCCGGTAATCACAGCCTGAGATGCAATCACCGCTGCCGCAGTGGCGAGTCCAATCATTGGATAAAGTGCCCAGTCCGGGATCAGCATATAAAAAGGATTGGCTAACGCTTCTGGTTGACGTAATAACAATGCGCCCTGTCCAGCATAGTTCAGCAGCAGGCAAGGTAAAACAATCACAAACCAGGCCATACGAATCGGCAAGCGGCCAAAATGGCCCATATCGGCATAGATTGCTTCACCCCCAGTCATGGTCAGAATCACCGCGCCCATGGTAAGAAATGCGACATAAGGCTGATCCACAACAAAGTGAAAAGCCCAATAAGGATTCACCATCGAAAGTACAAATGGCGTCTGGGCAATACTCCACAGACCGAAAGCCCCAATCGACAGGAACCAGAGCAAAGTTAAGGGGCCAAAAAATTTCCCCATGGTACCTGTACCATGACGTTGCAGCATAAACAGCCCGGCCAGAATCCCGATCGACAGCGGCATCAGCCAGCGGTCAAAGATAGGCGTGGCAATACTCAAGCCTTCAATGGCGGAAAGCACCGAGATGGCTGGCGTGATAATGCCATCTCCAAAAAACAGCGAGGCCCCGATAAACCCCAACGCAATTAGAAAAATTTTCTTCTGATCTGCAATTCGTGTGGTGCGCAGATTTAAAGCCAGTAGCGACATGATGCCGCCTTCGCCATTATTATCGGCACGCATGATAATCGTGACATATTTAAAGCTGATGGTCAGCATCATGCACCAGAAAATCAGGGACAGAATGCCAAGCACAGAGGCTTCACTGATCGCAAGATGTGCTGTGAGGAAACATTGGCGCAGTGCGTATAGAGGGCTGGTACCAATATCTCCAAAAACGACCCCAAGTGCAGCCAGCGTAATCACGGGAAGAGCTGCTTTTTCTGCTGTACTTTGCATATATTGTCTTCGTTTTAAACAAGCATTTTTGCAAATCATAGCATTACGTTAAAAGTTTTTCTGCAAATCAATTGTTTCAGCTTGGCAGCAGCGCTTTTTTTCGATATTATCCTCGGCCATGGTGAGGTGTCCGAGTGGCTGAAGGAGCACGCCTGGAAAGTGTGTATACGTTAATAGCGTATCGAGGGTTCGAATCCCTCTCTCACCGCCAGAATTTTAAAATCCGAATCACATGATTCGGATTTTTTTGTCTTAAAAATAAAAAATCGTATTATTTTTATCATCATTCTCCTTACACACTCTCCCTTTCCAGAAGTTCATAGCTGCTCAGAGCGACTATCGAAAAAAACCCTGCGTTTCTTTAATATTGTGTTCTGCTTTAATTTATTTATATTAACCCATCAAAAATTGGCACAATAATCGCTTCATTTTATTGTCATTAAAGCTATGTTATGGTTCGTTCAGGATATTTAAAAAAGGAGAGAAAAACTAAGACCAGAATAAAAAGACCTTAGATCGAAGTACACCATTTCAACTCAAAGTTAAAAGTAGATACACTGCTATTCGGAGAGCGAACATGAATAACAGCGCAAACTATATAAAACAAATCAAAAATGCAAAACGTGGTGGTTATACCCCGACTATCGCCAAGGATATTAACAAACATAAAATTCAAAAAGCCCTCAAACTTATCGAACAGTGGAGAAGCCTCGCTCAAGAACTCAAACCTCAAATGCAGTTCGATATGGCCTTTACTTTAGAGGAATGCGCACAAGATCTCGCCCAAATCCTGAAACATAAATAGTTTTTTAGCTACACCCCGTGATCTATTTCCAGTTCATTTCAGCTTCGCCCATAATAAAAAATGGGCGATTTGCCGCTTAAAGTATGATGACCGCTTATCTTGCAGATTACTCTCAACTCCACATCGCTTTTTTGAAAGATTAACCGGTTATTTTTTGGCTTGCACCCACCCAAAAAATCTGTAGAATGCACTCCACATCGCCGGCATAGCTCAGTTGGTAGAGCAACTGACTTGTAATCAGTAGGTCCACAGTTCGAATCCGTGTGCCGGCACCATTATTAAACCTCGTAAGTCTTAGATTTATGGGGTTTTTTATTATCTATAGTTTTCCAGTGCATTCTTTTCTTGGTTCATCTTGTGGTCCATCAATTCAATAGTCTTGTGGTCTAAAATCAAGAATAAGTAACTATAATCCAAACTAGTTTCCTCCCTATAGCCATTTTCAAGCACTCCACTTCTCCAATCGGGCTACGTTAGAGATGAAGCATCTAGGTATCCCATCGAGGCGTATGACGAGTGGAAAATGGAACACTTGGGGAGTTTTTGATATTTCTTGGATTCGCTGTTTAGTACAGGACTTCTAGGCTCAATCCTTGTAGGTCGTGGGGTATTCTGCTAGAAGATCATTCATATAACCAGGATTCGGGTTAAATATTTTCTTTATTTTAATAAAACTTTAGACTTATTATTCTCCTTGTAAAAAAACACCTCATGATTATTATTAATAATAATAATATTTTTTGAAGCATTTAAAGTAATATTTTTCACTACGCCTAGACTATTTACTAAAGCCAAGTTAATAAATTTTTCTCCACTTTCTTCGGAAAATAGTGAAACTATTATCAACAATCCATTATTTGATTTAGGTAATACTACAGACGCACCAAAACTATCATCTAAAAAGTTATAAACTTTGGATAATTCTATAATATTAATTAATTTAACCTTACTACAACTATTTTTATTATTTTCTAAAATACATTTTAAATGATCCTCTGAGTTATATGGAAGAGACGTAACAGGAAATCCATCATCATTTTTTTCAATATTATTGTTCTTATGAAAATTTACAGAAATATTTTTTATTCTTATAATATATTCATCTCTTAAACATTGTTCTTTTTCTAAAGCCGTTCCTTCTCCCATAGAATATCTAATCTTATTTTCACAGTTATTTTTAATTCTACTTTTCCAGTTTCTATAGTCATCTTTCTTCTTATTATTTAAACCATCTAATTGATATAAAAGATTTTTGTTTTCTTTTAAAACACACTGAAGGCTTTCATTAACATTAATTAAATTACAATTTAATAATTTTTTTTCAGCATAAGTAATATTTAAAAAACTTAACATAGAAATCATTAATAATACATTTAAACACTTATTCATTTCTCTAAATTCCTTTAAAATTTTTAGGTAAAATAATTTTAAATGGTTTTGATATATGTCTTTTTAGCTCTTCTACCGTTAACTGCACATAAATGGATTTATCATTCCAAAATATTAACTATTACTGATGCCATGTTAGAGCGCATGTTCGGTACGTCTGGCGATGGAATCCATGACCGTCTACTGCATTTCGTAACACCTCTGGATGGCGCCTATTACTTTGCACCGAGTGAGGAGTTGCTGGAAGAGGTGTTGGAAGGGTAAAAATGAAAAGCCGATGAAAGTCGGCTTTTTATTTCAATTACTATCAGAATGAGAATTCTTTTTTATTATTTCCTTCAAAATATTTTATATTTAAATTATCATCAATCTCTACACTTTTTCCTGCATAAATATATTTTTCTGAAATTAAATTAAAATTTTTAACTTTCATAATCCTTAAATTAGCCCCATCTTCATCAAAAAATGGAGATACTATTAAAAAGAAATCTTTTTTCCCTTTCAATAATACACTCTCTCCATCTTGAGCATTAACAAAATTATACTTAGTTAATATTGTCTTAGAGGGTATTAACTTTAACCTATTACACTGATTTAATTTAATATTATTTATACATTTAAAATGAATATCGGAGGAATAGGGTAGCTTAGAAAATTCTTCAATACCACTTAATACAGACTTCTCTATTTTATTAAATTTTCCTTTTTCAAAACTATAGCACTCATCTTCAATATTAATATTATTATTTTTAAAAAAATAGGTAGTTCCTGATAAACAAATTTTATTATCGTTCTTACTATATTTTATAATAGCAGGATCATCATTAATCGCTCTCAATTTACCATCAACAAAATTACCCACTATCTGAGGTAGAGGAGTTATTCTTTTTCCTTTAGGATCTAATATAACTATAATTTTAACAAGTCTACTTTCACCCTTTCCAGAATCTCTAATATAATTTAAGATTAATAATATTTTATCATTTGAAAAATTAGGAAAATCTTTAATATGTTTATTATAGATTTCAATTTTATCCTTTGAACAGAAATCAATACTTTCACCCTCGAAATGACATTTTGATACATTACTTGAATTTATTAATATATTTTCTTTTGAATGTATACAACTTGAAAATAATAGAATAAACAATAATAGAATTATCTTAAACTTCATATTTAAAACCCATTTATTCAAATGATAAGCATATATTTTCTCAAATATAGTTTTAACCTTTTCAGTAGAATGTTTGTTTGCTTTATTTGTTTTAGACTCATGTAACTTGAGGAAAACCACCTTGTACCTATTATAACCTGAGTTCGATGAAATCCACTTAGCCTTTTAACATATTTTGGAAGGTTAGCTTATTGGGGTTCAAACAATAAGCCACTACAGCAGACCTCTTTCATAAGTCATTTTTTACTCAGCTAGAAGTTATAAATTCCAGCAATTAAATTGAATCTTAATCCCAGTCTTTTGCCTCGATTGCGATATCGCTCAGCAAGAATTTTGAAGGTTTTTAAGCGACCAAATACATGCTCAATTGCTATTCTTCTTTTGTTGATTTCCTGATTATAGATTTTTAGTTCAGTATCCAGTTTACAGCGCTTCTTTGCTTTTAGAGGCAATAGGCTATTTGGATACACTGTATAAATTCCCTGATAGCCCTTATCTGCAAGGATAAAGGCACCTACAGGAATCTGATTCAAGTTGCGTTTAAAGAGTTCAAAATCATGTATTGAACCGCGATCAGCGCATAAACTCAGGATTTTTTCTGAGTTTTATAATGAATGATGACCTGTACTTTGAAGGTGTGCTTCTTTTTCTTGCCGCTATAGCTTTTCTTCTGTTTTTTTAGGCCTTTGGATTGGAATTTCTGTGGCATCTACGATCACCACATTCCAGTCTATGCCTTCGCCTTCAGGCAAATTCTTCGGTAGATTAAACAGATTAGACTTAATGAAACAATCCTCTACATGGCGTACGATTCTTGAAGCAGTGGGCTCTGACACGCCATAATTTGTTGCGACATGGAACAAGGTTCGGTATTCACGCCAATAACTTCAGCACAGGAGGATCTGATCCTCTAAGCTCAATTTAGGTGGTCTGCCTTTGGCAGGAACATGCATCTTCAATTGCTCAACCATTAAATCAAAGGTTGACCATGAGATGCCTGTGTATCGCTTGAACTGTGTTTCAGAAAGCTTCTTTGAATCGATGTATTCCATCCGCAGATTATGCACGAATGCCAAGAAATCTGGAGTGCAAATATCAACCAAAAAGAAGATCATTTTTTGATTTATGAAAGAGATCTATTTAAACAGGATTAGAATTATATACAATTTGATCCTTTCACCTGTAAATCATTTTTTTCAAAAATAGTTTTTTTCTTGTTCTTTATATTAACATATTCAACATTATATAAAAGATAACCTTGAGACATAAAAGTATAATATCCTGTTATTTTTCCATTTATTATTTCATTCATCTTTCTGTAGACTTCTGGTTTAGCATCATCTCCTATATCAATACTTTCTTCTTTTACAGATTTTGATATTTTAATATTTTTAAAATATGGATAATATTTTATATAGTTAATATCAGGATATTGACTAGAAACCAATAGTATTACATCATTCTTACTTTTTAGACAATAATATTTTTCTTTTGATTGTGCATTTGAACATAGCACTAAAGAAAAAAATATAAATATAATTTTCATCATAATTCTTTTTCCCTCTTTTCAACTAATAATTTTGCAGATTTTGTATTATAACTATATATTTCTCTACCAACTTTATTCCCATTTTTATCTTTTCTGAAGCCAAAAGGAAACTCTTTATCTTTAATTATTTCTAAAAACCTTATATATCCTTTTTTCACTTCATTTGCATTCTTTGATCTCCTCTTTTTATAACCATTAGGATCATTACATAACCCCCACCTAAAGCACTCACCGATCTTATTATTGTATATATAATTATTCTCAAATTTCCATATTTATTAAGAGCTATTATTAATTCATCATTTATATTTTTACATTTCCAAAAAAATATGCTACAGCTTTTTATAATATTTCTCCCTATCACCAAAACCACTCCTACCATTAATTAGTACATAAGTTGTTATTAATCATGAGGAGTGAGACTTCCGGCTCTAGAATGATGCCAATACCAAATTGCCGAACCTACTGCATGCTTTTTTTCTTTAGCAATTCTATGCCTATGATGGTTTAAGAAATTTTCATTAACTGCTAAACCATATAACTCATAATTTTTTTTATATATTATTTGCATTAAGCCTTGCCCTTTATAACCATCATAAACTTCACTTTCAGATTCCCCCCCTCAATCCCTCTTACATTAGAAAATAACGAGTTATTTCATGTAAAGTATGAGCTATAAAATGGGCCTCTTCGAGACATGACGAATTTAAACACGAGGTGCGACATAAATAAAATAGTGATTATAATCAACCAATTGAGAAAATTTGTCTAACGAGGTATACCAATCTAAAGGCTTCCTAAGTCTTGGTCTTGTATGGAGTGACATAGCCATTTGATTCAAATAATGCTGATCTGCTTGATTGAGGTCAATGCCTTTAGATAAATCTTGACGAATTAGATCCTTTATATTTTCACAAATCCCTTTCTGCTATGCTAAATGCGAATCACAAAATATACTTCTATCCCTAAATCCTGTTCTAAAGTTTTATGCTCAGCCATTTCACGACCTCGGTCATATGTCAGTGTTTTGCGTAATTCACATGGAAGATATTTCAAAGCCTCCGTTAATGCCAAACGTACTGATTCTGCTTTTGCATCAGGTAATACTGCCAATATGCAAAGCCGAGTATTACGTTCAATCAGGGTGGCAATAGCACTCTTATTGCCCTTGCCTTTAATTAAATCAACTTCCCAATGTCTAAGTATCTTTCTTCCACTTCCTGTGGGCGTTCATGTATCGCCTTAATCTATTGTAATAGTGAATCTTTTTTAATTTCATCATTCGCCTTACGTTTTTTTATTTTCATGTCTCAAACAAGAGAGCAAGTCTTTCTTCAGTTCACCTTTAGGTAAAGCTCGAAGGGTTGAATAAATCGTTATATGGCGGATACTCATGTGACCATTTGGCTCAGATAATTGTTTTAAACGTTTAGAAATTTGTTCAGGAGAATATAAATAGCGAAGGGCTTTGGTTTAGAAACTCTCAATAAGTTACTTCAAATTTAAGAAAAAAGTCATCAATTACACAAAATAATTCGGTACTATTAAACATTAGAGCTAGGACTCAAGGTTTAGTGTGGTAACACAACTGATGCCTCTATTCCTTTTATTTTTCAAGTCAACCTCCTATCCGCGATTCGTGGTTAATATAGTAATCTTTCTAATTATTTTTAAGAAAATCTCTATAAATAATATTTTCACACCCTAAAGTAGACTCTAAACAATCTAAATCTGAATCTAAAATCAATTTATAGATATTCACTTTCCCATTAATTTCTATAATATTTACATTATATAAATATTTTTTTCTTTTTTAATATATGAAAAACTATCCCCAGCTAATATACTCTCATAATCACTTTCTAAATTAGCAGAAGAAGAATTTATTAAGGGAGCCTCAATGACTAAATTTGAAAATTTATTATATATAAAAAAATTAGATATAAATTTTTTATAAGGTCTTTTTACATAATCTACATCACTAAACTCTCTTATCCGAAAAGCCACTATTTTTTGATCTTGATAAAGTAATTTTAAATCTATATTTGATTTTAAAGGTACAGTACTTTGATATAAAATATAATCTTTTTGATTATTTAAAACCTCAACCCCATAACTCTTAAGACTATATTCCCCCCAGAATATTTTTTGTTTTTATTCCCATAATCAACTAAACCCAATTTAAAATTTTTATTTAATTGAGAAAATCTACCAAATTGATCTAGGAATAAAACTGGTTCTTTAATTTGGATAACAATTTGTTGATAATCATTCCAATCTATATTTTTTGCATGACATGATAATGAAAAGAAAATACTGCTAATTATTACTATAGATTTAATTATTTTCATATTTTAAGTGCCTAAATTAATTTGGTTACAAAAAAGGAATAGGATCAAATCTTCCCTATAAACCTGTACCGAGCAATGCTGAATTGCTTACATCAAAATACAAATGCCCTCTATTTTGATATAGTCATCATTCCCTCAGCATTTCCAGTAGAACCTGTTTTACCTAAACTGTCTTAGAATCAACAACATCTTCTTTTTCAACATCTATAGTAAATAAATGCGCGTAAAAAAAGTAAATTGTATTGCTTTTTGTAATATTATTTAATGCATAAGTTTTTTGCTTTTCAGGCAAGTCATCGATATTTACTTCTAATACTATAATTTTGCCATATGCCTTTCCACTATCTATTGCAATAGCAATAACTCCACTACATACTGCAAAAATATTTGCACTTGATTCAGCGGCTAAATTTATACCTTAATGATTCTTTTTACCTCCATTTCTAACCATACTAAAGTAGCACTTTTTATATTTGCTAGACTAGTAGTTTTTAGGTGAGAGTGAACAGAAACATCAGCCTGAATATCGTCGTCAATGGAGTAAACTACATATCAGCATAGATGTTAAGACCCTTCAAATACGGGCTGTACAGTTAACTACGAACAATGTTAGTGATTCAGGTGCTCGGGGATTGGCTTGATCAAATTCCGCTGGATGAGCAGATTGATTCGGTCTATACAGATAGGGCTTATGACACAAAATACTGCAGAAAAGTCATTTCAGATCGACAGGCATATGCGGTGATTCCCCTAAGAAAAAATGCGAAACTCTGGAAAGACAAAAAACTGGGATCTTTAGAGCGAAATGAGTTATTGAAAACGGTCAAATGCCTAGGAAGAACAGTTTGGAAAAAGTGGTCTGGGTATCACCGGCGAAGCTTGGTAGAAGCCAAGATGCATTGCATCAAAGTATTGGGAGATAAACTCAGTACCAGGAACTTTCAAAGCCAAGTGAATGAGATTCATGCTCGTGTAGCCGTATCAAATATATTTACGGAATTAGGCTGACCTCATACCCAAGTTGTCACTTAAACCTGAGTCGCTTAGGGTAAATCTATTCCTTAAGTCTTTTTTTACATAAAAGTCACTCAAAATCAATAGTTTAACAAAACACCTCTTACGAAAGTAAAAAGCACCTCAATATAAGTTTCATCAGATATCAGAAATTAAACCGTTTTTCAGATTATGAATTCAAACGCCTGGTTGGCGTACCTCGACAAGTTTTTACTGAAATGGTAGAGGTTGTAGAAAAAGCAGAATCACTCAAAAAGAAATCAGGTCGTCCTCATACTTTAGATATAGAGGATCAGTTATTATTAACTCTCCATTACTTATATTTGCAGTGTTTCAGCATTTATACCAATATGCAGTTTACGCTATTGCCGACGGTATTCAGGATGATATCTCTTACGCTTCCATTCGTCTTCACCTAAAAATTTTAAACCCGTAGAGTCGACAATGAGCAGCATACTGCGTAAGGTAACCCATCACGACTTTTCCGATAGCTTATCGCAATATCAATATACTTTTGTCGTCTACAGAGGGTAGAGTAATCTGGTGCTGTCCAATTTAAGCCACAGAGTTTAGTCAGGCTTTGAGCAAAGCCTGTCACCATACGTAAAGAAAGACGGAATAGAGATTTGATCATTAAACAGCATTGAATCACTGTATCGGAATAAGTTTGATTTCGTCCGTGCTTGCCTTGTGGTTGCGCATACCATTGGATCCTAGGGTCAAACCAGATTGAAATATTTCCTCGCTTGATTAAAGCTTGGTTATATGAGGACCAATTAGTTGTACTGTAGATTTTAGGGGCAGGCTTCTTCATCTGGAAATTATATTGCTGAAGAAGCCTTTAAGAATAGCTTTGCGCAACAAAGCCGTTATTAATATCAAAATCAATGACTGAGTGATAAACATAAAAAACTACTCAGTTTAACCTAATTCTTATATTTTATAGAATGAACTATACAAATCGCTTCTGTATAATGAAAGATGGAATCTGCACTATAAATATCTTTACATATTAACTCTACCTTCTTATTATAACTAATTTTAATTTTTTTATCTAAATAATTAAGTTGAACTTTATTAATATTCTCTATATACTCATCCTCACTTTCTAGGAATAAGTCTATCTTTTGATCCAAACTAATATAGTCATATTCTATAGCTTTATTATTTTCATCATAAATAACCTGATTTTTTAATTCTCCTAAAAATTTAAAATATTTTTTATTCTTTATCTCTGCTCTTACATTTGATTGTAAAACAAAAAAAATAGATATTATTAATATTACTATTTTCACAATGTATTCCTTAATTGAATCTTTGTTCTTTTATAATATTTCCTTTTGAGTCCCACTCTCGCCACAACCCTATCTTAATTCCATTTTTATAATATCCTTCATATATAAAAAATTTAGGGTTTATAGTATATTTTTCATAGCACCTTCCACTTTCTTTTCCTAACTTGTAAGAACATTCACTCAATAACTCTCCTTTTTCATTCCATTTTTTAACAACCTCCTCTAAATTACCATTTACATATGTCATTTCTTCTTTTAACTTACCATTTTCGTACCATGTCCTCCATACCCCATCTTCTCTATAGTTCTTATAATTAGTTAATGCCATTTTATATCCAGATTCATACTAAATTACTCTTTTCCCTTCTCGTGGAAAATAATTATTTTTTTGATTTTCATTAAAAACATAATATTTTTTTCCATCAATAAGCCAATAAGGATCCGTCTGCTTCATGCCTGATATATAAAAATCCTGTACTAGAAATTTATCACTATTTTGTCTTATTAGTATTCTATAATATTTAGCATTTTCTTTATTTACATGGATTTGTCCAGCATCTTCAGCATCATTCATATACATGATAATTCCATCATTAACACTTAAAGTTAATCTATATACTTGATTTTTTTTAATATCATTAACTTTTAATTTTTTTTCTGCACAACCAGTAATTATCAAAAAAGACAAAAAAATACATATTTTCTTTTCCCTACTAAACATTTATATTACCTCGTACTACTTCCTGTATTAATTAATTTTAAACCTAATAAAGAATAGATCTCTTGCGAAAGTAAAAACCGCCTCAATATAAATTTCATGAGATATCAAAAATTAAATCGTTTTTCAGATTCTGAATTCAAACGCTTGGTTGGCGTACCTCGACAAGTTTTTACTGAAATGGTTGAGGTCTTAGAAAAAGCTGAATCACTCAAAAAGAAATCAGGTCGTCCTCATACTTTAGATATAGAGGATCAGTTGTTATTGACTCTCAATTACTTACGAAACTACAGTACTCAACTGGAATTGGCGGCAAATTACCATATCGCTG
>NZ_VLSR01000061.1:0-408 GCF_007558235.1 Acinetobacter sp. RF15B | reverse complement strand
ACAGGTAATAAATTACTGTTAACTTCCGTTCTATCTATGAGTATGAACAAATTATTTCAACTCAAATATATGCTGTTAATGATTTTTCTAGCCTTCGTCAGGTCTAGAAACTGTGATAAATCACAGAGGTTAACAAGTATAAACTTACTAAGCTCTATAATCTATGGTGGAGACTAGGAGAGTCGAACTCCTGACCTCCTGCGTGCAAAGCAGGCGCTCTACCAACTAAGCTAAGTCCCCAGCTTATCATTTAGATTTAATGTTTCTGATTCTCTGTTTCATGGCAGATGGTGGGTCTGACAAGACTTGAACTTGTGACCCCACGCTTATCAAGCGTGTGCTCTAACCAACTGAGCTACAGACCCTCAGATACATCAATGAAGAACAACTTGTTGTGGATTCTTACCA
>NZ_VLSR01000060.1:0-432 GCF_007558235.1 Acinetobacter sp. RF15B | reverse complement strand
CGCACATCGTGCCGATTGCCGGGGAAAGCTATCGGCTGAAGCACCAGCGACAGGCCGGGATGATGAGGGGGAGCGATGTTGCAGAAATTGGCTGAACACGGACGGTGTTCAGCGACGGCGGTGTATCAGTTTTAAATCGCTGGCACGAAAAAATCTGTATCAGTTTTCAATCGCCGTTGACAAACGGGACAATATCTATGATGATCTTGCTTCCGGCGGTCGTGATGATCGCCCTGGCTTGACTGCCTGCCTCAAGTCATTGCGTGACGGCGATGTGCTGGTGGTCTGGAAGCTCGATCGCCTCGGACGATCGCTTGCCCATCTGGTCAACACGGTGAAGGAGCTGTCAGACCGCAAGATCGGCCTGCGGGTTCTGACTGGAAAGGGCGCTCAGATCGACACCACGACTGCGTCCGGTCGCATGGTGTTCGG
>NZ_VLSR01000014.1:0-60804 GCF_007558235.1 Acinetobacter sp. RF15B | reverse complement strand
AAGACTTCAACTCTTACGCAACGCACCGCGGTGACCATTTGACGGCGCAGCGTGCAACCTTTGCCAATCCGAAACTGTTTAATGAAATGGTGGTGCGTTCTGACGGCAGCATCAAACAGGGTTCAAAGGCACGTGTGGAGCCGGAAGGTGAGGTGATGCGGATGTGGGAAGCGATTGAAACCTATATGAACCGCAAACAGCCGCTGATCATTATTGCCGGCAAGGACTATGGTCAGGGCTCAAGCCGTGACTGGGCGGCCAAAGGGGTGCGTCTTGCCGGGGTGGAAGTGATTGTAGCAGAAGGATTTGAGCGTATTCACCGTACCAATCTGGTCGGTATGGGCGTATTGCCGCTGGAGTTTAAACCGGGCACGGATCGTAAGACCCTGAAGCTGGACGGGACGGAGCTGTATAGCGTGATGGGGAATATTGCGCCGCGTTCTGACCTGACTTTGGTGATTGAGCGTGCAACTGAAGATGGCAAGAATCAGATTGTTGAAGTCCCGGTGACCTGTCGTCTGGATACTGAGGAAGAGGTGTCTGTCTATGAAGCCGGTGGAGTATTGCAGCGCTTTGCACAAGATTTTCTGGAAGGCAATGTGGCATAAGACTTTAAGCTTAAAGTAATTGTTATTATTGTAAAAAGACCCTGCTGTTAAGTGGGGTTTTTTTATTTGCGCATATATCAGAGATTTGGGTAAATTAATGAAGACACTTTTGCATCAATGTGTACACAAGCTGGTTTAATTACAAATGGTTCAATAAGTGCTAAAACGGATTGCGTTTTTATGTAGAGTTTCTGATTTTTGAAGGCATTTTAATAAATGTGCTTCACAGATCAGCAGTAAAGTATGAAGTGTAACTATGCGACTAGGTCCCTAGAATTCTACTTCGCCCTCAATCAATCTTTGGCCATGTATGTTGTAAATGGTGTCAAAGTAAACCCGTTTCCGCTCATGAACAACTTTGGTTACTGTAGCGATGACATCAATACCATTACTTTCATAAACTGGTTTTAAAAATCGCAAATTGAGAGCCTTTTTCGGGGGCTATAGTGCGGTTTAAGGTATCAGATCAATCTATATGAAAGTCATCTATCTAAGCCAGTTTCATATTTAATCCTTAAAAATGGCTACAGGACGCTTTGCAGCATCCTGTAAATACGGATTAGAATGAGCCGAAAAGCGTACCCAAAGTAATTGCTACAACAAGCGATACCAGTGGAATGGCAACCGTACACATGGCCACATTGCCATAGGATTGTTTGTGCGTCATGCCACAGATAGACAGTAATGTGATAACCGCACCTGAGTGAGGCAGGGTATCTAAACTGCCTGCCGCCAATGCCGCAATACGGTGTAATAATTCAGGGTTGATACCAGCAGCAGTCGCCATAGCCAGGTAATCGGCACCCAAAGTCGATAAGGCAATCGACATACCGCCAGAAGAAGAACCGGTGATGCCTGCCAAAATATTCATGGCGATGGCTTCTGAAATCAATGGATTACTTGATACATTTAGCACCATATCGCGGATAATCACGAAGCCCGCCAATGATGCAATGACTGCACCATAGCCCACTTCAGAAGCTGTGTTGAAAATTGGCAACATCGAACCCAACGCACCTTTGTTTACAGTTTCTTTTAAGTTATTCCATTTGCCCAAGCGTAATAAAATCAAGCTCAAACATGCCGCCATCAAGGCAATCACCAATGCCCACAAACCTGTTTGTTTGCCAGGGTCTAAGTTTGGATAGAGTTCTTTGAACGAACTGAAGTCCATGCTGGGAAAAAGAATGTAGGTGAACAGAGCATTTACACCAATAACCAACAGCAAGGGTAAAAATGCCAAAAATACTGGCATTTCACCTTGAGAGTTCAAACCGTCTTCTAAGTTTTCTGCTTCTTGGGTATCAATACCGTATCCTTCGCCATTTCTATAAGCTTTACTGGCGCGGCTTTGTAACCATATGCAGCCCAAACCAAACATGATTAAACCGGAAATGGTGCCAATGCCGGGGGCAGCAAATACATTGGTACCAAAAAAAGGAATCGGAATCGCATTTTGAATGGAAGGCGAACCTGGTAGAGCGGTCATGGTAAAGGTAAATGAGCCTAAAGCGATGGCACCTGGAATTAAGTGCTTTGGAATGTTTGCCGCTTGAAACATGGACTTGGCAATGGGGTAAATAGCAAAAGCCACCACAAACAGTGATACCCCACCGTAAGTCAATACACCACACGCCAATACCACGGTCAAAATAGCTCGGTTATGCCCTAATTTCTTCATGATCCAGTTTGAAACACTGGATGCAGCACCCGAATCAACCATTAATTGGCCAAATAAGGCACCCAATAAAAAAATAGGAAAGAATTTTAAAATATAGCCGCCCAAAGCAGACATAAAGGTTTCTGTGTACTGGGGCATCATATATAGCATGTCGCCAGAAAGAAAAATGGCAATCGCTGCCATAATTGGTGCCAAAATCAGTACTGAAATACCTCGATAGGCAAAAAACATCAGTAATGCCAATGAGATGAGGATTGCTAAAGTGCCCATTATTTCTCCCTGTTGTTATTTTATCGTTATCCATAACGTTTTTTCTAAAAGGCCTAGGATCATGGTTGCTTTATTGAGCTGATACCCTTTTGACGCTAAGCCAGTTTCACCTTAGCATAATGATTTTAAATTAATCAATTGAGTTTATTAAACTAACCACTGTTGTTATACACGTTTCATTTTCTGAATTATGTGTCAATTAAAAATAATTACCGTCACACGCACTAAAATAAATAATGCGATGAGCCAAGACATATTAGTTCCATCGCATTATTGTAACTCTTGATTTATATTTTGATGGGAAGCTGTGTATTTTTTGTCTTTTGAGTTTTCTTTACAACAAAGAAATTATATAAATGGGGTTCAACTAAGCCGAATACTGTAGCTATACCAAGGCTAAAACCATTAGCTGATATTTTCTCCCCAACAATAGACAATAAAATAAATCAAACCATAGCGATACATCTGACGTTAAGCAAGCATCATATATTGAAGACTAAAGCACTCCAATTGATCGCACTAAACTATTTGGTCTGCTTAATTTAACTACTGGAATCTATCACTTGGAATTGAGTAAAAAATCATTGATGAAAATGCCCAGCAAAAATGAACTGCTACCACTGTGGCTTTAACGGGAGTATGGGTTCAGCCTCGGGGGGGGATGAGTATTGTCCTAGGTGTGATGGCGGATCAGTACAATGCAGCAATGGCATTATGCGGTATAGATACTTTACGCATAATGGCGCAGTTACCTTACTTGTGGTCACAGGTTTTAACCCATAAACAATCAATTCTATAAAGATATTT
Organism: Acinetobacter sp. RF15B; assembly: GCF_007558235.1. Taxonomy (NCBI): domain Bacteria; kingdom Pseudomonadati; phylum Pseudomonadota; class Gammaproteobacteria; order Moraxellales; family Moraxellaceae; genus Acinetobacter; species Acinetobacter sp. RF15B. The sequence goes on along the minus strand of NZ_VLSR01000014.1, from coordinate 57,438 downwards.
TTGCCATTACGATCATTAAAACCATTGCTGTATTTGTAGTGGTTGCTGCCTTTACTTGGTTGGGTGTTGTTTAAGAATTTAGAATGAAAAAATCAGACAACGGAGGATATGATGAGTCAACTGCTAAAAGATAAAGTTGCATTTATTACAGGTTCAGCCAGTGGTATTGGGCATGAAATTGCAAAGAAATTTGCCAAGGAGGGGGCTAAAGTTGTTATTTCTGACATGAATGCAGAAAAGTGCACTGAAGCTGTGATTGCATTTCAAAAAGAAGGCTTTGACGCGTTGTCTGCGCCTTGTGATGTCACAGATGAAGAGGCATATAGAGCCGCCATTGAACTGACTCAAAAAACTTATGGCCGTTTGGATATTTTAATCAATAATGCAGGTTTTCAATATATTGCCATGATTGAAGACTTTCCAACGGCAGTATATCAAAAGCTAATAAATGTCATGTTGGTGGGTTCATTTATTGGTATCAAGTATGCATTTCCAATCATGAAAGCCCAGCAGTTTGGCCGTGTTATTAATATGGCTTCGATTAATAGTTTAATTGGATTTGCAGGTAAGGCGGGCTATAACAGTGCTAAACATGGTGTGATTGGTTTGACCAAAGTCGCAGCTTTAGAGTGCGCTGGTGACGGCATTACAGTAAATGCTTTATGTCCCGGTTATGTTGATACGCCATTGGTACGTGGTCAAATTCATGACTTGGCTAAAACACGCAATGTCAGCGAACAAAGTGCATTAGAAGATGTGATTTTGGCGATGGTCCCACAAAAACGCTTATTGAGTGTGGAAGAAATTGCAGATTATGCAATTTTTCTTGCCAGTGATAAGGCGGGCGGTGTGACAGGACAAGCTGTGGTAATAGACGGTGGTTATACTGCCCAATAAGATTAATTTATATTTATTTAACCGCGGATTCAAATTCCAAGTGCAACCCATGTGTAGTGAGTCGAAAAAGTTAGGTATATTCGCAGAATCATGAAAGCACATGCGAAAGTCAAATCTAACGCAATCTTCATTTTATGAAATATCAGAAATTAATTGAGAGTATTAGTTCAAATTATCTGCACAAATATAATGTGTTTTATAATCGCGGAACTAAGAATCATGGTTTAAATAATTGGAATAGAGCAATCTAATGACTGCCGCAAAAGTTTTTATAACAGGTTGTAGTCAAGCTATCTGCTAACTTAGAAAGTTCACCTTGAAGGAAAATAGCTGAATTTTTCCTTTTTGGTAACAAATTAATGTTATGTAAAAAATAGTCACTGTAGCTTGCTTAAAGTTCTGGCATCCATACTCTTTGACTTTTTATAAAAAGAGAGGAGGAGCCAGCATAAGATCACAAAGCGCTTCAGCTGTAATGCAAATTGCAACCATTAAAGGAGCTCGCTCAACCTTTATAAACCCAGCATAATTTTTCTGAAATCATTTCTTGCAAAAATGACATCATTTTTATTCAAAATAACCAATAGACAGCCCTTACATTTTGGATATACACTAAGTTCACCATTTCTAAAACCTATGGAGAGCAAAGATGGTTACAGCTGGTCAAAAACCCGGAACAGGCTTCTATTTTTGTGTCAAATGCGGCCACCGCACCTACTTAGAAATTGGTACTGATCGTTTACCCCCGTGTACCAAATGCCTTGGCAATCAATTCAACAATAAGAATGCCTAAGCAGCATAAATAAAACAGTTACTCCCTGTTTTAAAAAAAGCCCTATTACTCCATAGGGCTTTTTTGTTACTTTAAATCTAGAACTTTATAAAAAGCATCAAGCACTAGATGGGCATATATAGAGAAACAGTATTAGGTTTATGCCTTGGATACAGCCTACAGCCTACAGCCTGCGGTTTGCGCGTATTTGTTTCCTTGTTGCTGATGAGTATTACTGCTCTCATAGGATGGTTTGAACCTATGAGAAGTTTTGAATATTTGGCAATACTATTCGTGGATATCGCTTGGCATATTGCTATCTTCTGTGAAATCGCAACTTACTATATGCCATGAGGTGATAATGTCTTAGACACCATAGCGACCCCGGCAGAAAGGCTCGCGCGTACACTCACCAGTATGGTTGTCAGTGGTGGAGCAATGTCACAGTTTGCCAGTTGGGCCAAGGCGATTATTGTAGGGAGTGGTACGGCAGGAACCGTATAAATGAGTACATTCAATGCGCGTGGCCTGTCGACTGTAACCCTAGGGAGTTCAATCGTGTGTTGTCTAACAAGAGGGAATAGATCGGCTTATTGTCCGTCTTGTCATTTTGAGTGCCAGTATTGGGCGTTGTTCTGGTTGTGAAGGTGATATGAGGCGTGCATTGGCTATAACAGAAGAAACAGGAAGATATAGATTGTTCTATGATACAAAGCTAATTTTCATTAATTTGATAGTAAGTTTTATAAAAACCTCCCATACCATTTAAAAAGCCAAGACGAATTTCTCAATCAGGCAAAATCTATTTTTTAAACTATTTTTCTTATAATTAACTGTCTTTTTTATTCAATTTCAAAAACTATCATCTTTTATGAAAATGATTGATTTTTGCGCATTATCGGTTTAATTTTATAAACACATAATTTTTGTATGGTTTTTTGAAGGTTGAAAATTCTAAAAAAACATGGGGGAACTAAAAATGATAAAATTTATTGTAGATGAAAAACCGATAGCCCAAGGCATACACCTAATACACAATGCAACGCTCGGTTGTGAGGATTTACCCGCATTTGACGATCAAGTTGTGCTGGGGTATTTCGCCAATTATGCACTGGCTTATCAGCGTGCAAGAATAAATTGGCCGACTGAAAAAGTAGAAGGTTGTAGCAAATGCTGTGCTGTATAAGACCGGTCTAAAACTTAAAAAAATTAACTACTGAAAAAACTCCACTCCTAAGGTGGGGTTTTTCAATATCTGCTCATGCTTAAACTACTTAATTCTTATCTAGATGCTGAATTATATTGATTTTTATATATTTAATTTCACCTCGACTCTCAGAATGTCTGACTACACCAAAGCTATGATTAAGGCGAGAAGTAGAATTTGAAAATTGATCGAAAAATCCCCATATAAATGATAAGACTTATAGTGTTAGGAACGGCTCAATTGCAACATTATCTCGATCTGAATCATGATTCAGGTGTGGCCAATTATGAGATTGGTAGAGAGTTTATTCGGGTTCAATTTAAGAAAAGCTCAAAAGTTTATACCTATAGCTATAGTAGCGCAGGCTATCAGCATGTCGAAAATATGAAGCAGCTGGCTCAATATGGCGATGGCTTGAATGCCTATATCAATCATCATACCCGTCATCTGTTTGTTCATTAAACCTGTTCAGATTGTGGTGATCAACCTGATTAATCAAAAACTTTTATAGGCCTTTAACAATGGGCTAGATGAGTGACAGGTGGATTTGGCCTGATATTGTTATATAACCTGAATATCATTTTCCGTAAGCGTTTTCCTGCCAGACTGGCATTAATTCTATTTGAATGTAATTAGCTTGATTGAGTGGTGATGGCTTTTGATCTATCTGAAACATTCTAATTCAAAGTTAGCCTTATTAAATCAGGGGCTGACTAGAGCGGAGTTATCTTTACAGTCCATCAGTAGAATTTAATCCAAGCACAATAATAAGCCATGCTTTTAACATGGCTACTGTAAAAACTCACGTATAAAAATACCGTGAAAACTGGTTTTTCCAGAAGAAAATAGCATCAAATAAGGGAGAGGGGAAATATTTTTCGATTCATAGATGTCTAAAGAAATAAATTTTCAAAAATCCAGAAAATTAAAAAAACATAGGAAATTAATCCCGTCGGGTTTTATCTATTATATCTCTCAAGGGTGTGATGGGATCGAAAAGAGTAGCATGCTGTGAGCGGCGCAAAACGCGAGTGCAGTACGTACCCAAAAGGTCTCGATTCGGCTTAGGACGCTATAGATCAAAAGTTTATAGGCTATAAGATCATTTCTTACAAAGAGTGATAGTTGAAGTAAACCATTCAGAGTTTTCCCAACACCCTAAAGAATTCTCAAAGAATAACCAGAGAAGACCTAAAATAAATCAGCTGTTGATTATCCTTCCAGACTTGCAGCATATACACATAAGCCTTCATTTCTTCTGCATCAATCTGCTATTTTAGCCTCAGACGCTTTGATACAGCTCATCTAAATCCCGCTGTATGAGTAGCGCTTTACAGGGTGTGGATTAGCTTTATAGGGTGTAGATTAAATGTAGTTTTTAATGAGCTTATTTTGAGACTCTTGATTACTTTAGAACCCCAACAGAGAGGAAGCTTTTATATAAATCAGCTTATAAAGGCTATGCGTTGCAGATTGAAGTCGAAACTATAAAAATAAGTGTAAAAATATCAAAGGCGTTGAGCTGATGAATCAGTTTATTCAAAAAGCAGTCTGGGGAAAATCAAGTTGGCCAATCAGGGGCTGTTTAGTATTGAAGATCGGGATAGCAATACGCCCTATCTGAAGAAAGCCCGGATGGTATCAACAGTTGAATCCTATCTGGCAGATTAGCTGGTACTTTAGGGGGCTGGATTGACAGGCGGAAGACGGCTTGTTATTTTGCCGGTTTTCACCTGATTCTTCACTTGCACATGCCAATTAACGACGACTTTGTCTACGCTCCGCCACAGGACGCGCTACAGATTCTTTATGAAGATGAAGATCTGGTGGTGATTGAAAAGCCAGCCGGATTATTGTCAGTTCCGGGACGTTTGCCCGAGCATCAGGATAGTGCCTATTTACGCATACTTGACCAGTATCCACAGGCAAAAATTACTCACCGTCTGGATATGGCAACGTCAGGTATTTTAATGTTCGCCAAACATCGTGCGGCCGAGGTTGCGGTCAGTAAAATGTTTCAGGCAAGAACGGTCTCCAAACGGTACGTGGCCTTGGTGCAAGGCCAGCTCAAAGGCGAAGGTTGTGTAGATGTGCCCTTAATTACAGACTGGGAAAACCGCCCACGTCAGATGGTGCACTATGAGCTGGGGAAGGCAGCCCAGACCTTATATCAGTCGCTTGAATATTCTGCGGAACAAGATATTAGCCGGATTTTACTGACACCGATTACAGGTCGCTCACATCAGCTTAGAGTGCATATGCTACATATTGGCCACCCGATTACCGGAGATAAACTTTATCATCCGAAACCACAGCGCAGTCCTTTAAAGCGGATGGCACTGCATGCCAGTCAGCTGATGTTCGAGCAGCCTTTGAGTGGAATTAAGGTTGAGATTCATGCCCAGGTTCCATTCTAGCCGATTTAAATACATTTGCTCTGAATATCAGTCTTTCCCCTTTTTTTGCTGGATTTCAATAGCTGCGTATTTGCTGAATATAGGGTTGGGGCTATCGGGTTTCTCAGGATTGAATGTGGCTGACTTTATACAAAGCTTTATGTATAAAAATCATATGTTTGTTTTTGTTTAAGAGCGCATGTTTTTTTGTAGGAAACTCGATAATGGTTTGAAAATCAGTTAATCTAGCAGCACAATAAAACACCATCAGAATAAGGACAGGTTTATGTCACGCGATTACAAAAAATTCCCCGATGATGAAAATGGCAATGTGTTGTGGCAAATGCACCAGGATGGCGATGATCTGGATGAAGCGCATGAAATTGAATTTTCAATCGTCTTTAGTGATGAGGATCAGGCCGATCGCTGTGCGCTGCATTTATTAAAAGAAGAACAGAAAATCAGCCTGTTTCAGGATGAAGAAAGTGACACCTTGGAATGGGTTATTACCATTTATATTTATATGGAACCGGCCTATGAAGATATTGTCGATCTGGAACAATGGTTTAGTAAAATTGCTTCCGAGTTTCAGGGCGAATATGATGGCTGGGGCTGTATGGCCTATGTATATGATGACGATCTGGATGAGGAAAACTCGCCGCTCAACAGTTAGTCTTTTGTAGAATGATCCAATAAAAAACCCGGTATTGCCGGGTTTTTTATTGGCCTTATTTTTGTTCCCTGCCTGAGAGGAGTTGAAAAATGTGCCTCAGCGTCAATCTGGAGGAACGTTTGGCAGATTCTGGATACAGAGCAATAATATATATACCCGGATGGCTTGGATAAAATATAAAGCTGATTGAGATGAGCGATGGCATGGTCAGGATCAGGAAGATCCTTTCCTTATAATAAATATAAATAAAAAGGCTGAGCCGAAATGAGTTATACCGTCAAAATGTATCGTGTATTTAGTGCGCCGCCCGAACGGGTATATCGCGCTTTTGTCGATCCCGGTGCAATGGCGAAGTGGCTGGCGCCGCATGGGTTTATTGCCGCAGTCGAGTATGCTGAGATCAGGCCGGGCGGGCGTTATCGAATTACTTTTACCAATTTTTCGACCGGTACTCAGCATTATTTTTATGGCATGTATCATGAGGTTATTCCCAATCAGCTACTGCGTTATAGCGATCAGTTTTCTACACCGGAATCGGAAGGAGAAATTGAGGTAACGGTCATCTTTGAAAAAGTCTCTGTTGGCACTGGTCTGCATATTATTCAGGTCGGCTATCCGGATCTGGTGCCTCCGGCGGTGAGTCATCTCTGCTGGCAGGAATCGTTACAACTTTTATCTTGGCTGGTAAATCCGCATATTTCAGATATTTGAGTTTCTCGTCGAGACAGAAAGGCTTCTGTTGCCGAGCCATGAGTTTATGGGTCAAAGATGCTATACTGTTTCTTTATTTTTGATTTTTCTATATTTTTTATTTCGTTGAGGTCACTATGGCTCTACCAAACTGTCCGAAATGTCAATCTGAATATACTTATGAAGATGGCGACCTGCTGATTTGTCCTGAATGTGCATATGAATGGAAAGAGGGAGAAGTGAGCGAGGAAGAGGTTAGCATTAAAGACGCATATGGAAATGTCCTGAATGATGGTGATACGGTTACAGTTATTAAGGATCTAAAACTTAAGGGTTCTTCTTCCGTCGTTAAAGTAGGGACTAAGGTGAAGAACATCCGTCTTTTGCCTGATGCCAGTGATGGGCATGATCTTGATTGTAAAATTGAGGGCATGGGCGCAATCAAACTGAAATCGGAATATGTAAAGAAAGCATAAAGGCTGGCTTTAGCATTTAATATTTGGCTGTAGATCGAGATCTGGCGGGATCTTTGCTCTACAGCTTTTTTATATGGAGCTTTTAATCTCGTTCTTTACGGTTTAGCGAGAAAACAGAAAAGACTTTTATAATTTTAGGTCTATCATAATTTTAAAAATCGCAGTTTACAGATAAGCTCAAAACTAGAACTTCTCATTAAAACTGCTCTCTAACTTCTCATTAAAACTGCTCTCTACTTAGAGAATTCTGACCTTTTTACAGCGCGCAGATCGGGCCATATCTCAGCTTGAGTTTTGTGGTCATGACTGGACGGCATTTTTTACATCAAGATTCAGGCAGGGCAGGCGACAATTCAGTCCCCCTAGGGTGTCGTTTTTTGCTAGCAAGATGCTTATTCATATGGAAAGCGGCTTGTGGCTGAGGGATTAAAATAAGCTGCGAAAATAGTAGCAATAGCCTTAAATATGAGGAAGCTGATCAAAAGTTGGTATTAGCCTGAAGACACTGGATAAAAAGTTCATATGAGGTGTTTTGAGTTGAGCAGTACAGACCAAGCATACGATTGATGTCAAATCCTTCTCTATTTAATAAAATAATACTATCCAGAACAATAGTAGCGATTAAAAAAAGCCTGAATGACTCAGGCTTTAATTTTTGATCTTAGAAACGCTTTGGAATTCTCTGACCATTCGGGACCGGGATGTCAGCATTTTTTAATACGCCAAATAACCAGGTTTCAGCATGCTGTACCGCTGTTTTCAGCTGGTCGCCTATTGCCAGGCGTCCGGCTATAAAACTGGCCAGAGAGCAGCCCGAGCCATGATATTCGCCTGCCAGGCGCGGGCAGCGGGTTTCATTTACCAGTTCGCCCTGAATGTACAAGCTATTTTGAATATATTCTGGAGTATCTTCATGACCGCCTTTGACCAGAACCGCCTGTGCGCCCATTTCAAACAGCTTTTTAGCCGCACGTTCTAAATTCTGCTCACCAGTCAGGGCACGTAACTCAACCGTATTTGGTGTTAAAACTGTAGCCAGTGGAATGAGTTGGGCAAATGCTTGGACCAGAGTCTCCTGATTGCCCAGAGAGCCGCCACTATTGGCGACCAGAACCGGATCGAGCACATAGAGATAATCAGGATGCGCCATTAAAAACTCGGCCAATGCGGCAATATTGTCGGTGGTTCCCAGCATACCGGATTTCACACAGCGTATGGGCAGATCATTCACGACTGCATTGGCCTGAGCCAGAAGTAAGTCCCTTGAGGTAGCTTCGAAGCCAAATACCTGCTGCGAGTTTTGAATGGTAAGTGCAGTACAGGCAATTGCAGCATGAGCACCACTTTGACCGATGGCTTCAATATCTGCTTGAAGACCTGCTCCACCAGATGGATCTAAACCTGAAAAGCAAAGTACCGTAGGGCGCAAAATGATGTCCTTTTATTCATGAAAAATTATCCTAGTATAGGCAAATTTGGCTAAACTCTCGATATGAATTTATATAGGTTTTTATGGGGAAAGTGATGATACGAAATATTTTGATTGATCTGGATGGGACTTTAACTGATCCAAAAGTTGGAATTACCGCTTCTGCCCGTTATGGTCTGGAGAAAGTCGGCCATCCGATTGGCGATGAAATCAATATTGACTGGATTATCGGTCCACCCTTGAAAGCCTCTCTGGCCAAAATTTTAAATATTGAAGTAAATGATGTTCTGGCTGAACAAGCCCTAATGGGTTATCGCGAGCGTTTCGTAGTCAAAGGTCTGTATGAAAACCATGTGTTTGATGGGGTGGCAGACACGCTGGCTGAGCTGAAACGCCGTGGTTATTGTTTATTTGTGGCAACAGCGAAACCCACTGTTTATGCTCAACAGATTTTGGAGCACTTTGAACTGGCTGAATACTTTATTGAAATTTATGGCAGTGAGCTCAATGGCGATAGAACCGATAAAGCAGAACTGATCCAGTATATTCTTGAGCAACAACAGTTGCAGGCCAATCAGTGCATGATGGTCGGTGATCGTGAGTACGATATTTTGGGGGCACGTCAGAATGGGATCGAATCGATTGCTGTGAATTATGGCTATGGTAGTGAAGAAGAATTAAAGCTCGCTCTACCAAAATATCAGATAGAAAAATTTAGTGATTTGTTAAATTATTTTAAATAGATTTTAAAATATTTGAATTAATTTTTCTTTTTTAAAAATATATAGTCAGTCATAAGTAATGGCTATATATTAATCTTTTAGTTGATATAATGTACAATCAATATATATACGTAAAATATAATTTATTTAAGTATAAGATATAAATAACAAAAATTGTGTTTAATTTATATTAATTCAAGCTATTTATTGTTTTGTATTGTAATAAATATAACTCTTTTAACAAAAATACAACAAAATATGTTTAATATTAGATTTATCAATATGTTGTATATACATTACTTTATTTTCATATGAATAATCACCTATAAAATATAGGGGATTTTATTTTTTTTATTATTTTAAATCAATTATTTATATTTATTTTTTTATCCCAATCTTCTCTCAATTTTTTTATTAAAGACAGGAATAAATATAGGACTTATTCTTGTAATTCTATATTCTTGATTTTGGTGCTATGTAACTTTTGTTGGTTTTTAGAAATTAATACGCTGTATTTAAATTAAGGACTTCAAATGGTAAATATAGACATAATCTCGCCTGAAAACGGCAAACTCATTCAAAGCCTAAATACGAATGTTGTGAAGCTTACACAAAATTCTATTGTTAAGATAAATCTAAATACTGAGGAAGTAGCTACAATTACCCGTCAAGGTAATGCGGCAGTTATTACACTTAAAAATGGTGAAAAAATAACGCTGGAAAATTACTTCGATTTCCCGGCTGAATCTAATAAAATTATTTTTGAAAATGATGGTGAATTGTATTGGGCGCAGTTTACTGATGCCTCCGGTGCCATTTTAGACACGATTAATTACATTCCTTTGGAGCAGCTCGCCATTGAGGAGTCGGTAGCTGGACTTGCTATTTCACCATGGCTTATTGGGGCAGGCCTTGCTGCAGGTTTAGGCGGGGCGATTGCAGCGGTACAAGGTGATTCGAATAGTAGAGGGGACTCTGACTCGGACAGCGACTCTGATTCAGACAGCGATTCGGACTCAGACAGCGACTCGGATTCGGACAGCGACTCGGACTCAGACAGCGATGTAGATACCGAAGCACCTGAAGTGCCGACAAATGTCGTTCTGAATGAAGATGGTACGGAAGTGACAGGTAAAGGTGAACCAGGTTCAGAAATTGTAGTGACTAACAAAGATGGCAACATCCTTGGTACAGGTACAGTAGATGAAAATGGTGACTTTGTTGTTCCAGTCAACCCTGCCTTAACTGATGGCAACACTGCTGACGTTATTGCAAAAGATGAAGCTGGTAATGAGTCTGAGCCTGTAGAAATCACGGGCGAGAAAGACACTATTGCGCCTGCACTACCATCTGAAGTTGAAATCAACAAAGACGGTACAGAGATCACTGGTAAAGGTGAGCCAGGTTCAGAAATTGTAGTAACTGACAAAGATGGCAACATCCTTGGTACAGGTACAGTAGATGAAAATGGTGACTTTGTTGTTCCAGTCAACCCTGCCTTAACTGATGGCAACACTGCTGATGTTATTGCAAAAGATGAAGCTGGTAATGAGTCTGAGCCTGTAGAAATCACGGGCGAGAAAGACACTATTGCGCCTGCACTACCATCTGAAGTTGAAATCAACAAAGACGGTACAGAGATCACTGGTAAAGGTGAGCCAGGTTCAGAAATTGTAGTAACTGACAAAGATGGCAACATCCTTGGTACAGGTACAGTAGATGAAAATGGTGACTTTGTTGTTCCAGTCAACCCTGCCTTAACTGATGGCAACACTGCTGATGTTATTGCAAAAGATGAAGCTGGTAATGAGTCTGAGCCTGTAGAAATCACGGGCGAGAAAGACACCATTAAACCTGCGATGCCTTCTGCTGAATTTAATGAAGAAGGTACAGTTATTTTTGGTAAAGCCGAAGCTGGTGCTTTAGTTCAAATTAAAGATGCTGATGGTAAAGTCATTGCCTCTGGCAAAGCTGATGTAAATGGTGACTATGAGATTGACTTAGAGACTGCGCTCGTTGATGGTGAAGAAGTATTAGTTACAGCGAAAGATGATGCGGGTAATGAGTCTGCTCCTACGCAGGTATTTGCTCCAGTAATTGATGATTCAGACTCTGACTCGGACAGCGACTCGGATTCAGACAGCGACTCAGACTCGGATAGCGACTCAGACAGCGACTCGGACTCGGATAGCGACTCGGATTCAGACAGCGACTCAGACTCGGATAGCGACTCTGACAGCGACTCTGATTCAGACAGCGACTCAGATTCGGACAGCGATTCGGACTCAGACAGCGATTCAGATTCAGACAGCGATTCGGATTCAGACAGCGACTCAGACTCGGACAGCGATTCGGACTCAGACAGCGATTCAGATTCAGACAGCGATTCGGACTCAGACTCTGACAGCGACTCGGATTCAGATAGCGACTCTGATTCAGACAGCGATTCAGACTCTGACAGCGACTCGGATTCAGATAGCGATTCGGATTCAGACAGCGACTCAGACTCGGACAGCGACTCGGATTCAGATAGCGATTCGGATTCAGACAGCGATTCGGACTCAGACAGCGATAGCGATTCGGATTCAGACAGCGACTCAGACTCGGATAGCGACTCTGATTCAGACAGCGATTCAGACTCTGACAGCGACTCGGATTCAGATAGCGATTCGGATTCAGACAGCGACTCAGACTCGGACAGCGACTCTGATTCAGACAGCGATTCAGATTCAGACAGCGATTCGGACTCAGACTCTGACAGCGACTCGGATTCAGACAGCGATTCGGATTCAGACAGCGACTCAGACTCGGACAGCGACTCTGATTCAGACAGCGATTCGGACTCAGACTCCGACAGCGACTCTGATTCAGACTCGGATAGCGACTCTGACAGCGACTCAGATTCGGACAGCGACTCAGACTCGGATAGCGACTCGGATTCAGACAGCGACTCAGACTCGGATAGCGACTCAGACTCTGACAGCGATTCGGACTCAGACTCTGACAGCGACTCGGATTCAGACAGCGACTCAGACTCGGATAGCGACTCTGATTCAGACAGCGACTCAGACTCTGACAGCGACTCGGACTCAGACAGCGATTCGGACTCAGACTCGGACAGCGACTCGGATTCAGATAGCGATTCGGATTCAGATAGCGATTCGGATTCAGACAGCGACTCAGATTCAGACAGCGATTCAGACTCCGACAGCGACTCGGATTCAGATAGCGATTCGGATTCAGACAGCGACTCAGACTCGGACAGCGATTCGGACTCAGATAGCGATTCGGATTCGGACAGCGACAGCGACTCTGATTCAGATAGCGATTCAGATTCAGACAGCGATTCGGATTCAGACAGCGATTCAGACTCAGATAGCGACTCGGACTCAGATAGCGACTCAGACTCAGACAGCGACTCGGATTCGGATAGCGACTCAGACTCGGATTCAGACAGCGATTCAGACAGCGATTCGGATTCGGATAGCGACTCGGATTCAGATAGCGATTCAGACTCGGACAGCGATTCAGACTCGGACAGCGACTCGGATTCGGATAGCGATTCGGACTCTGACAGCGATTCAGACTCGGATAGCGACTCAGACTCTGACAGCGACTCGGACTCAGACAGCGATTCGGACTCAGACTCGGACACCGACTCGGATTCGGACAGCGATTCGGATTCAGACTCGGACAGCGACTCGGATTCGGACAGCGACTCCGATTCAGACTCAGACAGCGACTCGGACTCGGATAGCGACTCAGACTCGGATTCAGACAGCGACTCAGACAGCGATTCGGACTCAGACAGCGATTCGGACTCAGACAGCGACTCTGATTCAGATAGCGACTCGGATTCGGATAGCGACTCAGACTCGGACAGCGATTCGGACTCAGACAGCGACTCGGATTCGGATAGCGATTCGGACTCTGACAGCGATTCAGACTCTGACAGCGATTCAGACTCGGATAGCGACTCAGACTCTGACAGCGACTCGGACTCAGACAGCGATTCGGACTCAGACTCGGACAGCGACTCGGATTCGGACAGCGATTCGGATTCAGACAGCGATTCGGACTCAGACTCGGACAGCGACTCTGATTCAGACTCTGACAGCGACTCGGACTCGGATAGCGACTCTGATTCAGACTCGGATAGTGATTCGGATTCAGACAGCGATGTAGATACCGAAGCACCTGAAGCGCCGACAAATGTCGTTCTGAATGAAGATGGTACGGAAGTGACAGGTAAAGGTGAACCAGGTTCAGAAATTGTAGTGACTGACAAAGATGGCAACATCCTTGGTACAGGTACAGTAGATGAAAATGGTGACTTTGTTGTTCCAGTCAATCCTGCCTTAACTGATGGCAACACTGCTGACGTTATTGCAAAAGATGAAGCTGGTAATGAGTCTGAGCCTGTAGAAATCACGGGCGAGAAAGACACCATTGCACCTGCAGTCCCAACCGATGTTGTAATCGGTGAAGATGGTTTAACTGTTAGCGGTAAAGCGGAAGCTGGTTCAACTGTAGATGTAACCGACAAAAATGGTAACGTTATTGGTACGGGTACTGCAGATGAAAATGGTGACTTTGCTATTGAGCTTAAGCGTCCGGTAACGGATGGTGAGGTCGTTGATGTCACTGCGAAAGATCAGGCTGGTAATACATCTGAACCTACAGAAGTTACCGGTAATAAAGATACGATCGCGCCAGATGCACCTGAAGTTGCGATTGATGATAGTTATTCTGTTTTAACTGTGAAAACGGAGCCGAATGCAACTGTAAAACTTTATGATTCTGAAGGTAATCCAATGCTAGATAGCAACGGTAATCCAATAGAGATTAAAGCGGATGCGAATGGTGATGTAACTTATGAGTTTAGTCCAGCATTAGAGCGCGGAAGCGAGCTTAAAGTCACTGCCACAGATGAAGCAGGTAATGAATCAGCACCAGTCGATATCATTGTTGGTGTTGATGAGATCTTTGGGGCGGTAGATAATAATGTCGACGTAATCTTGGATGCCACACCTTCTAGAAAAGAAAACCAGAATCCGAGTGATTTAGATAAGACTGGCTTTACTGTTGCAAATGTAGGGCTTGGACCTGTACTGGGCTTGGATGTATTGGCTGATGTTATAAAAAATTCAGTTCAACTTGAAGTAGGTAAAGACCAGGTTCGTGAAGTCACTATGTATGGTGATGCTGGTGGTATTCAAGTCCTTGCCACGATGGATCTGTATGTTTATAAACTTAACGAAAGTACAGGGCAGTGGGAACAACAATCAGTTACAGAGAACTGGGTTATTTCTTATTTACTTGGAGGAAAGTCAAAAGAAACAGATTTCACTTTGACAGAAGGGAAATGGATGTTTGTGATGGCTGGTGGTGAAGGTATCCAAGCATTGACTGGATATGGTCTCAACTTTACTAAAGATGTCGTTTTGGATTATGCCAATGCTGAAAGTATTTCTGGTTCTGCTCAAGGAAATATGATTACAGATGATGATTCTGAGTATGGTAGTGATGAGGTACCAGCGGGTAGTACCGTTACCGAAATTAAAGCAGAAGATGGCGAATGGGTAAGTACTTCCACTAGCGGTGAAATTCAGATTGAAGGTAAGTACGGTACCCTTACTGTTAAAGCGGATGGTTCTTATACTTATACTGTAAATGAAGATTTCCGCGGCTATGGTGAAAAAGATGTATTTACTTATCGCGTTACTTCGCCATCAGGAAAAGTCTCTGAAGCTGAATTAACTTTTGAATTAGATCTGACAGCAAAAGAGGATCGTATTGAAATTGATAATACGGTTATTCTAGATGTAGATCCTATCATTGCGTTTGATTCTGATAACAGCTCTATTGCAGATGCTGTCGGCTTTAGCGTGATTGATATAGGTTTGTTAGGACCTATTTTAAGTGCAGAAGCCTTAGGTGGTGCTGGTGCAATGGAGTTTAATGTTGGTGAAAACGAAGTTAAAGAGCTAACATTCCATGGTAGTGCGGGCGGCGTAGCTTTAGGCGTTGGCTATGATCTCTTTATCTATAAATTAGATCCTGCAACAGGCAACTATAATCAAGTCCATGTTCAAAAAGACTGGTTTATGGCTGCTTTTTTAGGTGGAAAATCTGAACAATTGACTTTACAGTTTGGTGAAGGTGAATATAAAGCACTGTTACAGAGCTCTGGAGGTCTGGGATTACTAACCGGTGCTGGATTATATGTCGATCATGAAACAGTTTATGATTATGGAAGTCCAACCAAATTCACTGGAACTGTAGAGGGTGATGCAACGCCAGAAGATTCAACTATTTTATTGAAAGTAGATGGTGAGGATCTAAAAGTTGGTAAAGAAACAGTCATTCAGGGTGAATATGGTACGTTGGTGATTTCTTCTGATGGAACCTATACCTATACTGTTGAAAAACCAGACAATGCTCCTCTCGACTGGAAACCACCTTATGGTGAAGTTGATCGCTTTAAATTAGTGATGCAGGATGAAAATGGTAAAACTACTGTTGAGTACCTGAATATTAAAGTGGGTACACATTCTGCTGAGGATGACTTTGATATTGTATCTGTGTCTGAAACGAACAAGATATCGAAGATTGAGTATAACGAAGTAGATAAAATCGGTAACTATGGAAAATCTTATACAAAAGAATTTGACGTAGCGAAACATGATTTAGATGCAGGCGTAAAACTCAAAATTACTGGTAGTCCAACTATTATAGGTCCTCTAGGTAGTGATCTTGTTCTGACTTATACATTAACGAATGCGACAACAGGAAAGATATATTCTGATCGTGTTGAAGCGGCAAGAGGGAAGGATGGAGCGCTTGAGTTTACCTTGGCCAATTTGCCTGAAGGAAAGTATAAGTTAGATATTACTGCCCAAAATGGTAACTTAGAGAGTATCCATTTTGTGACAGATGAGATCATTCACTCTGAAGAGTACGTAACAACTGAATTACCAGAAATCAAAGGTGCTCTGTTTGCCAATGATGAAGGTATTCAAATACTTGATACGTTGAGCTTTGGCAACAAAGTTGTTTTTGTCAATGATCCTAATCAAGGTGCTCAAACTATTACAGTTGAAGGCAATTACGGTACATTGGTTATTGGAAAAGACGGTAGTTACACTTATACCCCTAAAGGTGGTGTATACGGCATTGAGAAGTTTGTCTATGAGACGACTTCTAAGGTAGGAACAATCGAAACAGCGATCCTAGAAATCAATGTTGGCAAAACCGTAACTGCATCTGAACATGCTGATAGTGTGGATAGTTCAGCAGGTAATGATAGCTTTACTATGGGAACAGGCGGTGACACTGTCATCTTCGACCTATTAGCTGACGATAATGTTGGCGGTAATGGTCACGATGTTTGGAGTGACTTCAGTATGGAAGAAGGTGATAAGATCCAGGTGAGTGATTTACTGAGTGAAGGCACAACACTTGCTGATGCCATTACATTAACTGAAGATGCAGAAGGTAATGTCGTCTTGAATATTGACCGCGACGGTACAGCTGGTACTAGCTATCAGTCAGAATCATTCTTAACTTTGGTTGGGGTGGAGAAGACAGATACATTGTTAGATGACTTAATTAATAACGGTCATTTATTTTAATTAGGTTTTATCTGAGTAATGAAAAAGAGGGTCTCTAGAGACCCTCTTTTTTTTATTCTATATTCTTTAATATTATTTTTATAAGCGTTATATACCTGTAAATGAAATATTAAATAATATACAATAAGGCTGATTGGTAGGGTTAAGTATGAGAGCAATATGGCTATATCTAAATATAGTGATCTGCAGGAATTTAAAATAAAACTAACAGATTGGTTATTCTCATTAAGAGAGAATCAGCAAGATTTTTATAGTGTATTTTTTTCATATGGAGATAAAAGTATACGCTGTCGTGTTTGGAATACAGCGGATAAAAATTACGATAAAGTAGTTAAAAGAACTCTGAATTTTATCGATAAATTATATGAAAAGAATAACCGGCTTCCTGAATTTTTAAAGTTTGACTTTGCAAAAAATATTGAAGAAAGAAAATGGACAGATCTTGTTAAAGAAGTAAGTGAGCAAAAACATAATAATCATTATCGAAAAGGAATTGCTTTTGATAAAAATTTAAGTATTTACTTTTTGGAGCAAGAGATTTATGCAAAAGCAATTATTCGAGGGGTTGTATATAATGAACCCAATTTTTTTGATGAAAAAAATTTAAATGATGCTATTAAAAAAAAATATACCAATGTTAAGGCAAATTATTCACTAAATAAAATTGAAAAAGTCTGGGTGTTTGATACACAAGCTGTTTTTTTTGAAAACAACCAGTTGATTGATTTAATGTCTACGGGTCCAGAAAATGGTATACGTGTATTAAAGAGTAATAAAAAAGAACATATAAAAGAACTTGTTTTAAATAATGCCAAGTTTTTACATAATGAAATTTTAGAGAGTGGGAGGTTGGTTTATGGCTATTTCCCTGCCTATAACCGGGAAATTAAAAGTTATAATACAGTCCGTCACTGTACTGCCATATATGCCTTACTTGAAACACTGGAAGTCAATTATAATGAAGCATATCTACCGAAAATTAGAACTGCTATGCAGTATGCCATTGATCATTTATATAAAGAGGTAGATGGAAAAGCCTTTATGATTGATGGTAATGAACCTGATCTAGAAATTAAATTAGGTTCAAATGCCGCTGCAATTTTTATGTTTGCTAAATATCAGGAAATTATTGGCGACTCAAAATACCAAAAGTATGCCGAAATGCTTGCTGAAGGCATTCGCTTTATGATTGATGGTAAAGGGGAGACGACACATGTATTAAGTTTCCCCTCACTTGCAGTCAAAGAAAAGTTCAGAATTGTTTATTATGATGGGGAAGCTGCTTTAGGTCTACTTAGACTCTATCAAATTAATCAAAATCCAATTTTGCTTGAAACTGTTAAATTAATGTTTGAGCATTTTATTACTAAAAAATATGATAAGTATCATGATCATTGGCTAAGTTATTGTACCAATGAATTAACTAAGATTTGCCCAGAGAAAAAGTATTTTGAATTTGGTTTAAATAACTATTTAAAACACATGGATTTTATTAAAAATCGTAAAACAGCATATGCAACATTTTTAGAAATGATGATGTCTGCATATAAGATGGTGGTGCGATTAAAAGAGCAAGGATTTACCGATTTAGTTAATATGGCTAAATTCGATGAACTAAAAGACTTAATAGAACTACGAGTCGAATTTCAAAGAGCAACAGGGTATTTTTATCCTGAAATGGCAATGTATATGGCTAAGCCTGAAAAAATTCTTAATGCATTTTATGTAAGGCATGATCGTTTTAGAACACGTATCGATGATCAGGAACATAATTTATCTGGGTATGTGGCTTATTTAAATTATTTTATTTAGAGGTTGATAATGTTCTTTTTTCTAAGTGCAGGAATTGGGGAAAAGCTAACCGGTATTGAGCATGCGATTTTAAAAAGAAAACATGTTTTTGATAGCTGTGGTTTAGCGCATAAGATTGTAACCTTAAATTACAACGCCAATTATTTAAAGAATTTAAATATCCATCATATTCGGGCTGATAGTTTTCTGAATTTATATGACGATTACCAATATTTAATTTTTGCTGCTTTGAGATCAAATACTTTAGAAGATTATTTGAGTCATATTGCAGGAGAGGTTACCCTAGAAAAAAACAATGCCAATACAGATGTAAAAGTATATATAAATGGGAATTACCTATTTTATATCCACTTTTTCTCAAATGGGAATATTTCATACATTAATTATTTTGATAAAGCGAGAACGAAATTCAAGCGAGCTTTGTATACGGAGTCAGGCTATTTATCTAAAGAAATCTATTTAGAGAAAAACCAAGTCAAATCATGTCTTTACTATAATCAGCAGGGGATTGTGGTTTTAGAGGAGCACTACACCCAAGATAATCAGCTTAGTTATTTAAGTCTAAAAGAATCCAATGGTTCATCTTGTTTTTTTCAAGATCGTGATCAGTGGATTAAGCATTGGTTTCAAAAAATTATCACCTCTTATAAGCAGCCCGTTTTTTATGTCGATAAAAACAGACTTTATAATCATATTTTAGTGGAGTTAAAGTCTCCTGCATTTAAGTTAATCTCGATTTTCCATAGCGTGCATGTCAGTAATCCTCAGAAGATGGGAGACGGGCGAATTAACTCCAATTACAAAATATCTTTAGCAGAAACAAATAAATTTGACGGTTATATTGTATCCACAGAGCAACAGCGGCAGGATCTTTGGGCACGTTTTGGTTCAGAATTAAAAATTTGGGTGATTCCTCCGACATTTGCCCACATAGAATCTGAACTCACTGTCAATGCTGTAGTATCCCCATTCAACGTCATTTCTGTAGGGCGATATTATGTAGAAAAAAGACTTCATCATATTATTCAGGCTGTTGAAATTTTAAAAGAGAAGTATCCTGAAATTCAGCTTGATCTTTATGGTTTTGGTGACTCTAGAGATAACTTTATATATGAAAAAGAAATTCGAAAATATGTAGATGATCACGACTTAAAGACGAATGTACATTTCAAAGGCTATGTGCACAATATCTCGGACAAAATCCGAAATGCACATGTCTCTGTTGTGACGAGTACAATAGAAGGTTTCTGTATTGGAATTTTGGATAGTTTAAGTGTAGGAACGCCTGTAGTGGCCTACGATATTAAGTATGGTCCAAATGCACTAATTGAACAAAATCTTTCTGGTGTTTTAGTTGAAAATGGAAATATTCAAGCCTTAGCTATTGCAATCGAGCAATGCTACTTAAACCCACATATGAGAACCCATGCGATTAAGTCGGCGAAAAAATATGATTTGAATGGCTATAAAAAGAAATGGTTAGATCATTTGTTGGAGTTGAGTTATGTATAACTATTTAGTACAAAAAAGTGGTGCGTTATTGCCGCACTCCAAACCCCAATACGTCGATTTTTCTGACCAAAATGAAGGGCTAGGTCCACTTTTGGTGCTTTATGTAGTTTATAAGTTATTAGATGAACGTAAGTTAAGTTTGGATGATAGCGTTGAGATTACAGAGACGGCCCTCCAAGAAAGAGGGCGAGGTGTTGTTGGTTATGCATTACATGATAAAGTCAATTTATTACAAGTATTAATGCATTACAAAGTAACAGCGGGTGTAGATTCTCTATTTCTTTTGGCTCAGCATGTTTATAATAAGACCCAAAAGCGCATGAGCCATTATTTTGAAGAGTTAATAAAAAAACATAACTTGAGTCCAAATAGTGCCAAAAATCTTTCAGGTAAAAAGAATTCAAAATTTATTCAGCAATATACCTTAAATGATGTGCTTAAAATCGCTGAATTAATGACTCAAATTAATCCCTTTTATCTGCAAATTTTAACGCTGGGTAAAATTGCATATAAAGCTAGAAATTTTCTAAGCCCAACATTTTTACTCGATCAAGGCAAGGTTAATTACTTTTTCAGCTTTCTTAATATTTCCATAGCATGGCAAAAGCATACATCATCTGATTTTACGATTGTCATTACACAGGGAATTGAGAGTAGTTTTCAACAAGATTCTGTGATTGAACGGCACTTATTGGGCCATGAAGGGCTGGATCGACTTATTTCTGATTTAAATGTAGTGACTACCCTCAAGCAAGATCGTGCCATTGTAAATATTATTGGCGATACCTATTTAGGCGAATATTACACTGAGCGACGTCGTAAACGAAAAGTATTTGATCCTCTATTGAATCATGGCTATGACTATAGCTTTGAAAAACTAAATTTTTTTTTAAATGCAGCCGATATTAATCTAGCCAATCACGAAGCATGTTTTGTAAATAATCAAATTCAATCTCCCTTGGTTGGATTGAAAAAATTTATATTGGGTGCACAGGATGTACCAACAGTCAATGCGCTTAAAAAAGCCAATATTCATTATTTATGTTTAGCCAATAACCACACTGCTGACTTTGGTGCAGTAGGTATCACACATACACTAAAAACGTTGCAAAATGCGCAAATACATTATGTAGGAGTGGGAGAAAATGAGTTTGAAGCATGCACGCCCATGAGAATTCAGATTAATGGTCGTATTATTTCTTTTTATTCTGGCTATTGGCATCGAGCCACTAACGAAAAAATATTTAAATTTTATGCCACACCTTCTTCTTCTGGTGTTGCGACCTTAGAAAGTGTTTTGTATGAAGCAGTTGCATTAGAAAAGCAAAAATATCCATCGCATTTTATTGTGGTGTTGGCACATTGGGGAGTAGATTTCTTACCGACTCAAGCCTATCAAAAAATACTCGCAAACCGATTGGTTCAACAGGGGGCAGATTTGATTCTAGGTCATGGTGCTCATACTTTACAGTCGATGGAAACGATCCAAGATTCAACCGTTATTTATAGTTTAGGTAATGGTATTTTTAATAGTGATGGTGAATATGATGGTTATCCAGATGCTTTGCCATTTGGCATGATTGCACAATTGATTTTTGAGAAAGATAGTTTAAATCTACGCCTATTGCCAATTCAATCTAATAACCGTGAAACCATGTGGCAACCCGATTTTGTACAATTAGATGATTTTAATCAAGTGGCTGATTATTATGGAGATATCGATTTTAATGCTATTAACCGCGCGCAATGGCCCTATTATTTCGAGAAAAAAATTCTCTAGTTTAGCGGGACTTTAATTTTTGATAATGTTCTTTAATGATCTGAATTTGTTGATCATTAAAGCCTATATTACGTTGCCCACCACTGCCGTCACAGCCACCTTTACTTGCCATCAAGTTAGTGGTGTCTTTAAATTTTGCACCTTTAACACAAACATGACGTAAACCAAAGGCATGTCCCATTTCATGGGGGAGAGCAGCTTGAATGTTGTAATTTAGTCGCTCCCAATCAAGTAGTATGATAGGTCGTCCATTGTTATGAAAGCCCCAACTATCTGCTGCTTTAAATCCTGATTTTGAGCTGTAGCTATCAAAAATAAATATATAAACTTCAGCTTCTTTACTCTTTGATGGAAAGCACTGCCGGAAAATTTTAATAAGTGCCGGTCGTTCCATAGGTTTAGGGCTTTCTAAAAGATGGCTGAGTTTGCAGTTTAATTGTTTGAATTTTTGATATGGAATGTATTTATTTAACTCGAATTTAAAAATGGGTTGATTTTTCTCAGTGACAAAATAGCGATTTAAAATATCTACTTCTTTTTTGATTTGGCTTAGGTTATCAAATTTTTGGGCTTCAACATGGGGTGTGGCAAATATAAAATTGACTTGAACAATAGGAAGAGCCATCGCATATTCTCCAATTAAGAGCAGAGGAATGGTCGCGAGTTTTTTTATATTCATAAAATTTCTCTTATTTGTCTGTTGTATTTTTTTAATTGATCTGAGGTTTGCCTTTGCTAACAATGATATTCCAAATTTTGTTGGAATGAAGCTGGTTTTTTTAAGCATGATTTAGGGGGTGAGAGGGGCATTTAAGTTGAGCAAAAAATGGCGTTTGTGGAGAAAGAGTTGAGTGTACTAAAAAGAGTAGTGATAAAAAATCCCGTCATAGAGACGGGATTTTTTATCTTTCCCTTACCAGCTTAACGCACCACCTGTCTGGTAATCCGTGACGCGCGTTTCAAAGAAGTTCTTCTCTTTACGCAGATCCATCATCTCTGACATCCACTGGAATGGGTTGTTTACCCCAGTAAACTGTTCAGGTAAGCCTAACTGGCTCAAACGACGGTTACAGATGAACTTCAGGTATTCTTCCATCATGCTGGCATTCATACCCAATACACCGCGTGGCATGGTGTCACGTGCATATTCGATTTCAAGCATAGTGCCTTCAAGAATCATCTGAATGACTTCTTGCTGGAACTCAGCTGTCCACAAGTGTGGGTTCTCGATCTTGATCTGGTTGATCATGTCGATACCGAAGTTCAGATGCATCGACTCATCACGCAAGATGTACTGGAACTGCTCAGCCACACCATTCATCTTGTTACGGCGACCCATCGACAAGATTTGGCTAAAACCGCAGTAGAAGAAAATCCCTTCCAGCACGCAATAGAATGCAATCAGGTTGCGAAGCAAAATCTGGTCGTTTTCAGGTGTACCGGTTTTAAAGGTAGGATCACTTAAAGACTGGGTATACTTCAGCCCCCACGCTGCTTTACGTGCCACTGATGGAACTTCACGGTACATGTTAAAGACTTCGCCTTCATCCATACCCAAAGATTCAATACAGTACTGGTAAGCATGGGTATGAATCGCTTCTTCAAACGACTGACGCAAGATGTACTGACGGCATTCTGGGTTGGTAATATGGCGGTAAATTGCCAGTACCAGGTTATTGGCTACCAGTGAGTCCGCAGTCGAGAAGAAACCAAGCGAACGCATGACGATAGTACGTTCATCTTCAGTCAGACCATCTTCAGACTTCCATAATGCAATATCATGGTTCATGTTAATTTCTTGTGGCATCCAGTGGTTGGCACAACCATCCAGATATTTCTGCCACGCCCATTCATATTTGAATGGAACAAGCTGATTCAAGTCGGCGCGGCAGTTGATCATACGTTTGTCGTCAACCTGTACACGCTCTGCACCCATCTCAAGCTCTTCAAGACCTGGTGCAACATCCAGCTGGCTTAAGGAAGCAGATGCTTTTGCCAGTGAATCGGCTGGATTTGATCCTGTACTTCGAGGGGCTGGAGCGGGTTGTGCAGTTGCCACATCCGGCGATGTGTTGCCTGCATCAGATACCACTTGTGAATTAGTCGCTTTTTGCGGCTCGACGGGCGTAGGCTGGTGTTCAGGTGCAGCCGGTTTTTGCGAATCATCTTCGAAATCGTCCCAACTTAGGATAGACATATCAATTCTCTCTACGTTGCTTTATATCTTTTATGCGACATTCAGCTTGGCTGAGATGTCTTACTATACGCTTAATTTGTGTAAGCAAAATTAAGTTTTGTCGATGAATGCTGTGAATTTATACAGCAGCACTATCCCCACTACTTATTTTGCTTACGCTGCTGGCGAACTTTGAACCAGAAATAAGCAATCGGTGCGTAAAAGGTAATAGCAAAGGAAATCAGCAATGCCGCAAGTCCTAACATGTAGTTATGGGTCATAGGGGACATTGAGGTTTCCTTTTACTTTAAGTTGTGAATCCTAGCCGAAACTAGGATTCATGTTTAAATCATTTTTTAGATGATTTTACTGGCTTCACTGTTTCAACAACCGTAGTTTTAGGATGCTTTTTTGCATATTCCAAAGTTACGTATTGACCAGTGATAGCACTGCGAGCTGCTTTTTGATTATTAGCCATGCTCAGTACTCCTGATACAAAATCAAGATGACTCTTACTGGCTCATAAACTAATTCAATGATAGAATTGCTCACGCATTCACATATGCCAGCCTCGTCGTGACCATCTTGATATCACTTCGAGATTGAAAAGCCTTCTACGAGTTTTGATCGGCCTGTAGAGGGCTTTTTTATTGCCTAAAATTTTTAATCTCCCCAAAACCCCTCTTTAAGAAAGAGGAGATTTTCACATCTCAAATTATGGGCTGTGATTCCCCTCCTTTTAGGAGGGGTTAGGGGAGGTCAAGCAAAGCTTACTGACAAGCCTCACAATCAGGATTGTCAATCGAACATGCTTGTGGCACTGGAGCCGCTTGAGCAAAACCTTCTTCCTCTGCAGGAGCTTCAGGTTTTTGCGCTTCAACCACCGGAGCGGCTGCTGCAACAGGTGCTGTAGTCGCAGTCGCTTTAACAGCATTTAGTGTGCCTGTATTAATCGTTGATTTCTCAGCAGATGTGGCACCCAATGCACGTAGGTAATAAGTGGTTTTTAGGCCACGTAACCACGCCATCTTATAGGTGATGTCCAGCTTCTTACCATTTGCACCTGAAATATACAGGTTCAGAGACTGCGCCTGATCGATCCATTTTTGACGACGAGAAGCAGCATCCACGATCCAGCGTGGCTCAACTTCAAATGCAGTTGCGAAGATTGCTTTCAGTTCTTCTGGAATACGAGAAATCTTCTGCACCGAACCTTCAAAATGTTTCAGGTCGTTGACCATGACCGCATCCCACAGGCCGCGTTCTTTTAATGCACGAACCAGATACGGGTTGATCACAGTGAACTCGCCAGACAGGTTAGATTTCACATATAAGTTCTGGAAGGTCGGCTCGATGGACTGAGACACCCCACAGATATTAGAAATCGTTGCAGTTGGAGCAATCGCCATCACGTTCGAGTTACGCATACCGTCTTTTTGAACTTTGGCTCGTAAGCTGTCCCAATCCAGACGTTGCGTGCGATCCACTTCAAACATGCGCTCTGGGCGTGTTTTTGCGACCAGATCCAGTGAGTCGATCGGCAAGATGCCTTGATCCCATAATGACCCCTTAAAGGTTTCATAAGTACCACGCTCAACCGCCAAATCGCTTGAGGTTGAAATGGCATAGTAAGAAATCACTTCCATCGATTCGTCAGCGAAGTTCACCGCTTCATCAGAACCGTAAGCCATACCCATTTCGTACAGTGCATCCTGGAAGCCCATGATTCCCATACCAACCGGGCGGTGTTTCAGGTTTGAATTTTTTGCTTGCGGAACAGCGTAGTAGTTGATGTCAATTACGTTGTCGAGCATACGAACGGCTGTTTTAATCGTGCGAGCAAGCTTCTCTCGATTTAAGACCCCGCCTTGAACATGCTGAACCAGGTTGATCGAACCCAGGTTACATACCGCAATTTCATCTTTGCTGGTGTTTAATGTAATTTCAGTACACAGGTTAGAAGAGTGAACGACACCTACATGCTGTTGTGGTGAACGCAGGTTACATACGTCTTTGAAAGTGATCCATGGGTGACCGGTTTCAAACAGCATTGACAGCATTTTGCGCCACAAATCTTTTGCACGGATTTTTTTGTGCAGCATATTTGTTTCTTTGGCAATGCTTTCGTAGTAAGCATAACGCTCAGCAAATTCTGCACCAGTCAAATCATGCAGATCAGGCGTTTCAGAAGGAGTGAATAAAGTCCATTCCGCATCTTCAAATACACGTTGCATGAACAGGTCAGGAACCCAGTTCGCCGTGTTCATGTCGTGGGTACGACGACGGTCATCACCGGTGTTCTTACGCAGTTCCAGGAATTCTTCAATGTCCAGGTGCCAGGTTTCAAGGTACGCACAGACTGCACCTTTACGCTTGCCGCCCTGGTTCACCGCAACAGCCGTATCGTTGGCTACTTTCAGGAATGGAACTACACCTTGAGACTTACCGTTAGTGCCTTTGATGTATGAGTTTAGGGCACGAACTGGCGTCCAGTCATTACCTAAACCGCCTGCCCATTTAGACAGCATGGCGTTATCACGCATTGCACCATAAATGTCATACAGATCATCATCAATGGTGGTCAAGTAGCAGCTCGATAATTGTGGACGTAACGTACCCGAGTTAAACAGGGTAGGCGTCGATGCCATATAGTCAAAGCTAGACAATAAGTTATAGAACTCAATCGCGCGGTCTTCACGGTTTTCTTCATTGAGCGACAAGCCCATAGAAACACGCATAAAGAACAATTGCGGAAGTTCGAAACGTACGCCATCTGAGTGGATGAAGTAACGGTCAAATAGAGTTTGCAGGCCCAAGTAAGTAAACTGGTTTGAGCGTTCTGGTTGAATTGCCGCTGCCAGTTTCGCCAGGTCAAAGTTCAACAATTCTGGAGAAAGCAGCTCAAGCTCGATACCTTTCTTCAGGAAAGTTTCAAGTGCATCACCTTCATTGGTGTCTGTCGGAAGACCCAAGAACTCTAAACCGGTGGCTACCAGATCATCACGTAGTAAACGTGCAGTCACATACGTATAGTTAGGCTCTTGCTCAATACGGGTGCGGGTCGCCATCATCATTGTGGTTGAGATGTCAGACTCTTTCACGCCGTTATACAGGTTCTTGACAGTCTCGTTGACAATCGCCTGTATATCAATACCTTCTAAACCTTCAGCAGCTTTGGTCACTGTTGCAGTCAAAGCACTTAAATCGAGTGGCTTAAGCTTCCCGTCAGCATCCATGACTTGAAGCGTAGGGTGATGGTTTGCACCCAGCTGCTTACGAGCTTCAGCACGTTGTTCGCGATAGATGACATAGGCACGCGCAACTTTCTGTTCGCCTGTACGCATAAGCGCAAGTTCAACCTGATCTTGGATTTCTTCAATGTGAATGGTTCCGCCTGAAGGCAAGCGACGTTTGAATGTATTGAGGACCATTTCCGTCAGTTGTTCAATGCGATCGTGAATACGACTTGAGTCAGCGCTTTGCTGGCCTTCTACAGCCAAGAAAGCTTTACCAATGGCAACAGAGATTTTTTCCGCGTCAAAGCTGGCAACATCTCCGGTGCGTTTAATCACCTGAATTTGACCAGGAGTTGAAATTGATACGCTCATGCTAGCATAGCTCCATTTGTCATCTATTTTTATGTTTATAGACCATTTGAACTGGGCAATTTTTGTGCCACAGTGTTTGAGGAATAAACACAAGACCTAGTGGTTTAAAGTTTAATTGGACACAAGATACGGGAAAAATCAGGGTAGATCAATATTGACATTTTGCTAAATATTTTTCTGAAGTTTTATCTCGAACTTTTGTAAAAAAATCCCTATTTTTATTGATTTTTGTATAAGCCTTGTCCGGTAAGGCATAGCATAACAAAGCTGGCCTCAAGTGCTTATAGATAACCTTGTGGATAACTAAAAAGCCTTGACTCAAGCAGTCACATTTTATTCATGTAATTTTTATTGTAAAGGTGAGAGGATGGCTGAACTCTTGAGAAAAGCGCTTTTGTCTGAAAAGGCGCCTGATAAGTATTACAAAATGCTATTTTGATGTATCAGTTTGGTGAACAGGATATTGTTTACAATGTAAACGTGTGTATATTGCAAGCATATTAAAATCGTATCTATTGGATTTCAAAAGGATACGCCATAGCATACGTCCATTAAATAAAGAGGCAAGACATGAGCCAAGAAGAAAAGTTACCCAAGATTTTAATTGTTGAAGATGATGAACGTCTTGCGCGTTTAACTCAAGAATATCTAATCCGTAACGGGCTGGAAGTCGGAGTTGAGCCGGATGGTAATCGTGCAATTCGTCGTATTATTGCCGAGCAGCCTGATATGGTTGTCCTCGATGTGATGTTGCCAGGTGCAGATGGTTTGACCATTTGTCGTGAAGTGCGTCCACATTATCATCAGCCGATTTTAATGCTGACCGCACGCACAGAAGATATGGATCAGGTATTGGGTCTGGAAATGGGGGCGGATGACTATGTGGCTAAACCGGTACAGCCACGTGTACTTTTAGCGCGTATTCGTGCTTTGCTACGCCGTACCGACAAGGTGCCGGAAGATGAAGTGGCACAGCGTATTGAGTTTGATGACCTGGTCATCGACAATGGTGGACGTTCAGTGACCTTAAATGGCGAGCTGGTTGATTTTACCAGCGCTGAATACGATCTGTTGTGGCTGCTTGCCTCAAATGCGGGGCGTATTCTGTCTCGTGAAGATATTTTCGAACGCTTACGCGGTATTGAATATGATGGTCAGGACCGCTCAATTGATGTGCGTATCTCGCGCATTCGTCCAAAAATTGGTGATGATCCAGAGAATCCAAAACGTATTAAAACAGTACGTAGTAAAGGTTATCTCTTCGTCAAAGAAACCAACGGAATGTAGGATCAGACGGTTGGTTGCCTGAAAAGCAGGATAAATATAAGTGTTTAAACACAGTATATTTTTGCGTATTTACGCAGGATTGGTCGTCCTTGTGGTATTGGTGGCGATATTTGGCTACCTGCTGGTACAGATTATTAACTATCAGCGTGCGCAGGAATATCGTGAATCCCTGACTGATGGTATGGCTTATATCATCAGTGAGGGGGTTGCGCGTCAGCCCAACCTTCAGCAGAAGATGGATTGGATTTCCGATGCGTCGGATTTATTAGAACTCCCGATTTACTATATTGAAGCCAGTAAAGTTGATGTTACCCGCGCCGAAGCCCGACGACTGGCTGAGCGCAAGGCCGTCGTGCGCTGGGATGCCAAAACCAGCGTGGCCTATATTGTTGTAGCGCTGCAAGATGACCCGGAGCATTATCTTTATATCAAGGCGGACAATATTACCGAACGTCAGATGAAGGCTCTGCCGGTCTTTATTCTGGATTATCTCGTCTACTATCCGGGCCAGGAAAAAGAATACCTTGAGCGTATTCAGTCATATTTCTCCTACCCGATTTCAATAGAGACCGTACAGGCGCTGCCGCTGGACTCCGAACAGATCGGACGTTTACGCCTGGATCACAGTATTATTCTGTATCGTGATAGTGCCTCGATTCGTGGCACTACTATTTCCATTGTGTCACCCATTCCAGGTTCGACCTCGGAAGTACTGGTTATGGGGCCAGTGCCACTCTTTAACTGGATGCCATTTCAGCTGGCGGCGGGCATTACCTTGCTCAGCTTGTTTGTCTTAAGTCTGGGAGTGTATGGTTTGCTGGTGCCGATGCAGCGTAAACTGCGCGAAGTCAATTATGCCC
Source organism: Acinetobacter sp. RF15B (assembly GCF_007558235.1). Taxonomy (NCBI): domain Bacteria; kingdom Pseudomonadati; phylum Pseudomonadota; class Gammaproteobacteria; order Moraxellales; family Moraxellaceae; genus Acinetobacter; species Acinetobacter sp. RF15B. Next base: position 27,507 of record NZ_VLSR01000014.1, on the reverse strand, counting down.
TGAACAAGATGAAGAGCGGGAATATGTCGCTCCGTCTTCCGATTGAGGGAAATGATGAAATGGCGACTCTGGCATCCAGCTATAACAATATGTCAGATCATATTCAGCGTCTTATTGAAGCGCAGCGTGAGCTGATGCGTGCTGTGTCGCATGAGTTGCGTACGCCTGTTGCACGGATTCGTTTTGCGGTAGAAATGATGGCAGATGAAGATGACTACGATTACCGCCTACAGCAGGTCGAACAGATCGATAAAGATATTGAGGCGCTAAATACCCTGATTGATGAAATTATGACCTATGCCAAGCTTGAGCAGGGCATGCCTTCAATTGAGTTTGAACATGTAGATCTGTATGAAGTGTTAAATCAGGTTGCTGTGGAAACTGAAGCTCTGAAGACCGGAAAAGTTATTGAGCTGCAAGCAATGTCTGATGACATAGTGGTAGAGGCGGAGCGGCGCTATTTGCATCGGGTGATTCAGAATTTGGTAGGGAATGCCGTACGTTATTGCGATAGTAGAATTTTGTTAAGTGGTGGGCTGGATGCTGAAGGACAAGCCTATATCTGTATAGAAGATGATGGTCCGGGGATTCCGGAAATAGATCGCGCCCGTATCTTTGAAGCTTTTGCCCGTTTAGATGATAGTCGTACCCGGGCTTCAGGGGGGTATGGTTTGGGACTTTCTATTGTTAGTCGGATTGCTTACTGGTTCGGAGGAAGCATTGAGGTTGATCAGAGTCCGAAACTGGGTGGCGCGCGCTTTATTATGACCTGGCCGGCTCATCGTTATAGTAAGAAATCCAGACCGAAAATGCTGGAACATGTTGAAGAAGCCAGCAGCGAGCGTTCAGCCTAAAATCTGTGTTTAAGTCACCTGATATAAAAAACGATACTGAAATCAGTATCGTTTTTTTGTTTTATGCTACGAGGATTTATTCCTGTACGGTGACGTCTGGTTCAATTAGTGGTTTGCCATCACGCAGGCTATCTAAAGGTTCTGCATTAAAATCAATCATCAGCTTATTGTATTTGGCATCTATACTATAATTCTGGATCAGTTTTTGGTCGCCAGAGATGGTTTCCACTTTGTATTCATCAACAATATTTAAAATGCCTTCCAGGTTGATGCTCGAAGAGGCCTGATCGGCTTGGAACAGGTCGTGAATTTCGCGCAAGTCAAAAATAGCATTGCTGGCATCAGGGTGTTTATGAATATAAGTTTCGATATGTCGAATCAAAAGTTGGGAAAATAAAAAATAATTAGGTTTATGCGTAAAATGTAGAGACATACTGGACTCCTTTAGTTGCTTTATTTATGTGATTATCAGGCCTAGAAATACAAATAACATAATCTGAATCAATCTGTTGAATGTGTTGCAAAAAAATACAATTGCTTGATAGGGGGGGTGCGGCCGGAACAGGGTTTAAATTGCCTGATTTTATATTTTTCGCTGAAAATTTAAACGACGCAAGTGGTGTTTAAAGTTACTTTTTGCTGTGGCACACTCATTTTGTTTTAGTTAATTCGATTTAAGACCTAAATAGAAACTTTCCTGACTTGATGGATTCAAGTTGAAATAGCCTGTCAGGACTGAAAACTGGATTTTTACAGGCTTGTTAAAATAATTGAAGGTCGAAAATCAACTAAATAAAGCAATTAGTGCAGCTTTGAGTGCACTCACGCCCAATTAAATACTGAAATGCCTAAAAAATCATCCCAAAGACTAAGGGCGAGAAGCTAGCAAGTGAAATCCAAAATCAGGTACAATTGGCGGGATTAATTTTGTGTTTGGTGTATTTGAAGGCCAATACATACATTCTTTGTTAATAAATAGGCCTGCCAGGAGTTATCCCCGCATGAATGCCATTACTCCATACGAATGGGCAATTATTGCCTTCGTGATCGGTGTTACATTTTTGTGCGTCTTTATGCTCACTGTCCCATTACTCCTCGGGGGTAAATCATGGGGCCGTGCCAAGCAGGAGCAGTTTGAGTCAGGCGTAGTTGGAGCAGGTGGAGCCCGTATCCGCTTGTCCGCAAAATTCTATCTGGTTGCAATTTTCTTCGTCGTGTTTGACTTGGAAGCCCTTTACCTGTACGCATGGGCAGCTTCTGTTCGTGAAGTAGGTTGGGTTGGTTTTGTAACCGCAGCTATATTTATTTTAGTTTTACTCGTTGGCTTGGTTTACGAATTATCGACAGGCGCACTGAACTGGGCACCTTCAGACAAACGTAAAGCAGCCGGGATTAAACCTAAAATTGGTTCGCCAAATATGGATCTTGCGGAAATTACGCGCTTCAACTCAGTTGAAGAATTGGTTATGGACCCAACTGGCCAAATCCCAGCTCAATCATCTGGTCTTGTGAAAAAGTCACAAGCTCAATCATCTGATAAGGAGTAACTCGGGATGAAATACACATTAACCCGTGCGAATCCGAATGCTGATCAATATCCACTTCAAGAGCGTATCTTGGTAGAAGACCCGCTTTTAGAAGAAGAAGTGAATAAAAACGTATTCATGACTCGCTTAGAGGATGTAATACACACAGCAGTAAACTGGGGACGCAAGAACTCAGTTTGGCCGTTTAACTTTGGTACGTCTTGCTGCTATGTAGAGTATGCAACGACCTTGACCGGTGTACATGACTTGTCACGCTTTGGTGCCGAGGTCATCCGTGCTTCACCACGTCAGGCCGATTTGATGATCGTCGCTGGTACATGCTTCGTGAAAATGGCTCCGGTGATTCAACGTCTGTACGAGCAGATGCTTGAACCAAAGTGGGTAATTTCAATGGGTGCGTGTGCAAACTCAGGTGGTATGTACGATATTTATTCAGTTGTACAGGGTGTTGATAAAATCATTCCTGTCGATGTGTATATCCCGGGTTGCCCGCCACGTCCTGAAGCCCTGATTCAGGCACTCATGCTGTTGCAAGACCAAATTCAACTAGAGCGTCGTCCGCTTTCTGCGGTGATCGGTGATGATCTTAAGCCAGTGTATAAGCCAAAGATGATGCCGGAACGTGACCGTAAGAAAGATCAGCGTGTTGCTGTGAAAAATTTACGCTCTATGGATGAAATTAAATAATTTAAACGACAGATGATCTGTTGCACCCGCTCTGGGTGTAGTCGTCGTTTAGGTTGACTGAATTTGTATTAAATAGGAAGCCAAGCCAATGGCTGAAACTGACATTGCTATGCCAGAATCAACAGCAGTTGATTCACGCCCAGCATTTGCCATCATTGAAGAGCTCAAAACCAAATTTGGTGAGAACTTCTTTGTGCAAACGACTTTCGAGGATTTCCCGACAGTTTGGGTTGAGCGCGCACGTGTACAAGAAGTTTTAATGTTCTTGCGTACCGTGCCACGTCCTTATGTGATGCTATTTGACTTGTCTGCAGTAGATGAGCGCTTGCGTACCCATCGTGACGGTTTGCCTGCATCAGAATTCACAGTGTTCTATCACTTATTGTCGTTAGAGCGTAACTGTGACATTCGTATTAAAGTGGCCTTAAGCGACAGCGATCTGAATATGCCGACCGCAACGAATATCTGGCCGAATGCGAACTGGTATGAGCGTGAAGCTTATGACATGTTTGGTATCAATTTCGAAGGGCATCCAATGCTCCATCGTATCTTGTTGCCAACCTACTGGGAAGGTCATCCGTTACGTAAAGAGTATTCTGCACGTGCAACTGAATATACGCCGTATATTCAGGATAAGGCCAAGCAGGATTTTGAACAGGAGCATTTACGTTTCGTCCCTGAGGACTGGGGTCTGAAGCGCGGTAATGCCGATGAAGACTTCATGTTCCTGAACCTGGGTCCAAACCACCCATCTGCGCACGGTGCCTTCCGTGTGATCTTGCAGCTGGATGGTGAAGAAGTGAAGGACTGTGTGCCTGATATCGGTTATCACCACCGTGGTGTGGAGAAGATGGCTGAACGTCAAACCTGGCATTCCTTCATTCCCTATACTGACCGTGTCGACTACCTGGGTGGTTGTGCGCAAAACATGCCTTATGTGATGGGTGTGGAGCAAATGGCGGGCATTACTGTCCCTGACCGCGCGCAATGTATCCGTGTCATGATGTCAGAACTGTTCCGTATCAATAACCACTTGCTGTTCATTGGTACTGCGATTCAGGATGCCGGTGGTATGACGCCTGTATTCTATATGTTCGCTGACCGTCAAAAAGTCTATGACATCGTGGAAGCGATTACCGGTTACCGTATGCATCCGGCATGGTTCCGGATTGGTGGTACTGCACACGACCTGCCAAATGGCTGGGATAAGCTGGTTCGAGAATTACTCGACTGGATGCCAAAACGTATGAATGAATACTACAAAGCTGCTTTACGCAACTCGGTATTCATGGGCCGTACCCAGGGTGTGGCGCAATACGATGCAAAATCTGCGCTGGCTTGGGGTGTGACAGGTACTGGTCTGCGTGCCACAGGTATTGATTTCGACGTACGTAAATACCGTCCATATAGCGGTTATGAAAACTACGACTTTGAAGTGCCTTTAGAGTATGAAGGCGATGCCTATGCACGTGTGCTGGTTCATTTCCGTGAAATCGAAGAATCACTGAAAATCATTCGTCAGTGCCTGGATAACATGCCATCTGGTGCTTATAAAGCAGACCATCCATTGGCAGTTCCACCACCAAAAGACAAGACATTGCAAGATATTGAAACCTTGATTACGCACTTCTTAAGCGTGTCATGGGGTCCTGTAATGCCTGCTGGTGAAGCATCTGTAATGGCCGAAGTGGTGAAAGGGGCATCGAACTACTACCTGACTTCAGACAAGTCAACCATGAGTTATCGTACCCGTATCCGTACACCGACTTTCACGCACTTACAGCAAATGCCTTCTGTGATTAACGGCAGTCTTGTATCTGACTTAATCATTTATTTAGCGACAATTGACGTCGTAATGGCTGACGTGGATCGCTAAGGGGTAACGCATTATGATGATTTTGACTGATAGAAAGCCACGTGTGAATGTTGAAGGGATTTTAACGAAGGAAGAAATCCACGAAATCGAACAGCACATGGGCCACTATCCATATCCACGTGCAGCGTGTCTTGATGCGCTGAAGTGTGTACAACGCCGTAATGGCTGGGTAGATGATGCACAGATGAATGCTATCGCGCAAATGCTCAGCATGAGTGTTGCGGATTTGGAAGGTGTAGCGACTTTCTATAACCGTATTTATCGCCAGCCCGTGGGTCGTCACGTAATTTTACTGTGTGACTCGATTGCGTGTTTCTTGATGGGTGCGGAAACTTTGGCAGAAGCTTTCCAGCGTGAACTGGGTATCCAGTTTGGTCAGACGACTGCTGATGGCCGTTTTACCTTGCTACCAATTTGCTGTCTGGGTAACTGTGACAAGGGCCCAACCTTAATGATTGATGAAGATACGCACGGTTTAGTTGAAGTGACTTCGGTTAAACAGTTGCTGGAGAAGTATGTATGAATACTGAACCAAAACCAATTTATGGTGACGGTAACCCAGAAACGCATCCATTGACCTGGCGTTTGAGTAAACAAGAGCACGTTCGTAATGCCGATGATTACGAAGCCCTAGAGGGTTATGCCGGCTTTAAAAAAGCCATTGGCATGCAGCCGAAAGAAGTGCTGGAAGTCATTAAAGCTGCAACAGTAAAGGGCCGTGGTGGTGCAGGTTTCCCGGCAGGCATCAAATGGTCGCTGATGGCACCAAATGACAATTCAGGTCCTCGTTACCTGATTTGTAATGCCGATGAAATGGAACCAGGTACCTTCAAAGACCGTCTGTTGATGGAAGATCTTCCTCACCAGCTGATTGAAGGTATGCTGATTGCCGGCTATACCCTCGAAGCGACTCATGGTTATATCTTTATCCGTGGCGAATATATCGAAGCGGCAAAATACCTGAACGACGCGATTGCACAAATCCGTGCCAAAGGTTATCTGGGTGAAAATATTCTGGATTCTGGCTGGAACTTTGAATTGCACGTGCATACCGGTGCAGGCCGTTATATCTGTGGTGAAGAAACAGCACTGATTAACTCGCTGGAAGGTCGCCGTGCCAACCCGCGTACCAAACCACCATTCCCGCAAGTTGCAGGGGCTTGGGGTCGTCCGACGATTGTCAACAACGTCGAGACCTACAACAACTTGCCGGCAATTATGCTGCGTGGCCCTGAATGGTATATTGGTCTGTCTGCGGGTAAATCCAAAGATCCAGGCACTAAAATCTATGGTGCATCTGGTAAGGTGAAATTCCCTGGCTTATGGGAGCTTCCATTTGGTACCACGGCTCGTGAAGTGATTGAAGAACATGCCGGTGGTATGCGTGATGGCTTAAAGCTAAAAGCATGGTTGCCGGGCGGTGCCTCGACTGACTTCCTGGCCGCAGAGCATATCGACCTTCCGATGGATGCAGAAACCATCATGAAAGCAGGCTCACGTTTAGGAACCTGTTTATTGATGGTGGTGGATGAAACGCAATGTATGGTTTCAGCAACACGTAACCTGGAAGAGTTCTTTGCCCGTGAATCATGTGGCTGGTGTACGCCTTGCCGTGATGGCTTGCCTTGGGCGGTGAAAGCGCTGAAAGCACTTGAAGATGGTACAGGTAAAAAAGAAGATATCGATCACTTGCAGGAACTGACCCGCAAGCTTTGGATTGGTAAAACTTTCTGTGCTCACGCACCAGGTGCGATGGAACCATTAATGGGCGCACTCAAACATTTCCGTGGCGAGTTTGAAGCAAAAGTAGTAAATGCTGCCGCTCAAACCCGCAACGTAGAACAAGCTTAAGGAATTCGACTATGGCTACAATTCATGTCGATGGAAAATCGTATGAAGTCAACGGCTCGGAAAACTTGCTGCAAGCATGTTTGAGTCTCGGCATCGACATCCCATACTTTTGTTGGCATCCATCCTTAGGTTCTGTCGGTTCTTGCCGTCAATGTGCTGTGACCCAATACGCGAATCCAGAAGATACGCGTGGTCGTTTGGTCATGTCATGTATGACACCGGCTGCTGACAATACCTACATCTCGGTTGAAGACAAAGAAGCAGTAGATTTCCGTGCTTCTGTTGTTGAATTCTTGATGACCAACCACCCGCATGACTGTCCGGTCTGTGAAGAGGGGGGGCACTGTCACCTGCAAGATATGACAGTGATGACGCAGCATGACCGTCGTCGCTACCGCTTCACTAAACGTACGCATTACAACCAGGAACTGGGTTCGTTTATTGCGCACGAGATGAACCGTTGTATCGCATGTTACCGTTGTGTGCGTTATTACAAAGATTATGCCGGCGGTACCGATTTCGGCGTATATGCCAACGCATCACGTGTGTATTTCGGTCGTCCGGAATCAGGGACTTTGGAATCTGAATTCTCGGGTAACCTGACTGAAGTGTGTCCTACAGGGGTATTCACTGACAAAACCCACTCTGCACGATATAACCGTAAATGGGACATGCAGTATGCGCCTAGCGTATGCCAAGGCTGTTCTTCAGGTTGTAACATTTCTCCGGGTGAACGTTATGGCGAACTTCGTCGCGTTGAAAACCGTTTCAATGGTGAAGTGAACCAGTACTTCCTGTGTGATAAAGGCCGTTTCGGTACCGGTTATGTGAACCGTGCTGATCGCCCACGTCAACCGCAATTCCGTACCGGCAACAATGTAGAAACTGTTTCAGTCGATACCGCACTAGACACGGTGATTGCAAATATTCAGGGTAAAAAAATCCTGGGTATTGGTTCGCCGCGTGCATCACTTGAATCGAACTTCGCACTTCGTGAGCTGGTCGGTCAAGAGAACTATTCAACAGGTCTGTCTCAAAAAGAGCAGAATCTGGTTGAACTGGCAGCTTCAATCATGCAAACCGAGGGTGTTTATAACCCAACGATGCGTGAAATCGAAAGCTACGATGCGGTGTTAATTCTAGGTGAAGATTTAACTCAAACTGCACCACGTATGGCTTTATCTGTTCGCCAGGCTGCGAAAAATAAAGGCAAAGAGATGGCGGCAGAGCGTCGTACTCAAGAATGGCTGGCTGAACCGGTACAGCGTATTGCTCAAGATGCGAAATCTCCGATTTACATTCTGGCTGCAACACAGACCCGTTTGTCTGACGTTGCCGAAGGTGAAGTGGTTGCGTCTCCAAACGATATTGCACGTTTAGGCTTTGCAATTGCTGCGGGTGTAAAAGGTGAAGTCATCACAGGTCTGGATGATGCTGCTAAAGCATTTGCTCAAACCATTGCTGATACCCTGAAAGCTGCGAAAAAACCATTGATTGTTTCTGGTACCAGCTTGCAAGACGCTGCCATTATGGAAGCGGCTGCACAAGTAGCACAAAATCTGGGTAATGCTGGCTTAACCTTGACTGTCCCAGAAGTGAACTCAATGGGTCTTGCAATTCTGGGTGGTAACAGCCTGGAACAAGCTTTTGCCCAAGACTTCGATACAGTCGTGATTGTTGAAAATGACCTTTACCGTCGTTTACCGCAGACCCAAGTCGATGCTGCACTTGCTGGCAAAGAAGTGATTGTGCTTGATCATTCAGAAACAGAAACGGTGAAGAAAGCCAACATTGTACTTTCTGCTGCAAGCTTTGCTGAAGGCGATGGTACAGTGGTTTCTCAGGAAGGCCGCGCACAGCGTTTCTATCAGGTATATGACCCAAGTTATTACAATCCGGAATTGGCGATCAAGGAGTCTTGGCGCTGGTTACATGCAATTGAAACGGGCGTGAAAGGTAAAGCCATTTCATGGACCTTGCTGGATGATGTGATCGAGTCTGTAGCGAAAAACGTACCTGCTTTAGAAGGTATTTTGGATGTGGCACCTGATGCGGGCTTCCGTGTACATGGTCTGAAAGTGGCACGTGAACCACGCCGTTATTCAGGTCGTACTTCGATGCGTGCGCCATTATCTGTACACGAGCCTAAACAGCCCGTGGACAAAGATTCTGCCTTAACTTTCTCGATGGAAGGTTATGTCGGTGACCAGACACCATCTGCGCTGGTACCGTTCGCATGGTCGGCAGGCTGGAACTCTCCACAAGCGTGGAACAAATTCCAGGACAACGTGGGTGGTCATCTGAAAGGGGGTGATTCAGGCGTTCGTCTGTTTGATCGCCTACCAAAACGTCCAGCACGTACTTTCGTTGCACCAGCCCCAGTGGTTGCGAATGCTGACAGCTTCCGTCTGGTTCCGATGCATCACATTTTTGCTTCTGGCGAATTTACCGTGAAAACACCGGCGATGGAATCACGTATTCCTGAAGCAGTTTTTGCAGTCGGTGAACAGGATGCAGCACGCTTGAATGTTCAGGATGGTCAGAAAATTACTGTGAAAGCAGGGGATAACTCGATCGTTCTTCCAGTTCAAGTGATTGAATACTTACCAACAGGTTGTATTGGCTACCCAATCGGTCTTGCACCGACGGTATCTCTTGCAGAGCCTGTTTCAGTCGCGGTAGGAGTGTAATTCATGGAACAAGAATTAATCCGTCAAACGCCGCTGTGGGCTGAAAACTGGCCAATCGCCTATTCAGTACTTCAAGCGATCGTAATCTTACTTGTTGTGGTATTGGTTGCAGCGTTGATGTCTTTCATTGAGCGTCGTTTGCTTGGTTTGTGGCAAGACCGTTACGGTCCGAACCGTGTAGGTCCGGGTGGTATGTTCCAGATTGTTGCCGACATGCTGAAAATCATGTTCAAGGAAGACTGGACACCAAAATTTGCTGATAAATTAACATTCCGTATGGCACCAGGCGTTGCGATGGCAACAGCGGTACTGTCTTTCATGGTCATTCCTGTTTCACCGTATTTGGGTGTAGCAGACATGAGCATCGGCCTGCTGTTCTTTATGGCGATGGCGGGGATTGCAGTTTACGCGGTGCTGTTTGGTGGCTGGTCATCTAACAACAAATATGCACTGTTAGGTGGTCTGCGTTCAGCAGCACAAACGATTTCTTATGAAGTGTTCCTCGGCATCTCGCTGATGGGTGTAGTGGCAATTGCCGGCTCATTCAACATGCGTGAAATCGTAGAAGCACAAAAAGACGTCTGGTTTGTTATTCCTCAGTTCTTGGGCTTCCTGATCTTTGTGGTCGCAGGGGTAGCGGTAACTCACCGTCATCCATTTGACCAGCCGGAAGCAGAGCAGGAGCTGGCCGAAGGTTATCACGTAGAATACGGCGGGATGAAATGGGGCATGTTCTTCGTTGCGGAATACGTTAACGTGGTCCTGATCTCAGCATTAATCGTAACCTTATTCTTTGGTGGCTGGTTAGCGCCGTTCGGTCTGGATTTCTTGCCACCGGCATTCTGGTTCATTATCAAGACTGCTTTCTTTGTCATGATGTTCGTATTGGCACGTGGCTCTTTAATGCGTCCACGTTATGACCAAGTGATGAACTTTGGTTGGAAAATTTGCTTGCCATTGGCGTTGGTTAACCTTTTGGTGACTGGTGCTGTGATTCTGTTGAATCAGGCCTAAGACAGCAGGGAGAACAAAATGTTTAAATTTCTAGCTGGATTCGGGTCAATCGTACGTTCGTTGTGGATGGTGTTCAGCCACGCAACACGTAAACGTGACACCATTCTTTACCCAGAAGTCCCAGCCGAAGAAATCGTGCCGCCACGTTTCCGTGGTCGTATTGTATTGACGCGTGACCCGGATGGCGAAGAGCGTTGTGTGGCATGTAACCTGTGTGCGGTTGCGTGTCCAGTAGGCTGTATCTCACTACAAAAAGCTGAAAAAGAAGATGGTCGCTGGTATCCGGAGTTTTTCCGTATCAACTTCTCTCGCTGTATTTTCTGCGGTATGTGTGAAGAAGCCTGTCCAACGACTGCCATTCAAATGACACCGGACTTCGAGCTGAGTGAGTATGTTCGTCAAGACCTGGTCTATGAAAAAGAACACTTGCTGATTTCTGGCCCTGGTAAATACCCTGACTATAACTTCTACCGCGTGACCGGTATGGCAGTTGCAGGCAAAGGCAAGGGTGAAGCACAGCGTGAAAGTGCACCTGTTGATGTACGGAGTCTATTACCATGATGTGGCCATTTTATTTAATGGCCCTCGTGGCCATCGTTTCTACGGTTCGTGTTGTGACCAATACGAACCCGGTACATGCCTTACTTAGCCTGATTGTTTCACTTCTTGCAGTTGCTGGTCTGTTTATGATCGTAGGCGCGCCATTTGCCGGTGCGCTGGAAGTGATTGTCTATGCGGGTGCGATCATGGTCCTGTTCGTATTCGTGGTGATGATGTTGAACCTCGGCGAACAGACTGTTGCACAAGAACGTACATGGCTGACCTCATCTACCTGGGCTTACCCGGCACTGATGAGCTTCCTGATCGGTCTTGTAGTTGTTTGGGTATTGAACTCTGACTACACACAACCTTCATTGGTGATGGGCACTGAAATGGTCGGTCCTAAAGCTGTGGGTCAAGCGCTCTTTACACAGTATTTATTATTGGTAGAAGTTGCTGCGATGTTATTGCTGGCTGCCCTGGTAGCTGCATTTCATCTGGGTAAACGTGAGCCAGGTGCAGAAGAGGACAAAGAATAATGGGCAACATCCCTTTAGAGCATGGTTTGATCGTTGCATCTATTCTTTTTGCACTGGGTTTTTACGGTGTAATGGTGCGACGCAACCTTCTGTTTATTTTAATGAGCCTTGAAATCATGATGAATGCTGCGGCTTTAGCATTCGTCCTGGCAGGCAGTGCATGGGTACAGCCAGACGGTCAGATCATGTTTATCCTGATCTTGACGCTTGCTGCGGCAGAAGCGTGTATTGGTCTTGCGATCGTCCTTCAGTTCTATCATCGCTTCCATCACCTGGATGTGGATGCTGCTAGTGAGATGCGCGGATGAGTTATTTATATCTAACAATTTTATTCCCGTTAATTGGTTTCATCCTTTTGGCGGCAGGGCGTAATAAACTGCCTGAATCAGTTGCTGCCATTATTGGGGTGGGTGCAGTGGGTCTGTCGGCCTTGGTTGCACTTATTGCCGGTCTGGACTTTGTCAACAATGGTTCAACCGCGACGGTACAACACCTGTGGACATGGTTTAATGTCGGCGGTTTTGCACCGGGGATCAGCTTGCATCTTGATGGTTTATCATTATTGATGCTGGGCATGGTGACAGGGGTTGGTTTCCTGATTCATATCTTCGCCTCATGGTATATGCGCGGCGAAGAAGACTTTGCACGTTTCTTCTCTTATTTCAACCTGTTCGTTGCCAGCATGTTGCTGCTGGTTCTGGGCGATAACCTGGCGTTATTATTCTTGGGTTGGGAAGGTGTAGGTCTGTGTTCTTACTTGCTGATTGGTTATTACTACCAAAATCCTGCTAATGGTTTTGCAGCCATCAAGGCATTCACAGTGACCCGTGTTGGTGACGTATTCTTGCTGGTTGCCATGTTCCTGTTGTTCCAGCAGTTCGGCACATTGAATACTCAGTACATCGTAGAAAATGCGGCAACTGTAATGACACAAAGCTCGTCATTGACCATCTGGACAGCCTTAATGTTGTTCCTGGGTGCTGCGGGTAAGTCTGCACAGATCCCGTTACAAACATGGTTAGCAGATGCGATGGCAGGTCCAACACCTGTATCGGCCTTGATCCACGCGGCAACGATGGTTACCGCGGGTGTTTACCTGTGCTGCCGTCTGTTCACAGTATTTGAACTGGCCCCTGAAGTCATGGTGTTCATCTCGATTACGGGTGCAGTGACATTGCTAGTGGCTGGTTTTGCTGCATTGGTTCAAACCGACATCAAACGTATTCTGGCCTACTCAACCATGAGTCAGCTGGGTTATATGTTCATGGCGGTTGGTGCTGAAGCCTACCAGGCAGGTCTGTTCCACATGCTGACTCACGCATTCTTCAAGGCATTGTTATTCTTGTCTTCGGGTGCGGTGATTCTGGCTTACCATCACGAACAAAACATCTTCAAGATGGGTGGTCTGTTCTACAAGAACAAATTCCTGTTTGCCTGTTTTGCCATTGGTGGTGGTGCGCTCGCTGCGATTCCATTCCTGACCATCGGTTTCTTCTCGAAAGATGCGATTCTTGCTGCAGTCTGGACACAAAGCCATATTGCAGGCTTACCGGTATTCAATACGCTGTACTGGGTTGGTGTTGCAGGTGCATTCTTAACTTCAATCTATACTTTCCGTTTAATCTGGATTGTATTCTTTGGCAAAGAAAACACGCCTTACCATGAAATCAAAGGCATCACGTACTGGGCGCCACTGGCAATCCTTGCGGTCTTGTCAACAGGTCTTGCAATCGTTTTGAAAGCACCCGTCATGAATATTCTGAATGCTGCACAAATTCCAGCGTTCATTATTCCTGAAGCTTTGGAAGCAGGCGCACATGGCGCTGAATATGTCGCGATTGGTGTAGCCTTAGCTGGTCTTGCGGTAGGTGTGGTATTGTTCGCATTTGCCTACAATGCAGTCAAATCTTTTGCCCAGACTTCTTTGGGTGCAGGCCTTGCAAATATTTGCCGTAATGCACTAGGTTTCGATGCGCTTTACGACCTTATTTTTGTTAAACCATATTTATTGTTCGCGAAGATTTTTGGTCGTGATCCGATTGATGGCCTATGGCTGGTACTTCCTGCACTTGTTAAAGGTGGTCACAGCTTTACCAGTTCACGTCAAACAGGATCACTGCGTGAATACGCATCAAGCATGGGGCTCGGCGTCGTTGTCCTACTGATGATCTTGCTCGTGATTCAGGTAGTGGGGAAATAAAATGGAAGCTCCAAACAATATTATTTTGCCGGCTCTGATCCTCATTCCGTTCATTGCAGGTTTTGTGTGCTGGTTGGTCGATAAACTCGACCAACACCTGCCACGCTATATTGCCTTAATTGGTATGCTGGTGACGCTGGTTTTGACCATCGTCCTCTGGCAGTCTGGTACTTATAACTATGAACTTGGCGGTGCAAACCCTTCGTGGGCAGCCGAGTTCAAATTACCTTGGATTCAAACTCTGGGGATTAACATTCACCTGGCAGTAGATGGTCTATCACTGCTGATGGTCGGCTTAACTGCACTTCTGGGTGTACTGGCAGTCGGCTGTTCGTGGGGTGAAATTCAGAAGAACGTTGGTTTCTTCCACTTAAACCTCTTATGGTCTCTGGGTGGGGTGATCGGTGTTTTCCTTGCGATTGACATGTTCCTGTTCTTCTTCTTCTGGGAGATGATGCTGGTTCCGATCTATTTCTTGATTGCACTTTGGGGGCATAAGGGAGCAGAAGGTAAATCGCGCGTTTATGCGGCAAACAAGTTCTTCATCTATACGCAAGTTGCTGGTTTGGTCATGTTGATTGGTATCCTGGGTCTGGTGACCGTAGGTTTCAACATGACTGGCGAAATTCGTTTCGACTACAACTACCTGATGGGGGTGGCGAATACGCTTGATGCACAGGCTCCAGCAGTTGCTTATGCCTTTATGATCTGTTTATTCATCGGCTTTGCGGTAAAACTTCCAGTTTTCCCATTACATGGCTGGTTACCAGATGCACATGCGCAAGCACCTACAGCGGGTTCGGTAGACCTTGCCGGTATCCTGATCAAGACAGCAGCTTACGGTTTACTTCGTTTTGTGATTCCATTCTTCCCGGCAGCTTCTGCACAATTTGCAGACTTCGCGATCATTCTGGGTCTGATTGGTATCTTCTACGGTGCCTGGTGTGCATTCCGGCAAACAGATATGAAACGTCTGTTGGCGTACACCTCTATTTCGCACATGGGCTTCGTATTACTGGCGATTTATGCAGGTAATATTCTGACCTTCCAGGGTCTGATGATCATGATGCTGGCTCACGGTCTGTCTTCTGCTGCACTGTTCATTATGTGTGGTCAAGTCTACGAACGTGTGCATACTCGTGATATGCGTTTGATGGGCGGTATGCGTGGTCAGTTCCCTTATCTTGCATTCTTCCTGATGTTCTTCATTGCGGCGCTTGTGGGTATTCCTGGTCTGGGTAACTTTATTGGTGAATTCCTGATCCTGATGGGGTCTTTCAACAAATTCCCGACATTTACCATCATTGCTGCAATCAGCTTGGTGTTCGCAGGTCTGTACGGTTTAATCCTGATTCACAAGGCATTGTTCGGTACACCAAACGAAGAGCAAAAACAGCACTATACACATCCACTGAAAGATTTGAACGCGCGTGAAGTAGTGATTCTGCTGATCTGTGCGCTTGGTCTTGTATGGCTTGGTCTATACCCACAAAGCTTCCTTGATGTTTCAAACTCAAGCATGGCGTGGTTAGCAAATAGCTACATTCCAGTTCAAGAAGTTGTTGAAGTGGTTGCTGAACAAGCACCGATTCAACTTGAAAATGTGGAGATCCAATAAGCCATGAACTTCACAATGTCTTTTTCTGAGCTTATGCCGTTAGCACCTGTGATGATCGTGGCATTAACTGCGATCGCGGTCATGTTGTTGACTGCAATTAAGCGTAACCATAACTTAGTTGCGACTACGGCCGTAGTGGGTTTAAACCTAGCTGCGTTCTATATCGTCTTTGTTTTATTGGCGGGTAAATTTGCACCTGCCAATATCATGAACATGTTCATCGTAGATCCGTTTACGATGCTGTACCAGTTCATGATTCTGATTGCTGCACTGGCATGTTGTACTTTGTCACATGCTTATATCGAAACCTATAAAGATAACCGTGAAGAGCTGTATATCCTGATGCTGGCATCTGTTGCAGGTGCAATGCTTATGGTAGCAAGTTCTCACTATGCCTCTTTCTTTATCAGCCTTGAGTTAATGTCGATCCCTGTTTACGGCTTGCTGGCCTATACACATCAGCGTTCTCAATCGCTTGAAGCAGGTGTGAAATATCTGGTGCTTTCGGCAACTGCTTCTGCAATGTTGTTGATGGGTATGGCATATATCTATGCTTATACAGGTTCTTTAAGCTTTGTTGGCGAACCAGGCAAGTTATTGAGCGTCTTCAACCAACCAGCAGTTGTGGTGGGTCTGGCATTTATTATATTTGCCGTTGGCTTCAAGTTATCACTTGCGCCGTTCCACAAATGGACACCAGATGTCTATGCCGGTGCTCCAGCGCCGATTGCGACTTTCCTGGCGACAGTTGCAAAAGTGGCAACGCTGGGTCTGTTTGCACGTTACGTCCTGTCTTCAGGCTTGTTACTGTCTGATAGTTTCATTACGATTCTGACTGTGATTGCGGTACTGTCGATTCTGGTCGGTAACTTGCTGGCGGTAAAGCAAGTGAATTTAAAGCGTATCCTGGCCTACTCTTCAATTGCTCACTTTGGTTATATCCTGGTGGCGATTGTTACGGCACGTAATACTGACTTCTTGCAAGTACAAGGTTTTGCGACTTTTGAAAGCTTGAACGTGTATGTCATTACTTATGTATTGACCACAGTAGGTGCCTTCGGTGTAGTGACCTTGATGTCCAGCCCGTATAACAATACTGACGAAGCAGGCAGCCTGGCGGAATACCGCGGTCTGTTCTGGCGCCGTCCGGTATTGACAGCGGTATTAACTGTCATGATGTTATCGCTGGCAGGTATCCCGTTAACGGCTGGTTTCATTGGTAAGTTCCTGGTGATTAAAACTGCAGTTGCAGGCGAGGCTTGGTTCCTTGCAGCAATGGTCATTCTGGGTTCAGGTATCGGTCTGTACTACTACTTGCGTGTTATGGTGGTGATGTATATGACTCCACCAGAAACGCCGCGTATCGATGCGGTGAATCACTGGGGCCAGAAAGTGGGCGGTATCATGGTACTGGCAGTGGCATTACTGGTGTTGGTATTGGGTGTCTACCCGGATCCAATGATTGCAATCTCCAAGTTTGCATTCTTTGCCCTGTCGCCTGAATTACAGCAGTTTATTTTCACTTTGGTGCAAAGTGGTTTTAACTGATTTCGTGCCTGACTAAGCTATTACAAAAAAGCCTCCATGATTGGGGGCTTTTTTATTTATAAAAATTAACAAAAGCCTCTATAATGGTAGAAATTTAGTTTTACCCTTTTAGGTGTTTTCCCGTGGCTATCCATGAAATTCGTCATCCTTTGATCCGACATAAATTAGGTCTGCTTCGTCGTGCCGATATCAGCACGAAAAATTTCCGTGAGCTGGCACAAGAAGTAACCATGTTGCTGACCTATGAAGCAACCAAAGATTTACCAATGGTTGAGCATAAAATTGACGGTTGGGATGGTGCAGTCAAAGTTGACCGCATTGCGGGTAAAAAAATCACCGTTGTGCCGATTTTGCGTGCAGGAATTGGGATGCTGGATGGTTTCCTGAATCTGATTCCAAGTGCCAAAGTATCTGTACTGGGGCTGGAACGCGATGAAGAAACACTGGAAGCGCGTACCTATTATAAAAAACTGGTTCCAGATGTACAAAACCGGATTGCCATGATCATTGATCCAATGCTGGCGACAGGTTCATCACTGGTTGCGGCAATTGATGTACTTAAAGAAAATGGCTGTAAAGATATTCGGGTCATGGTGCTGGTGGCGGCGCCTGAAGGGATTAAGCGGGTTGAAGAAGCACATCCGGATGTGGTGATTTTCACTGCTGCCATTGATAAAGGCTTAGATCACAATGGTTATATTGTGCCGGGTCTAGGTGATGCCGGTGACAAGATTTTTGGTTCAGTTCAAAAAGACTAATGGTTAAAAATGCACAGGAAAGGGGCTTTTAGGGCCTCTTTTTTATATACTGAATACTGACAGAAGCAGAGTAGGGGATGTTTATGACTTCCGAGCAATATCAAGGAAAAGTACAGCAGTACAATCCAGAAAAAGGATTTGGTTTTATTTCTTCACCTGAAGGTGAGATATTTTTTCATATCTCGGATTTCCCTGCTGACTCAGGTGAACCGAAACGCAATGACCGGGTAAAATTTAATGTAGTTCAAAATGGAGATCGCTACAAAGCCATCAAAATTGAACGTGTAGAAGACAAATCCAAGAAAGCCAAAAAAGCCAAAGCGGTAGCAGTCAATACTTCGATTACCTCAGCCCTATTGTCGAATTTAAAGCGTTAATTTTGCTTGGAAAATATATCCAGAAGGAGGCTTTAGAGCCTCTTTTTTTATTTGAGTATTACGCTAACGTGATTTGTAGGAGCTTGTGTAATCCAAGTTCTGTATAGCGTTACTAAAACAATAAAATACTCACCAAAGCTCAACAATATCCTTTAAACCTTTCCATATAAAATACGCATCTGTTGAATGATCTAGGGACATATGTCATGTTTACAGATGGAAGAATTAAAACCTACGATGTCAGATGTGGGACTGGAACAATTGAGCTCATAGAAAAGCCGCAAGAGCTAGATTTTCGCTTACAGAATCTACCTTCCTCTGAGATCACGCCACAAGTCGGGGAGCGACTTAAATTTAGAATAATTGAAGAGCAGAATAGGATTCAACTGGACAATATGGTACGTCTGGATATTAAGCGTCAGGAAGAGTTGGTCTCTGAAGTGGTTGCGCTGCCGTCTCTAGCTCCTGCAGCGATGGTTACTCCAGTACGCCATACTATTTTCTTTAGCCCCACACTCTGGTTGGCGCTGGTAACAGCGATCGGTTTTATAATTTTTGGAGAAATTTAAGTTAGGTATAAACCGTCCTATTATAATTTTACTAAGCTATTTGTCTCATCATTCAAATACAAAAGCATCGTACGGTGCTTTTTTATTTGAGAGTTTTAAAGGATTTCTGAATATAATTACTCAAAATATCAAATACAAGAGCTGCTTATGTTTCAAGAGGGGAAGATCAAAACTTATAATCAAGAACGTGGTTTTGGTTTTATCGAAATTGAAGGGGAAGCAAAAGATTTATTTTTCCACATAAAAGATTTCCCAAACAAAAATGTTTTACCGAAAATTGGTGAAAAGTTAAAGTTTCTAATTGTGGAGGATCAAGGCAAGTTTAAAGCGGATCATATTGTTCGCTTAGATATTTCATATCAAAAGACGCCTTCACCCAGTGTCAGTCAACATAATGATCTTCAGGTAGAAAGAGCAACACTCTATCATCCGCCTAAAAAGCCAGCGTTATCTAAACTGTTTATCAGTATAGGCATAGTTATTATCGTCATACTTGCTGTATTGGCTTATGGAAAATACCAAAACTATAAAATACAAAAGCAACAGCAACTTGAGTATTTAATACAAGAACAAAAAAAGGCTGGTTTCAGAACAACGTGCAGCCTTAAGTAATTTACCTGAACAAGGCCTAAGCGAACAAGCTAAGAAGAATTTAGAGGTATCCACCAATACCCCTCTTAGAAGTACTACTTCCTCCACTTCAGTGTCGTCACCTTATCAGTGTGATGGCAGAACCCACTGTAGCCAGATGCACTCTTATGATGAAGCGATATTCTTTTTGCGACATTGCCCTGGTACCCAGATGGATGGAGATAGTGACGGTATTCCTTGTGAACATCAGTTTTACCGTTAAAAAAAGCGCCCTTCGGCGCTTTTTTATTTCAACAAAATTCTAAGCTTCACAGAACTTCATAAAGGCCTTAAGACCCGGGCCTTGATATTTCTGACGGTGCACCAGCATAAACAGGGGGCGGGTCAGTGACCAGAATGGGGTGTCCAGAATTACCAGATGACCTTTTTCGAGCAAAGGCTCAACCGCCAGTTTGGAAATACAGGACATGCCAATCCCACCTGCGACAATTTTTAAAATCGCTTCATTATGACCCAGCGTCAAGCGGATTTTGGCATCAGGAACATCTTTTAAAATCGCATTGTCAAAGACCTCACGCGTCCCTGAACCTTCTTCACGCAAGATCCACTCTACAGACTTGAAATCTTTTGCCGTTAAGGCACGGTCAAGCTGTGCCAAAGGGTGATCGGGTGCACAGCAGACGGCCAGTTCATCATTACGCCAAGGGATGCATTGCAGCTGTGGCAGATGACAAGAACCTTCAATTAAGGCCAGATCCAGCTGGAACTGATTGACGGCTTCGATCATCTGTCTGGTATTTCCCACTTGCAGCTGTAAGTGCGCTTGGGGCTGAATTTTTAAGAAACCTGCCATCAGATCAGGCATTAAATAATCTGAAATAGTGAGTGTCGCACCCAGACGCAGATCGATACTCTGTAACTCGCCTTGAGCTGCTTGTTCAAATGTCTCACAACGGCCCAGAATTTCTAGGGCTTGCGGGAGTAAAAAACGGCCCAAATCATTCAGTTGTAAACGTTTTCCGAGCCGATCAAACAAAGGTGCCCCAAGGCCATCTTCTAAATCTGCTAAAGCCATACTCGCCGCACTTTGGGTGAGTTTGACTGCATCACTGGCTTTGGTGACGGTGCCTTCTTGAGCAACTGCTACAAAAACAGCCAGCTGGCGTAAAGTCATGCGCATGAATAGAGCCTTAACATTTAAAAAATATTAATAAATTATAGGGTCATGCTACCATGAGCATAGTCTTTGATGCCACGTTTGAATCATGTCTATTGAAAAATTTAGCCTGGAAAAGGTTTTATCTGTACACCGTTGGACCAATACGCTGTTTAGTTTCACTATGACACGCCCTGCGCATTTTAAATTTACTGCCGGGCAGTTTGCGCGTATTGGCTTAAAGGTCGGAGATCATCTGGTCGTTCGAGCCTATTCAGTCGTGTCATCACCTTTTGATGAGACCCTGGAATTTTTCTCGATTGTGGTGCCGGAGGGGGCATTTACCTCGCATTTGCAGCATTTAAAAGTTGGAGATGAGCTGTATCTGGAAAAAATCCCTTATGGTTTTTTGACGCTTGCACGTTATCAGTTGCCACTGCCTAAAGACTTATGGCTGTTGGGGACGGGAACTGGACTTGCGCCATTTCTTTCAATGCTACAGGACTTTGAAACCTGGATTAAATATGAAAATATTTATCTGGTATATAGCGTGCGTACCGAAGCTGAATTGGCTTATGTGACGCGTATCCAGGAAATTGCTGAAACTTTTGGTGAGGGTCATCGCGGCTTTAAATTTATTCCGATTATTACCCGCGATCCACATGCCGCTTTGCATGATCGTTTACCCGTACTGATTAAAAATGGTCAGCTTGAGAAAGCGGCGGGACTCGAATTTAATCCGGCCAGTAGCCATATTATGCTCTGTGGAAACCCGCAAATGGTAGAAGATACTAAAGAGGCGCTTAAAGCTCGAGGTCTGAGCATGAACCGTCGTGGTGAAGGAAATATTGCAGTAGAGAATTACTGGTAAGTACTTTACTTCCTCCTTTGGAAAAAGAAACAAGCTTTTTGGTATAAAAAAACCTCCAATTGGAGGTTTTCTGCTCTTCAACACTTAGTGGACAAACATATCCATAAAATCGCGGATTTCCTGAATCGCGCTATCGACATCGGTTGTTAGCCAGGTCGGCTCAAAGAAGCCTGCATAATGTTCAATCCGCTCAGCAGGTACGACCAAACGCACCGGGCAATCCTCTTCCAGTAAACGCCACGGAATAATGGGAACTTCATTGTCCAGCCACGCCACCACATTTCGCACATCAATCACCATGGCATTGATGCAATCAGGAAAGGGCATGACCGACATTTCCTCGGTACGGCGACGGAAATATTCCAGGTCTTGCCAGCGTAGCAAATAGCCCGGCTTGCTAAACTCAATAATTCCAATCAGATGCTGATCACGAGTATAGTGCAAAGCACACTGATGTGTAATATCAGTGTCAAGATCAAGCGATACACTCTGTTGACGATACGCCATAAAGCTCGAATGCATGAAAAATAAGGTCAATGATTATAGCTTATTTTAAGCAAAGTCGCAGGTCTATTCATTACTAGCGATCTGGGCATGACCTGGACGGGAGCAAAGAGGAGATGGGAAGGATTTTTAGTCTCCCTTATCTATGAAGAATCTGGGCTTACAGCTATCAGTAAAAGTATCCTAAGGGATGGTTGCAACACCGCTTGCCCAGCCCATCTAGGTTATCACACAAAAAAATCATTCAAATTCTCAAAACGTTTAACCTCCTTTAAAAACCGAATTCCTGTGCTCAAAAATCAGACTCATTCTTTTGATACATAGAACTTACATCCCGTCACTATCTCACCATGTTTTGTCACAGAAGTGTCGCTAACTGCTTGTTATGATAAAAATCTACTTATGAATAAGAAATAGTGAGGATGGTCATGGGCAATGATTTTAATAACAAACCACCTTCAAATCATCAGGACGAAGTTACACAGAAAAAACGTATCCCCGTCTATATTTTGATTTTAGTCGGTATCTTTTTGCTCGCCGTATTATTTTATATGTTTGCGGATATGGAGCCAGATTCCCCTGCGGAACGGCCTAATACGCCTGTACCAGCGACGACAGCTCCTACGAGTACTGGCCCGAACACAGGCGGTGAAAGTACCGAGGCGACAGCGACTGATACAGAAGCGACTGCAACGGCAACTGATACTGCACAGGCTAATCAATAAGGTACAGATCAAAAAAGCTCTGGTTAATCACTGGGGCTTTTTTAATGGATTGTGGTGTTTTCTAAGCTCTGCATATCCAGAGCGTCTGAATAGATAAAGTCTAGGTTGTATAAGGAAGAAGCCAAGTATTTAAAACTCTAAGGCTTTCAAATTCAGATAAATAGCGTGATAACAAAGAGGGCATAAAACACATGAATGATTATATGAGAGGTCCACGCGGGGGCTATGATGCCATGTACTATTGGGATCAGTTTCATCCCATAATCAGTGCAGTTGCCATATTAATTGTTGGCTGGATCATTGCACTACTGGTTTCTGCAGGAATTAAGAAGCTTTTGCAGAAGCTCGGGACAAATAGGCATCTGAGTACCGCAACCGGACATCGCTCCAACATGGAAAGCATCATTGCCCGGGTCGTCTTTTGGCTGATTCTGATCATTGCTGTGATAGGTGCATTTAATGTGCTGAACCTGACAGGGATCAGTGACCCCTTCAGTAGCATGATTCAGCAGTTCTTGCTATTTATTCCACAATTGCTGGCCGCTATTGCAGTCGGCTTCATTGGTTGGATAGTGGCAAATCTGGTGAAAATGGGTTTGCAGAAAGTGCTGAACCGTACCCAACTGGATGAAAAGCTCAGTGCAGAAGTTGGCGTCAGTCCAATTAGCCAGAATATCAGTGAAATTGTTTACTGGTTAATTTTATTACTATTCTTGCCAATTGTATTGTCGATCCTCGGGCTAGACGGCCTGTTATTGCCAGTTCAGAACATGGTGACAGACGTTGTCAGTTATCTTCCGAATATTTTCATTGCTGCAGTCATTGTATTTGTCGGTTATATTCTGGCAAAAATTGTCCGCGGTATTGTGGAAGGTTTGCTGAACAGTCTGAATGTACAGCATCAGGCTGAAAAAGTCGGGATCTTCAAGAACTCGAATGTCGCTCAGGTGCTGGGTTCATTTGTCTTTGCAGTGGTGATTATCACATCGCTGATCATTGCCTTTGAAGCGCTTGGAATTGAAGCGATTTCTGAGCCGGCAACTGCCATGCTGTATGAAATCATGCATGCCATTCCAAATATTATTGCGGCAGCCCTGATTCTGATCTTGGCTTATGTGGTTTCTAAACTGGTAGCACGTCTGGTCACAGAAGTTGTTGCAGGCACAGGTGTCGATGAAATTCCAGCCAAGCTTGATGTACAACGTTTCTTTGGTAGCACTAAACTTT
The DNA here is from genome assembly GCF_007558235.1 of Acinetobacter sp. RF15B. NCBI lineage: Bacteria > Pseudomonadati > Pseudomonadota > Gammaproteobacteria > Moraxellales > Moraxellaceae > Acinetobacter > Acinetobacter sp. RF15B. The sequence goes on along the minus strand of NZ_VLSR01000014.1, from coordinate 3,765 downwards.
CCAATGTGGTGGGTTACCTGATCATTCTGTTTACCATGCTGTTCGCGGTTTCTGAAGCCGCCAACCGTCTTGGCTTTGAACAGATCAGTGGTCTGATTGCCATGTTTATCTATTTTGGTGCGAATATTCTGCTGGGTGCGGTGATTCTGGTCATCGGTTTCTGGCTGGCCAATATCGTGGCAAATATTGTACAACGTGGTGAATATAACAGTTCACGCTGGTTAGCTAATCTGGTACGTGTCCTGATCATGGGACTGGTTATTGCCATGGGTCTGCGTGCAATGGGCATCGCAGATTCTATCGTGAACCTGGCATTTGGTCTGACGCTGGGTGCGGTAGCTGTGGCCTTTGCCTTGGCTTTTGGTCTGGGTGGTCGCCAGCCAGCAGAGCGTGTCTTGACTGATCTGATTGACAAGGCAAAACGTGAAGCCAAAGAACCGAATCCAGTCAAGGATAAAGCTGAAAATAGCATGTTTTCAGGATTAGGCGCCAAGACTGCTACAACAGGTACAAGTGTCGCCGATAGGGCAGGTACGACAGGTTCTGCATTCACCACCCCGGGAGCTACTGGTTCAGATTCAGATCCTAACGATCTGTCGAATACGACACCAGCAACGCTCACTACTGCACCACTACAAGATGATGATGCATCTATTGATTCGGTCACTCCAGATGCCGATCAGGCCGTCCCGGACTCAGTCAAAGTTGATCCGGCTCATCCGCCAGCCAATAATCCATTTGGCTCAACAGGTGAGGACGAACCTGGTATAGATATTGATCATTCCACTCAGAAAAAAGATGACCTGAAATAACCTGGTCAGGACCAACAGAATCGGCCACGCTTAAGTGGCCGATTTTGCTAGTGAAAAAAGGGAAATAATTATGGCAAAAGCACCGAATAAGTTTTTAGCGCCCGTGGTTATTGCTGGAATTACTGTAGGCTTTTTAGCAGGGGCACGCCGGTTTATTTTTGTAAAATCACGACGTGCTAAAAGCAGGCAAAATGAAAATCAAGTCCACTCACCAGAAGGTAAGGATGAGGAAATGCAAAATAATGATTGAAATTAATACTGTATTTGGTATTTTTCATAAGAGTGATATATGAAATATTACTTAAAATATAGATACTTAAATTTAATATTCTTGTCATGTAAAGTATTTAAATTAAGTTCAAAGGAATGAAAATAATGAGGGTAATTTCAATGCTAAATAATTTATGGACGACATTCACAGACACAGTACAGCAACCACAGCATATTGCAGAAGCTGTAGAAAAAATGGATCTGACGATTGAACGTCTTTCTTCTCTAGACGTTCTATTGTTTCAAACAGACTATCTTGAATAAAGTTGCAGATAAAAGATAAAAGAGCTGAATGATTCGGCTCTTTTTTTATGTCTGGATTTGAATGGATTAAACGTACTCTGAGGCAGCATGCGCAGAAGCCCAGGCCCATTGGAAGTTGAAGCCACCCAAATGGCCGGTGACATCCAGAACTTCACCTACAAAATACAGACCTTTTTGCTTCTTGCTTTCCATGGTTTTGGAAGATACTTCGGTGGTATCCACACCGCCTAAAGTGACTTCGGCAGTACGGTAACCCTCGGTTCCTGACGGCTTTAATTCAAAGCCCTGTATACGCTTGGCAATCTGCTCCAGCTTGTCATCACTGAGATTACCAATAGGGGTATCGGCGACCTCAGCCCAGACCAGATTTTGTAGTTCAATCACGACACTTTTCGGCAGATGTTCACTTAATAAAGTGCGGAGTAAAACTTTAGGTTGTCCCTGTTTTTTACGCTTGAAGAAATTAATCAAATCCATACTCGGTAAAAAGTCGACCTTAAAGCTTTGGCCCACATCCCAGTAGTTGGACAATTGCAGGGAGCTGGGACCACTTAAACCGCGATGGGTAAATAACAGCGCTTCGGTAAAGCTGTTTAAATCATTGGATAAGGTTGCTTCAATGGCGTTGCCACTCAGACGGGTGGTAACTTCTTTAAAATGATCCGAGAAGGTAAAAGGCACCAGACCGGCACGAGTTGGATAGACATGATGGCCAAACTGTTTGGCAATCTCGTAGCCGATTCCTGAACCTCCTAAGGTCGGAATCGACAGGCCGCCAGACGCCACTACCACAGACTCTACTTCAAAATAGCCCAGAGAGGTAGCCACCTGAAAACCTTGCTCTGCGACCGTATTCACTGCTTTTACTTCACAACTGGTCTTAATCTCAACCAGACCGGTCTTATCACACTCTGCCAGCAGCATTGACAGGATTTCTTTGGCTCCATTTAAGGTAAACAGCTGTCCATGTTTGCGTTCTTCATATTCGATGCCATATTCACAGACCAAACCAATAAAATCCCAGTTGCTATAACGGCTTAGAGCTGAAATCACAAAATGCGGATTATGTGAAATATAATTACTTGTTTCGATATACAGGTTGGTGAAATTACATTTTCCGCCACCCGACATTAAAATTTTCTTACCGACCTTGTTGGCCTTTTCGACGACCAGCACTTTGCGACCACGTTGTGCAGCCATATACGCCGTCATTAAACCTGAAGCACCGGCACCTATGACTAAAACATCGTATTGCTTGGAAGACATGACACACTCAAGGGAGAAGAAAAGGAAAGCATTATAGACAATTTTATTTCAGCTTTCTCTATTCATACTGAGCTAAAAGCTGAATCGTGGAGGCTGAACCGCTATTGATCTAAAATACTTTTAAAAGATGAGGAAATGAACGCTATGAATTTAGGAGCAGATTTTAAGGTTCTTAGCTTGTAAACCCCCTGTATGAATGACCAGCAGTTTTGATCCAGCCGGGAAATATCCTTGCGTAATGAGCTCAAAGAGACCCATCAGCATTTTTCCGGTATAGACCTGTTCCAGAGGAATATCATATTTAGCTTCAAAATCTTGAATAAACTGGATAAGGGCAGGCGTGGTTTTGGCATATCCCCCGCAGCAATAATCATCGAGAATGGACCAGTTCTTTTTTACTGTGAATTTGGCAACCTCATCTTTTAGAAAATCACCTTTCAAGGCAGAAAATCCTAATAACTGCTGGTGAGGATGACTGGCTTCAATCAGACCTGTTAAGGTGCCTCCTGTACCCACTGCACAGCAGATGACATCAAACTGTTCATCGTCTGGTCTTAAAATTTCCCGACAGCCTTGAATGGCCAAGGTATTGGTGCCGCCTTCAGGAATCAGATAATGTTCAGAAAATTGTTGCGTCAGCTCTTGCAAATAGTCAGGTTGATGCCGGCGCTGATATTCCTCACGGCTGACAAAGTGCAGCTGCATACCGAGCTCTTGTGCCAGTGCCAAAGTCGGATTTAGTTCTTTATCTTTTAATTCTGCACCACGGATAATACCGACACTTTTAAAATTAAACTGATGTGCGGCAAAAGCCGTAGCTGCAATATGATTGGAGTAAGCACCACCAAAGGTCAATAGTTGGTGATAACCGGCTCGTTGCGCTTCAAGAAAGTTATATTTCAGCTTAAAAAATTTATTGCCTGATATATGAGGATGCACCAGATCCAGACGGCGCACCGTCACCGAAATATTCTGAATTAAAAAGTGCTGATCTGGAATAGTATGGGCAAGAGCGTCAAACATAAGCATCTTAGATTAGCATTTGAAGTGCAACACCATGTTGTTGCCATAATACCTGACTCGGACTTTTAAAGCCGAGTCTTTTTCTTGGACGATGATTCAAGCGTTGAGTAATTTCTGCAATATAGGCATC
>NZ_VLSR01000013.1:0-66513 GCF_007558235.1 Acinetobacter sp. RF15B | reverse complement strand
ACGGATGCATATATTGCAGAAATTACTCAGCGCTTGAATCATCGTCCAAGAAAAAGACTCGGCTTTAAAAGTCCGAGTCAGGTATTATGGCAACAACATGGTGTTGCACTTCAAATGCTAATCTAAGCAATAAAAAACCAGTCTCAGGGACTGGTTTTTTAATTTCTGAAAAAATTCAGACTTAGTTTTTTGCAAGTTGCGCTGCTTCACTCAGTAAAGCCTGTTTGGCCTGCTGCTGGCTGGCTGCCGAAAGCGCTGGGTTAGATGCCACAATACGATCAGCATTGGCCGCATTTGCAGCAGCAATGGCTTCAGTTTGCACCACAATCGGGCGGTTCTGGTTGTTAAACGTATAGCGGATACCCGTACGTGGACTCGCGACAGTAACTCGACCATCTGCACCCACTTCAACCTGCGTACTGGTTGGTCCAATCGCTTGCTGAACCTTAGTGAGGGTTGTTGTTCCCGTTTCTGCAAAACTTAGAGCAGGAGTTGCCAAAGCGGCCATCATGAGTGTTTGTAATACTTTTTTCATTGTCTATTCCACTTTTCGGTGCTGAATGAGCCATTTAATACCATTTAACCATCAGGACTGCAAATGGTATTCCAACTCTGAAAAATATTTATACATAAAATTTCAGAGCCCGCAAGCTCTGAGCGTCAAAGATGTTTAGAGCTTGCCATGACACTGTTTGTACTTCAGGCCTGAACCACATGGACACGGTGAATTACGGCTGGCTGGTGCTTCAAATACCGGCGCAACCGAATTGATCGGAATATTCGGCTCAGCTCTCATCTCCTCACCTTCTGTCAGCAAGCCATCAAACTCTTCATGAGACAGTTGCAGACGCATCGCTTCTGCTTGAGCCTGTTGCTGGGCTTCCATTTCAGCCAGTTCTTCTGGCGTTGGCACATGAATACGTGACAGATCAGTCACTACATCAGATTTAATTACACCCAACATATTCACAAACAGGTTATAGGCTTCTTTCTTATATTCCTGTTCTGGGTTTTTCTGGGCATAGCCACGCAAATGGATCCCTTGACGCAGATAATCCATCGCCGCCAGATGTTCTTTCCAATGACGATCCAGAGAGTTCAGCATGAAGTGGCGTTCCAGTGAACCGGCTGACTCAGGTCCCATCTGCTCACGACGTGAACGGTAACGATTGAGGACTTCGTCACTAATACGCTCGACCAGAGATTCTTCATCCAGACGACGATCCTGCTCCAGCCACTGGGCAATCGGCAGGTCAATCGATAATTCTTCACGCAATGCCAGTTCTAGGCCTTCAATATCCCACTGGTCATGAATCGACTCAGGTGGAATATAGTTGGCAATCATGCCCTGCATCACTTCACGAATCATCTCTTCAATATAATCTTGCAGTGAGCTTTCTGCGAGAATCTCATCGCGCTGAGTGTAAATGATTTTCCGCTGTTCATTATTGACATCGTCATACTTCAACAGGTTTTTACGGATGTCAAAGTTACGTGCTTCTACTTTACGCTGGGCATTTTCAATGGAACGTGACACCATTTTGTGCTCGATGGCTTCATCTTCCTGCAAGCCCATCGCACGCATCATACCGACCACGCGATCACCGGCAAAGATTCGCATCAGGTCATCTTCAAGTGATAAATAGAAACGGGATACACCCGGGTCACCCTGACGGCCAGCACGACCACGCAGCTGGTTATCAATACGGCGTGATTCATGGCGTTCAGAACCAATAATATGCAGACCACCCGAGGCTAATACCGCTTCATGGTTGGCTTCCCACTCAGCTTTTAGACGTGTTTCGTCTTCAGGGGTCGGATTCTCAATTTTGGCGAGTAATGCTTTCCAGTTACCCCCCAATAAAATATCGGTACCACGACCGGCCATATTGGTCGCAATAGTGACGGCACGCGGTGCACCAGCCTGCGCAATAATATCTGCTTCACGCTCATGCTGCTTGGCATTCAAGACTTCATGCTGAATGCCTGCAGCTTTTAGTTTCTCCGAAAGAATTTCAGAAGCTTCAATAGTTGCAGTACCAATCAGGATCGGGGCTACACCTGCTTCATGCACGCGCTGAATTTCTTGAATAATCGCGTTATATTTACCTTCACGATTTAAATAGATCAAATCGTTATGGTCTTTACGCACCATTGGTCGATGGGTTGGGATAATCACCACATCCAGGCCGTAAATTTCTTTCATTTCCGCAGCTTCCGTATCTGCAGTACCGGTCATCCCGGATAATTTTTTATACAGACGGAAATAGTTCTGGAAAGTCGTGGTTGCCAGAGTCTGGTTTTCAGGCTGGATTTCCAGACCCTCTTTCGCCTCAACGGCCTGATGCAGACCCTCAGACCAGCGACGGCCCGGCATGGTACGACCGGTATTCTCATCCACAATGATGACTTCACCATCATTGATAATATAATGAACATTACGCTGATAGAGATAATGCGCACGGATTGCTGCGGTTACATGATGCAGCAGGTTCAGGTTAGCAGCGGAATAAAGACTCTCGCCCTCTGCCAGCAAGCCCATTGTAATCAGTTCACTTTCGATGGTTTCAAAACCGACTTCGGTAATTTCTACAGAGCGCTGTTTCTCATCTACCCAGAAATGCCCGCCATCCGGCACTTTTTCTTCTTTTTGTGCTTTTAATTTTGGTGGAATGCTGTTGATAGCCGCATACAACTGTGAAGAATCTTCACTTTGACCTGAAATGATTAAAGGTGTCCGTGCTTCGTCAATCAGGATCGAGTCCACCTCATCGATAATCGCATAAGGCAGGCCACGCTGTTTTTTCTCAGCCAGCGAGAATACCATGTTGTCACGTAAATAATCGAAACCGAATTCGTTGTTGGTTCCATAGGTGATGTCGGCACGATAGGCTTCTGCTTTCTCGGCCGGATTTTGCATGGAATAAATAATTCCAATGCTTAAACCCAGGAATTCAAATAATGGACGGTTCAGCTCGGCATCACGTTGTGCCAGATAATCGTTTACCGTAATGACATGTACACCCTGACCACTAAGCGCATTCAAATAACAGGCGAGTGTGCCCATCAGCGTTTTACCTTCACCCGTACGCATTTCGGCAATTTTACCTTCGTGCAAGGTAATACCACCAATCAGCTGTACATCATAGTGGCGCATGCTCATGACACGTTTAGCCGCTTCACGACAGACCGCAAATGCTTCAGGAAGTAATTTATCTAGGCTTTCACCTTTATTATATCGTTGTTTGAATTCTTCAGTTTTTGCAGATAAGTCTGCATCGCTAAGGGCAGATATCGTCGGCTCGAGCGCATTAATCTTGTCTACGATTTTACGCATGCGTTTGAGTTCACGCTCATTTTTGGTACCGAAGATTCCTCCGATCAGACTTGCCAACATGAATAGACTCTCTAAATCTTGCTTATCAAATGAATATGTTCTTAGTCGTTATTATGGTACTAGAAATTTGAACTACAAGGGTTTTAGCATAAAACCGTTGAAAAAATCTCATCCTTAGTTCTAGCCCTGAAACCTAAGGCAAAATAATGTAGCAAATTTTGACTGGGCAATATAGTCAATTAGCTGACTGTTTTTGCTGATTCTGGATAGAAGGACAGTCTTCTTATGAAAAATTTGTATAAGCAATTCTAAAAACACTATTTTCCAAGATAAATAAAATGGTTCATATTGATTCTTATCCTTCTATTATAAGATCAATTGAGGCAAACATATGAGTTTACGTTTAGGTGATACTGCACCCAATTTTGAACAGCAATCCAGTGCAGGCTTAATTAATTTTTATGATTTTTTAGGTGATAGCTGGGGCATTTTATTTTCACACCCTGCGGATTATACTCCGGTCTGCACAACAGAACTTGGCTATACCGCAAAACTCAAAGATGAGTTTGACAAACGTGGGGTTAAAGCCATTGCCCTTTCTGTCGATGATGTTGAATCTCATCAGGGCTGGATTAAAGATATTAATGAAACCCAGGCAACTACGGTCAATTTTCCGATTATTGCCGATCAGGACCGTAAAGTTTCTGAACTCTATGACTTTATTCATCCCAATGCCAGTGAGACTTTAACTGTTCGCTCCCTGGTCATTATTGATCCCAACAAAAAAGTACGTTTGATCATTACTTACCCTGCATCTACTGGACGTAACTTTCATGAAGTTTTACGGGTGGTAGATTCCTTACAACTCACGGATCAACACAAAGTGGCCACTCCAGCCAACTGGCAACAGGGAGATGATGTGGTGATTGTTCCTTCATTACAAGATGAGGAAGAAATCAAGCAGCGTTTTCCTAAAGGTTATAAAGCGGTCACTCCATACTTAAGACTAACGCCTCAGCCTGAGTAAGGCTAAGCCATGCCCAGTTCTACTTTGAGGGAAGCTATGTCTTAGAGTAGAACTGGGGGCAAAAAATAAAATTAGAACTCTATACACTAAGCTTAAAACCTCAGGAAACATTTTAATAAGTCGCTGAAAATTTTAATAGCCTGATCGAAACGATATGAACATGCCATAGATTCGGTCTCTTTTATTCCCTGCGTTGGGATAAACCTCCGTGCATTGATCAATGGACTGAGGTTTTTTATTTTTATACCGTGTTCAGAGCAGCAAACTGCTCGCCCAGAAGGATTTTCAACTGCATCATGTGCCAATACATACCTGGGCACCGGATTGGAAAGATTTATTAAAAGTGATAAAGGAAATTCAGCAGGCTCGCAAGAACAATGAAAAGGTACTCCTCTATTGCTACTGCGGCTCTGACCAGACGGGGGCCAGTGTCGCGATGTACCGGATTATTTTCCAGCACTGCTCAATTGAAGACGCTGGGCATGAAATGAAGTACGGCGGTTATGGCACATGATTGGGCACAATATTGAGAAAGTATTTAGCCCTGAACCTGTAAAATGGATCCGGGTGTAACTCTCGGATCCATCTACAACTTCAAGGTGGTAATCAATTATTGACGCTTGTCCAAAGGTACCCAGTCAATCACCCAAGCAGACTTCATATTCAGGCTGGCATCAGATGCAATCTTCTTACGGGCCGCATCCGCAGCTTCACGGTCCTTGGATGGACCCACCATAATACGAATCCCTTTGGAGGTTGGACTTTTAGTCACTTTATAGCCTTTGGCACGCAGCTTGGCTGCCACAGCATCGGCATTGGCTTCGTTGGCGGCCAAAGCCACCTGTACCATCCATTGCTTGCTGTCCTCTCCTTCTAACAGCTTGCGTGCCTGCTCGGCTTCTGCCTTTTTCTTGGCTTCTTCTGCCTTACGTTTTTCTTCCGCCTCTTTACGTTCAGCTACCCGACGCTCTTCTTCAGCCTTTTTCTTAGCCTCATCGGCTTTGCGCTTTTCTTCTGCCGCTTTACGTTCGGCTTCTTTCTTCTCGGCAGCTTTGCGAGCTTCAGCTGCCTTTTGAGCTTCTTCAGCTTTACGCTTTTCTGCTAAAGCCTGACGTTCAGCTTCTTTTTTAGCTGCCTCAGCTGCTGCATTATTCTTTTGCTGGGCGAGTTTTTGCTGCTCCAGCTTCTTTTGTGCCGCAGCTTTTTCTTCAGCCAGACGTTTCTGCTTGGCCTGTTCATCGTCAACCAATTCAGGTGGAATATTATCCGAACTTTGCTGGCCTAAACGATGAGCATTGAGTGCTGCATACTCTTCTGCGGCCTTACGGGCCGCATCGGCCTCGGCCTGTTGCTGCATTGCCAGGAACTCAGCTGCACGCGCCTCTTGCTCAGCAACGGCTTTTTCACGGTCACGGCGCTGCTGCTCCAGTAAACGCTTTTCAGTTTCTACATCCACAGTTAAAGAGCCTAATGAATTATTCACAGCCTCTTTATTTTCTGCTTCCATCGTCTGCACCGGACCTTGTTGACGCTCCTGCTGAATTTCATTCTGACCTTTCAGAAGTAATGCTGCCAATAAAACACCACCACCGAGTAAAACAACACCGCCCATCCAGCGCTGTTTATTATTCATTGACATTCTTCCAAATACTCCCATACCGCTTCTAAGGTATGAAATGATCCACATACCAAGATCAGCTGATGATTATCTGCCTGATCCAGCGCTGACTTAAAAGCGAATTGCACCTTATTAAATTGCTCTACTGCTTCCCCGCTCAAAGCTTCTGCCAAAGCTGTGACCTCTGCCGCACGCGGAACCGCTAATGGTGCAATTTTCCACAATCGGATATGTTCTTTCAATAACTTAACGACAGAATTTATATCTTTATCAGCCAACATGGAAAAAACACAAATCACTTCTTTGTATTTATTGTTATATTTTAAATAATTACGCAATTGCTTTAATAAAAACTCGACGCCGTGCGGATTATGCCCTGCATCAAAAATCACGGTTTTACCTTGAATTTCAAGAATTTCAAACCGTCCAGGCAACTTGGCCAATTGTATGCCTTCGGCAATTGCTTCCTGACGAAGCTTTAATCCACTCAGCAGAAGAGCTGCAATTGCTGTCGAGATATTTTCTAAGGCCAGTGAGCCTGTCGGTAATTTCAAGGTCGTGCCTGAAGACGCAAATGCCCAGGTTTTGCCCTCTTCAAAGGCTTCATAAAAATAGTCACGGTTGATCGCATACAATGGTGCGTTAGACTTAGCCGCCTGATCTAAAATCGCCTGTGGAATCTGTTGCTGTCCGCCAAAAATTACCGGAATATTTGGACGAATAATACCAGCCTTTTCAAAGGCAATTTTCTCGATGGTATCCCCCAACCAATCGGTATGATCCAGACCAATATTGGTAATGACCGCAACATCTGGATTGACCACATTGACCACATCCAGACGCCCGCCCAGGCCGACTTCGAGCACCCAGACATCACAATCTTGATCTTTAAAAATAACGAAAGCAGCCAGCGTAGTGGCTTCAAAGAAAGACAGGCTTAAATCACATTCACGGCGTGCCTGATCGACCTGTACAAACGCATCGATCAGTAACTGATCTTCGACTTCAATCCCGCGTAATTTGACCCGTTCATTGAAACGATATACATGCGGAGACTGATATAGCCCCACTTTAAAGCCGTGCGCATTTAAAATGGCAGCCAGCGTAGTGCTGGTTGAACCCTTCCCATTAGTTCCAGCCACGGTCAGCACTTTGGCAGCCGGGTCGGTCACGCCTAGCTTTTCAGCTACCGGAATGACACGCTCCAGACCTAAATCAATACCTGTAACGTGAACATGGCTCCAATAATCGAGCCATGTATCCAAAGAATCTGTTGCTAATGGTGCTGTATTCAAGGCAAGTTCATCAGTTTAGTCACAATGCGATAAACTGTATCACGTAATGCATGACGGTGAACAATCTGATCGATTACACCATGATCAAGCAAATATTCAGCACGCTGGAACGGTTCATCCAGTTTTTCACGCACGGTTTGTTCAATTACCCGTTTACCTGCAAAGCCGATCATGGCTTTAGGTTCGGCAATATGCACATCCCCCAGCATTGCCAGAGAAGCCGTCACCCCCCCATAAACCGGATGGGTGAGAACCACTACATAAGGCAGGCCGGCTTCTTTTAAACGCTGGATAGCCGCTGAAGTACGCGCCATTTGCATCAGAGACAGCATGCCTTCCTGCATACGCGCACCACCAGATGCTGCAAAGCAGATTAAAGGTTGACGCGCTTTAATCGCACGCTCTGCTGCCTGCACAAAACGGTCACCCACAACCGTACCCATTGAACCACCCATAAAGTCGAATTCAAAGGCACATGCAATCATCGGCACGTTTTTCAGCAACCCTTGCATCACAATCAGGGCTTCAGTCTCACCAGTTTTCTTTTGCGCTTCTGACATCCGCTCCGGATAAGCTTTACTGTCGACAAATTTAAGTGGATCTTTCGCAGTGAATTCCTGGCCCATTTCCGCTTCCACCTGATCGAAGAACCAGTTGAGACGGTCACGCGCTTTCATTTTCAGATGTTCATCACATTGCGGACAAACATAGGCATTAAATGACATCGCCGTACGTGTCACCAAAGCATGACATTCAGGGCATTCAATAGTAGGTTCTGTAAATGTGGCTTTGAGGGTGGTTTGCTCATCAGGAACATGAATACCCGGAACAATACGCTCCGTCCATGGGGTCGATGGGCTCAGAATTTTGCCTGATTTCACTTGTTGACTCATACTAACTCATCGAGCGCTGCTCGAAGCTCCTTGACTTTATTCACCGTAGCAATAACGGCCTGTTCTGGCGGGAGAGATGCGAAATGTTTAACAAATGCGCTCCCCACAATGACTGCATCGGCAGCAACACCCATCGCTTTCGCAGATGCAGCATCACTGATACCAAAACCCACACCTACAGGAATATCTGTCTCAGCCTTAATTTTCTGAATACGTGTTGCTGCTTCAGACACATCTAAAGTCGCAGCACCGGTCACACCTTTTAACGACACATAGTAAATAAAGCCACCGGCCTGTTTAACCACATGCTGAATGCGTTCATCAGTTGAGGTCGGTGCCAGCAAGAAAATCTGGTCCATCTCGTATTTTTCCAAGACCTGACCCAGATCTGCTGCTTCTTCTGGTGGAAGGTCGACCAGAAGCACACCATCTACACCGCATTCATAGGCATAAGCGACAAATTTTTCATAGCCAATGACTTCGACCGGATTTAGATAGCCCATCAGCACCACAGGTGTTTCGCGATCTTTCAAGCGAAATTCTTTCACCATATGCAGCGCATCCAGCGTATTGGTTCCACCTGCCAGCGCGCGTTCTGCAGCTAGGGCAATGGTCGGACCATCCGCCATGGGGTCAGAAAAAGGAAGACCCAACTCAATCACATCCACCCCTGCATCCACCATCTGATGAAGAAGAGGTACAGTGACCTCTGGATGCGGATCACCAGCCATTAAATAAGAAACCAAAGCTTTACGCTGTTGAGATTTAAGTTGTTCAAATCGTGTGGCTAAACGTGACATAGGGCTGAGCTTTCCTTAACGTATTTTAAACTTGAGGCATTGACTATGTAGAAATACAAGACATCGCATTGTAACGCTATTTTTTGTCCATTGAACAGTGTGCAGCATCGACCTCTGGTATTTCCTTTCCTGTATGAAGATTTCAGAACAACCCGGAAGGCTCTATTTACGATTATTTTGATTTTTTTCTCAATGATCAAAGATGCCTAATTTTACTATGCCCTAAAATATTGAATACTTAGATAAACTTATTTTTAATATATAAAAATTATAAAAATACAGATGTTAGCGCATTCACTTAAAGTTTTCGGAAATTGCAAAACCTGCTTTATACTAACCGCATTCTTTTAATTTTTTATCTCCTATGCAGACTGATTCCGAAGCTAGCGTGCAGGCCAACGCCATTGCACTGCTGCCGCTTATTGTATTTTTAACCATTTTTTTAGGTAGCGGGATCTATCATTCCCTGATCGGAACGGAGTTTGCGTTTTATCAGGTCAAAGCGCCAGTTGCCGCACTGCCTGCCATCATGCTGGCAGTCTGGCTGTATCGTGGCAAACTGAATCAGGGAATTGAAGCATTTTTAAAAGGAGCCAGCCATCCCAATCTAGTACTGATGTTCATGGTGTTTATGCTGGCCGGGGCCTTTGCCAATGTAAGCAGTACCATTGGCAGTGTCGATGCAACGGTACAGATGGCTTTGTCGATCATCCCTCCCGAATTTGTCCTCCCCATGCTATTTGTGATTTCAGCCTTTCTGGCAACGGCAATGGGGACCTCTATGGGGACTATTGCAGCCTGTGCGCCAATTGCTTTTGGTTTTAGTCAAGCAACGGATATTGCAGTAGTTTATGCAATTGGAGCAGTTGTGGGTGGCGCCATGTTCGGTGACAACCTGTCGATGATTTCCGACACAACGATAGCCGCCACGACCAGTCAGCGTGTACAACTGCGTGACAAGTTCAGAGTCAATGTCTGGATTGCCGTTCCGGCTTCCATAATCACGATTCTGATTTATATTGTAAGTATCGGTCGTTCCAGCCCTGTGGCATATCAGGATTTTAACTGGATCCTGATTCTTCCTTATATCGCCGTCTTTTTATTGGCCTTTAGTCGTTTGCATGTTTTAGCCGTGCTGAGTATGGGCGTATTGTTATCGAGCCTGTTCGGCCTATTTGCTACACCCGGTTTTAATCTGCTCAAGCTGAACAATTCAATTTATGATGGCTTTGTTGGCATGTTTGAGGTGGCCTTGCTCTCCATGTTCTTGGGCGGCCTGTCTGCTCTCATGCAACGTGAAGGTGGCTTGCGCTGGCTGATCGAACGCATTTATGCATTGACGCGCCTGTTTAAGGTCGGCCGTGAACGCGCTGGCGAAATTGGCATCAGCTTTTTGGTGGTATTGTCCAATCTGTTTGTGGCAAATAATACCGTGGCCATTATCCTGTCGGGAGATATGGCCCGTGAAGTAGCCAAAGAATACGGCGTAGATCCCAAACGAGCCGCTGCCCTAATGGATATTTTTTCCTGCGTCGTTCAGGGGTTGATTCCTTATGGCGCACAGTTGCTGCTGGCATGTTCGATTGCCAAACTCTCTCCGGTCGAGCTGATTGGTGGCGTATATTACTGCTGGATTCTGGCAATTTTTGCCGTAATCGCCATTGCGGTACGTTACCCAAAACTAAAAACCGCGTAAATGTGTCTCTTGAGATGACGGTCATCACAGAGCGCTTTGTTAACGCTGATCTTGTTTGGGCTGCTTACGGTATTGTAATAAAGTGCGGCCCGTTGCTGCCTTATAAGCACGTGCCAAGGCAGACTGGTCAGAATAGTCCAGCTGCTCGGCAATCTCACTCAGGCTGATCTCCTGCTGGAGCAGCAGATCACAACGTTTTATCCGCTCCTGTTCCAGCAGCTTTTTAAAGCTTGTGCCCTGCTCGGCAAGTTTACGCTGCAAAGTACGGACAGACAGCAGCAGATGTTCTGCCAGCTGTTCAATTTTTAAAGCTTGCTGGTGCATACGCAAGTGATCTGCAATCAGCCTTTGGGCATGTTGCAGCGTCGATTCCAGTGGTGGCCGGGCGGCAATTTCCCCTTCAGCCTGACGGATTAACAGTTGCAGGAGCATCGGGTCAGCCTGATCAGATTTCAGGTTCAGGCCTTGCACATCCAGCTCCAGTGCATAATGGGGTTGAGAAAATTTAAGCTCTGTTGCATAAAACTTTTGAAAATGAATTACTGCAATCTCAGGCCGATGTGCAAAGTGGATGCTGCGCAACAACAAAGGCTGCTCCTGCAAAATAAAACGGCCCAGTTGCACCATTGCCGCTATAGTCAATTCATTCAGCACATTATAACGTTCCTCCAGAAAAGCCCAGTACAACTCGACACTCTGTTCATGCTGTCGCAGTTGAAAAGGAATAAGATCACTGCCATCCACCACCAGCCGTTGAAAGCGTATGATATAACCGATGATTTCTGAAATGCTGCTACTTTTGGAAGCCATATAACCCAGCACACCAAAATGCTCTGGCCTGATTTCCTGGACAATTTCAAAAATTAACTGCGGACAATCAAGATGCTGCCGGGTGCTGAGCAATACATTGTTAAGCAGTTGCAGTGGCACCTGTATATCAAAAGGCTGATCAATCAAGCCTTGCAATTGCTCCTTAAAATCTTTCAGGAAATCAGCATGTAAAGGATCAATCTGCCGGCTTCGTAAATAACTTGCCCACAGCTGGATATAACCATTGGATATTTTGATCTCTTGCATAGCGATTCCCAATCACGGCTGCAACACGATATATTTTTTTATTTCTTCTGGCGTAAAATGTATAAAAATTGGCAATATCTGTCAAAACAATTCACCCACTCTCCGACATACTGTCAATATCTCCAGAAAAAAGAATAAAAGTAAATGAACGCTATAGTAAAATCCACCATACAACCTGTGGTCCGTAGCAATCTTGATTTCAAGCTTGATGAAATTCCACGTTACTGGTTTGGCGGTGATCCTTTTCTGACCCGCATGTTTGATGCACTCAGCCTGACCTTTCCAGATGGCGAGCGCTATTTTATTCTGAGTGTGCGACTCTTTCGCGACCAAATCAAAGACCCCAAGCTACAGCAACGTGTAGCCGATTTTATTCGTCAGGAAGCGCAGCATGGTATTGCACATGACCAAATGAATGATCTGATGCGTGAGCAAGGGATGCCGGTTGACCAGTTTATTAGCCGCTTGAATAGTATGATGAACAGAGATCTCAAGTACCGTTCACCACATTACAATATAGCCGTCACTGCTGCAGCAGAACACTTAACCGCCTTAATGGCAGAAACGTTTTATGCCCATAAGCAGACACTGGCTGCAGCACATCCTTATGTGCGCGCTCTTTTCGCTTGGCATGCCATTGAGGAAATGGAACACCGTGATGTGGCCTTTGATGTGATGAAAGAGGTCGCCCAAACACCCGAATTAACCCGTAAAGCAGCCCTGCCGTTTATCACGGTGGTGATGTTCGGTTTTACCCTCTACCGCGCAAATATCATGTTGAAATATGATGGTTTTAACCGACTACAGCGCTGGCAAATGAACCTCAAAGGCCTGCCGTGGTTCTTTGGTAGAAAAGGGGTGCTAACATGCATGGGCAAGCAATATCGTGACTGGTTTAAAGCCGACTTCCATCCAAGCCAACACCCTGTCATTGCGCAATACGAAGTCTGGGTCAAAACTCTGGAAGAAACCAATAATCCAATTCTGGCGGGTGAAGCATTCTGGCAGGCCGCACAAGCTTAAGCGCTCAGCAAAGATAGGCCTTCAGATTGTAAAAAGTCTTCACGCTTGAATTATGCCAGCCCCTAAACAATATGGACTGGCATTTTTATCAGGTAGATGGAGGCAAAAAATAAGGGGGCTATTTCTAAACACCTAAACTGACTCATATTCTGAATAGAATAGGAAAGACTCTTTAAGGAGGCAGCAATAAAAAAATCTTACCACTTCGCATAGTGCTGCTCTAAAAGCCCATATTCATTTAACAGAATAATTTCCTGATCACCTTGCTGAATGGTGCCACAGATTTTGGCCTGCCACTGACTGAACTGACTACCGACCAAACGCAGATTCAGATTCTCATAACGACGCCAGCCGGTTTTAACTGTCAGATTTAAACGTTGATCCAGCGACTGAATACTCCACTGGTTTTCATTTTCCTGCTGAAACAGCACATCTGCGAGTGGATAAATCTTTCCATTCACCCATAAACAGTTTTCATTGCCAAAACTTTCATTGACACCAGATGCCAGATTAATCCCGATCCGGTTTTGATTGGCATCCCTAAAATTACTGGACAACCAGAACCATGCCGTTTCAGGACGCAAAAAGCCGCAGGTATCATCCAGGGAGGCAAAAGTCCGTTCATTAAATTGCAGGGTTTGGCCCTGCTTGTTGACGAAATACCCTTCACATGCCAGCGTGGTCAATTTCTGGGTATAGGTCCAGCCATTAATTCCGGTCGGACTGCACATACTCAGTGGCTCTGTTCCTGCACAGAAGATGCGAGCCGAAAGTTTGATTTCTCCATATTTGGTGACGTTGATATAACGCACCCCGTTGCTATGCTGAATCTCGATCTGAAAAGGTGACTTATTAAAATAACTATGATTAAACAGCGGCTGCTCATCCAGTACCGTATGCCGTGCCAGAAAATTAATCGCCTTCCATTCCTGTACATCATTGGTGAGATGATTATAGATATAGACAAAACTATGCCCAGCCCATGCGATATCGGCAATCGCCAGACCAATCGTATAGTGCTCGTGCTGAATACTACAAAACTTGAATTTTTTATACTTTAAATGTTTACGCCAACCCGAAACCGTATTTCCATAAGGGGTTCTGTAGCGGTAGGCATCATAATCAATGCTTTTGGGAATTTCCTTAAAACGTCCGTAACGCGGTTGTCCATTTGCCTGAATTAAATCCATTTAAGACATTCCATCTTATTCAGAAACGATATTTTTAATCGTATTATGCCCATTATTAAGATTTGATAAAGCGTTTTTTGCTGCCACTCGTCGAGATCTGCTACATCACCCTCTGTTTATCATTTCATCCATTTAAATCGACAGATAGGTATTTTCCCAGCGATTAGGCTTAAACTCACCCTCGACCAGCTGGATATAACGGCCATAGACATGCTCGATGGCAATGCAGTCATCTATATCTAGCACTCGATCAGTATGCTGCTTTTGCCAGTGCCGTGCAAAATGGCCTTTACCCCGCTGCTTGGCGACCATGGCATTTTGTGCGACCACCAGCACATAACGATGCAGCTCGCCAAATTCATGTGCATCATAGCCCCCCAGATTAATAAGCCAGAGTTTTTCATTCGCCTGATTCGGTGCGGCATCCGTAAATTGAATCTGGTAGGGCTTTCCTGCAAACTCTACGCCATGAATCTGTGCCCAGGCATCTATATGCAAACCTTGCTGTTCGCCAAACCAGGCATTTTTCAATTGCGGATAGGTTTCTTCCAGACTTTCCCCTACCGCCAGAACCACATCATGGACTTCGGTATTTGCCCGCACATGACGGCCTCCAAGCATGACAATAAATAGACTGGACATCACACGCTCCTTGGTAAATATTTCACTTGGACACTATATTTATCCGTCCCGAGACCAGAGTTGCGCTGAAGGGAGCAGGATAGAACCCATCATTTTAATTTGCTTGCTTAATGTGCCATTTAAGGGTTTTCTGGGGGCAAATTAAACCAGAGCTCTTCATTAAAAGAGTTTCCCATTTGTCCCATATAAAAAAAAGATGCCTTAGCATCCTTTTTTAAAATCTTGTTAAAGGCCAGTCAACAAGACAATGGCAACTTGATTCATAATCATTTCAATAATGATCAAGGCCAGAATCGCCATAATTGGAGACAGGTCAATCATGCCCATATTCGGCATAATACGGCGAAATGGTGCCAGAATCGGTTCGGCCAGTTCCTGCACCACCTCAATATAAGGGGAACGCGATTGGGTAAACATGACCACCCAGCTTAAAATAATGGCTGCAAAAATCAGATAACGACAGAAACGGATCAGATCCTGAATCATCGTGACAAAAGTCAAAATCAGCAGATGTACAGGGCCATTCGGCATCCCTCCGGACAAATACATCATGCCAAAAATCTTGAGTAGATATAACACCACCAGCAAGGCCAAAGCTGCCGTATTGACCCGGCCTTTGGCCAGGGTCGGAAAGATACGACCGAATACATCCACAATTTTTGTCGCCTTGACAGTTGAAAGTACTACCGGATTATAGGGACTGATGACGGCCAGTTGCATTAAAAAGCGGAAGAATACGAGCAAAATCGCGACGTTAATGATAATGCCAAAAATTAGCGCAGAATTTGCACCCATACTTGAACGTTCCTAAAAATTAAACTGAAGATTGATTACTTTCACTAAGTTCTTGTGCAAGTTCTTGGCTACGTTTTTGTGCAGCCGCCAAAGCTGCCTGAATATTCTGCGAGATTTGCGCACGGTCAAAAACCTCTAGCGCTGCCTGCGTTGTCCCATTAGGAGAAGTTACATTTTTACGCAGTTCAGCGGGTGTATTAGAGCTGGTAATGGCCATCTGCGCTGCACCTAATGCAGTCTGCAAAGTTAGAGCAGTGGCAGTCTTCTCATCCAGACCTAAATTTTTGCCCGCACGGATCATACTTTCCATCATATAGAAAAAATAGGCAGGTCCCGAACCGGATACAGCTGTCACTGCATCAATCTGTGCCTCTGAGTTTACCCAAATTGTCAGACCAGTAGAAGCGAGAACTTGACTGGCCAGCTCTCGGTCAGTTGCCTCAACATTGTCATGGGCATATAGTCCATGGGCGCCGGTTTGCACCAGCGCCGGGGTATTTGGCATCACCCGTACAATACGTTCCGCCCCCAATAGTCGCGACAAAGTCGCAATTTCTGCACCTGCGACAATGGAAATAATCAGCTTGTCACTCACCAATCCTTTCAAGGGTAACAGTACGCTAGCCAGCACCTGAGGTTTGACTGCAAACACGACAATATCTGCATCCTTGATCGCAGCCTGGTTATCATCAGTCACATGTATATCTTTTTCTGCCAGCAGCGTACGGACTTTTTCAACCGGATCAGCCACTGTAATACGCGTTGCTGCCAATCCTCGTGAAATCAGGCCGCCAATTAAAGCCTGCGCCATATTACCGCCACCGATAAAACAGATATTACAATTTAAAGCTGCACTCATGTTCAATGCTCGTCGTTGAGTTCTAATGTCGAAGAAACCAAAATAGGTAGCCACCCCCCTGCTGTACAATATGCAGATTGAGCCAACCAGAATCCCTGAGGTGTAAACACGCCTAGCATAACATTATCTGTGCTTAATATTTGAATCGTATGTCGTGTCCAGGGAAATATTTGCGCTTCCTGAATGGCTTTCTTTAAGGGCCAGTTACCTACACGTCCATGCAAATGGATTTTTTCACCGCCTTGTCTTCGTGTCAGTTTCAGCGGCCGATTCAGTAAATCTCTGGATAAACCCACAGTTGCCTGCTGAATCTTAAAGCTCCCTGAAGGCAGTTGCACATTGGCAGCTAAGTTCAACTGCAGGACTTGCTCAACGGGAATAGCATTTCGATCTGCCTGATACACAGCAGCTGTTAAACGATAGAGCTGCTGCTGATAGCGCACATAATAATAGCCTTGCCAATGCAGGGCAGCCTGAGCATCCAGTTTTGCAGCAATAACTTCACGCTGCAAACGTTCCACCATATCAAAGGCAGGACGATATTGTGCTGTGCCTTTCATCCAGATCGACAAGAGCTGGCGCTGTCGTGCTTTAGATAATTGACTTAACCGGGTTAAATCAAGCCTTGCTGCGGTGCCGCAAGATTTCAAATCCTGCTGCACAATTTCCTGCAAAACATCCTGTGCATCCTGCATTAGTACGGCACTACGCGCCAAAGCATTCTGCATTTTAGGATAACGTTCTGTCAGCACTGGCCATAGCTGCTCACGTGCCCAAGCACGATCATAGTGAATATCCTGATTGGTCGGATCTTCAATATTCTGGATATTTAAATCCATAGCCCACTGACAAATCTGCTCACGTGAGATATCTAGTAATGGCCGCCAGATGGTTAAATTTTCTCGCTGATCTACCGGTTTCATAGCGGCCAGACCATCAATTCCTGCACCAGAGAGCAGGCGCAGCATCAAGGTTTCTGCCTGATCCTGCTGATGATGGGCCAATACCAGAATTTCATTGACTTGCAGATGTTTTGCATAAGCCTGATAACGGGCCTGACGAGCCTGAAGCTCAAGATTTCCACTCAGGACTTGAACCGGCTGGACGATGCAGGGAATATGCCGCTGCTGACATTGCTGCTGGACGAAAGTTCCCCAACCTGCACTCATGTGCTGCAATTGATGATCCACATAAATGGCACGCACTTTTTCGTGGCAGAAAAAAAACATCAGATGCAGCAGCAGCATAGAATCT
This sequence comes from Acinetobacter sp. RF15B, assembly GCF_007558235.1. Classification (NCBI taxonomy): domain Bacteria; kingdom Pseudomonadati; phylum Pseudomonadota; class Gammaproteobacteria; order Moraxellales; family Moraxellaceae; genus Acinetobacter; species Acinetobacter sp. RF15B. Next base: position 49,007 of record NZ_VLSR01000013.1, on the reverse strand, counting down.
ACGCCACCACTGCATCCGATTAGAAATTTTTTTTCTGCAGGAAATTCCTGCAGTTGCTTTAAGAAACCAGACCTAAATTGTCGCTGCCAAACTTCATTAAACGTTGGTAACGTGCTTCGCATCGCTCTTGTGCTTCCATCGGTTGCAATTCATTTAAAGCTTCTTTCAGGACAGCTTTCAGGCTGTTCATGACCTGATCCGGATTTAAATGAGCACCCTCACCTTCATCCACGACATATTCCACAATCCCCATTTTCTGCAGCTTGTCTGCTGTCAGGGCCAGCGCTTCACTTGCTACCTCTGCTTTCTCTGCAGTTTTCCACAAAATAGATGCACAGCCTTCTGGCGAAATCACAGAATAGATACTATGAGACAGCATGATGACCCGATCCGCGACACCAATACCCAGTGCGCCACCTGAACCACCTTCACCCAGTACCGTAGCAATTACAGGCACTTTCAAATGAGAGAGTTGAGCAAGGCTGGTGGCAATCGCTTCAGCCTGACCACGCTCTTCTGCCCCTACCCCCGGATAAGCGCCCATGGTATCAATAAAGGTAAAGACGGGCAGATTAAAACGTTCCGCCATGTCCAGTAACCGCTGGGCCTTGCGGTAACCTTCCGGGTTACTCATGCCGAAATTATGCTGTAGTTTTTCACGGGTACTGCGACCGCGATGCTGACCGACAATCATCACGGGCTGCCCATCAAAGCGAGCCAGACCGCCAATCATGGCACCATCATCACCATATAAACGGTCACCATGTAAAGCATCAAATTCAGTGAATATTTCACTAACATAATCCAGAAATTGTGGACGTTCCGGATGACGGGCGATCTGCACTGTCTTCCATGCTTTTGATGGGGTAGCTTTATTTCTCATAGGTTAACCGTTTTTCATCCCTATAAAGGTATTAATTAACAAACTGTTCAGACTGAATCGAGAGTTCAATGTCCCAATTTTTAAACTGCAGCTGTTCATCATGCAGCTCAGCGATTAGCAATGGCCACTGTTTGGCATCACCGGAAATACTGAGCTGCCATTGTTGCGTATTTTTTGCCTTGAGTTCAATGGCAGGAAGCATCTCATCACTGCGGCTGTGATTGACCAAAACCGCCAGACGAAGCAGCAAACACAAGTATAAAAGTTTAGATCCGCCCACTTTCATCACATCAATCTTGGCATCAGTGCGCAATTTACGACGATGGTGCGCGACTAAATGTGACAAATAGTTCTGGTCGATTTGGGAAAAACCGGCAATGTCGGAGTGCTGCAACAAATAGGCACCATGACGCTGATAACCACTATGGCTGATTGCCAGACCAATTTCATGCAAATAGGCAGCCCGGCGCAACAGGTCACTGTCATCACTGTTCAATCCAAGCTTTTCAGCCATATCATCAAACATTTTTTGTGCAGTTTGCACTACACGCTCTGCCTGTTTGCTGTCGGCACTATAACGTCCAATCAGGGCATGTACCGAACGGTCTCGAATATCTTCATGCTTGAAACGGCCAAGCAGGTCATACATGACCCCTTCACGTAATGCACCATCAGAATAGGTTAGATAACGAACATTCAGGACATCAAAAACGGCATAAAGAATAGCGATACCTGCGGGCAGAACTGCACGGCGATCCTCTTTAAGTCCTTCAAACTCCATTTCAGAGACATGTTTGTATTTCAGCAGCTTGTCTTTCAGTTTTTCTAGACCTTCGCGGGTAAGCTGTTCCTTATCATTGCTCCAGCCCATGTTCACACAGATCTGACGACAGGCTTTAATCGTACCACTTGAGCCAACTACCGCATCCCAACCTGCTGCCTTATAGGTATTGGCAATACCGGAAATTTCTTTACGTGCTGCAGTGACCGCCTTATCAAAAGCCTTGCTACTGATTTGACCTTCGGGGAAATAAGCTTTGGTAAAAGCCACACAACCCATTTGCACCGACTCTGTATGAATCGGCTCAAATTCCTCACCAATAATCAGTTCGGTTGAACCACCACCAATATCCACCACCAGACGGCGACCTGAATTTTCCATGGTGTGTGACACACCCAGATAAATGAGACGAGCTTCTTCTCGCCCTGCAATAATTTCTATCGGCTTAGGCAGAATTTCAGCCGCTTTTTGAATAAATTCATCCCCGTTTTTAGCCTGGCGTAGCGCATTGGTTGCCACGATTCTTAAACGGTTAGGCTGCACGGCCCCCAAACGTCCCACAAAACGTGCCAGACACGCCAGACCGCGCTGCTGGGCTGCCTCAGTTAAATTCTTATTTTCATCCAGCCCTGCAGCCAGCTGAACCTTTTCTGACATTGATACGACTTTTTTAACTTCGCCATGATCCACACGGGCAATCGCCAAATGAAAGCTGTTTGATCCCATATCGATGGCTGCGAGTAGCTCTTCATCAATCAAAAAATCAGACATTTCAGAAATCAACCTTTTACAAATTGTGCCTAGAGTAATTCACAACCATGCAATTTAAAAGCCATTTAACAGCACAATTTCGCGTAATTATTTTTTCATTTATATGTCAATTGCATGACACGATGATGACTATCGTCATCATCTATTGGACAAAACACGATTTAAGCTTCAAAATTTACAGATTCCCCTACATTGTTAAAGAAGGCTATGTAATACTAAGAAATATAGTCATCTTTAAAAATTATTTCTGGAGCCTTTCATGTCTGGCAACATTGTAAATACTACTGACGCAAACTTCGAAGCAGACGTTCTTCAATCGGATATTCCTGTACTAGTAGACTTCTGGGCAGGCTGGTGTGCACCATGTAAAGCCATTGCCCCTGTACTTGAAGTCCTTGCAGATGAATACCAAGGCAAAGTAAAAATTGTCAAAGTAGATGTGACGGCTTGCGAACAAACTGCAGTAAATTTCAATATCCGCAACATTCCTGCATTGCTGATGTTTAAAGGCGGTGAAGTGATTGCGACTCAAGTAGGTGCAGCACCAAAATCAAAATTGACTGCGTTTATTGATGAAAATATCTAAGCATATCCAATTCAAATTAAAATACGCGACAAATCGCCGCGTATTTTTTTCGACTATAAATTGACAAAAAGCGGTTTCTCTCTTATATTTCTAACTCAAGAGATAAAGGATGCTAAATCCTGCCAATTTCTTAAAAGATACATTACATAAGATGCCGCTCGGCAATAGAAATTGTTTTTCACGTTTCTCTTTCAAACAATCAAACAGATCTCTGAATTGTTCTTCTACAAATTCAATTACTTTCGTTTGAATGCTTGTATGCGGCCAAATCTTACTCCCTTTCTAACCTGTACCTCAGAACTTTGATTCTATCTGACTACCTATGAATTTAACCGAACTCAAGAAAAAACCGATTGGCGAACTCATCAAGATTGCCGAGTTTATGGGCCTTGAAGGTATGGCGCGTAACCGCAAGCAAGACATTATTTTTGCCATCTTAAAACGTCATGCAATGAATGGCGAAGAGATTTTTGGTGATGGCGTTCTAGAAATTTTGTCAGATGGATTTGGCTTCTTACGCTCTGCCGCAGGCTCTTATCTGGCAGGTCCTGACGATATTTATGTCAGCCCTTCACAAATCCGTCGTTTTAATCTGCGTACTGGCGATACAATTACCGGCACAATTCGTCCACCTAAAGAAGGTGAACGTTATTTTGCTCTGCTCAAAGTCAACCAGATTAACTACGATACGCCAGAAAACTCGCGTAATAAGATCCTATTTGAAAACCTGACCCCACTTTTTCCAACTGAACAGCTGATCATGGAACTAGGCAATGGTACAACTGAAGATTTGACTGCACGTGTAGTCGATCTGGTTGCACCAATTGGTAAAGGTCAACGTTCGATTATTGTAGCGCCGCCAAAAGCAGGTAAAACCATGCTGCTACAAAATATCGCCCAGTCTATTATCCGCAATAACCCGGAAGTTTTCCTGATTGTACTTTTGATTGACGAACGTCCTGAAGAAGTTACTGAAATGGAACGTACTGTTCGCGGTGAAGTGGTGGCTTCAACCTTTGACGAATCACCGGCCCGTCACGTTCAGGTAGCAGAAATGGTCATTGAAAAAGCCAAACGTCTGGTGGAACATAAAAAAGATGTCGTCATTCTGCTTGACTCAATCACACGTCTGGCGCGTGCTTATAACACTGTGATTCCTTCCTCTGGTAAGGTGCTCACAGGTGGTGTTGATGCTCACGCGCTGGAGCGTCCAAAGCGTTTCTTTGGGGCGGCACGTAATATCGAAGAAGGCGGTTCATTGACTATCATCTCGACTGCGCTGATTGAAACCGGTAGCAAGATGGATGAAGTAATTTACGAGGAATTTAAAGGTACAGGCAACCAAGAAATTACCTTGGATCGCCGTATTGCAGAAAAACGTGTATTCCCTGCCATGAATATCAAGAAATCAGGCACGCGTCGTGAAGAGCGCCTGATGTCCGAAGATAATCTGCGTAAAGTCTGGATTCTGCGTAAACTACTCCACACTCAGGATGAACTGGTAGCCATGGAATTCTTACTGGATCGGATGAAAGAAACCAAGACCAATGATGAGTTCTTTGACCAGATGAAACGTAAAGCATCTAATTAATATTAATCATCACATAAAAGGCCACCTATTAGGTGGCCTTTTTTGGTTGACAAGCCTTACACTTTGAAACAATATGCATGAAATCATGTAAACTTATTTTTAAGGTTTTGATTAATAAAATAAATAAAACAAAGTAATCAGAAACTTAAAAAATGTAACCTGCCTTTCTCCAATCCTAATCTTTCAATTAATTGTTATTTTCTGTTAAAAAACTCTTCATTTTTATCATTTTTCTACATTTTTAACGGTTTAGCCAGTAGCAATTCAAAATCCACGGTGATAGCATATTTACAGACCAGTTAGACTGCTCCTGCGTTGTTAGTCCCTGACAAAATTAGGAATAATAAAAGCATATTACAGCCTAACTCCGGTTTTTTTTAATCTCATTTTTTTAGAGAGTGATGCCATGTTATTCAAAAAAATCGCTATTGCTGCTGCAGTTGCTACTACTTTAGCTTTCGTTGGTTGTGCTAAAAAAGCTGACGACGCTGCTACTGACGCTAACCAAGCTGCATCTGAAGCTGTAGAAGCTGCTTCTGAAGCTGAAGCTGCTGCTGATGCTGCTGCTGTAGAAGCTACTTCTGAAGTTGCTACTACTGAAGCTGCTGCTGCTTCTGAAGCTGACGCTGCTGCTGCTGTTGCTGTTGACGCTGCTGCTGACGCAACTGCTGCTTCTGAAGCTGCTGCTCAATAATCATTACGATTATTCAGTACAAAAAAAGAGAGCCATTGGCTCTCTTTTTTTGTGGCTATAAAAATCTGAATTTTTATAGCTTGTTATTCAAAGAAAAAAGCAGATCAATTGATCTGCTCATTCCCTACGCGTTGACGGAATTTCTGTCCGGCGCGGAAGGTAACGACACGACGTGCAGAAATTGGAATTTCTTCCCCGGTTTTAGGATTACGACCTGGACGTTGACGTTTGTCACGTAACTCAAAGTTCCCAAAACCTGATAATTTGACCTGCTCGCCTGAGATTAGTGCTTGGCTAATCTCATCAAAAAATAACTCGACCATTTGTTTAGCTTCACGACGGTTTAAACTCGTGAGCTCACTTAAATGATCAGCCATTTCTGCTTTTGTTAATGCTGTCATGAAGCCCTCAATGTCGCTTGATAAGTGTTTTCCAACACTTGAAGGATATTATCCATACCTGATTTAATTTCAGCATCTTCCAGTGTACGGCTTGGATGCTGCCAGAGAAGTGCAAATGCCAGTGAGCGTTTCCCTTCCTCTACTCCTTGTCCAGTATACACATCGAATAGCCATGTCGAGTCTAGAAGCTCTCCACCTGTTTTTTCGATAAGTCCCTGAATTTCGCTAACATTAATCTTATCACTAATTAAAAGCGCAATATCACGTCGAACCGACGGAAAACGTGATAATTCTGTAAAATTAGATACATAAGTTTGCAAAACAGCGTTTTGATCCAGTTCAGCGACCCAAGTCGTTGTTAAATCCAATTCATCTTCAAGTGAAGGGTGTAAACGCCCCAAATAACCTATTGATTCATTATTCACGAGAATTTCTGCGGATTGACCAGGATGCAACCAGGCACGTTCAGAACGTACATATTCCACTTTCAAGCGTGCAGCAGCCAGAATTTCTTCTACATCGCCTTTAAAATCGAAGAAATCCATCGCTTGCGGTTTTGCATGCCAGCTTTCCGCAGTGCGTGAACCTGTGGCAATCAGGGCAAAGGTTGGAATCTGCTTAAGATCATGAATTGAGGCAGCATGTTGATAGTCAAAGCGTAAACCCAATTCAAAGAAACGGACACGGCTCTGCTGACGGTTGGTATTGTACTGTACACAAGGAATCAGGCTGGAAAGCAGGGTCGAACGCATCACCGCCAAATCACTAGAGATTGGGTTAGCCAATGCCAATGGATTAACCGCAGGATTTAACTGCTTTTCAAGTTTCAGATCAGCAAAGCTAAAACTGATCGCTTCTTGGTAACCCAAAGTCACTGCTGTCTGACGCAATTGTGCGGTTTCAAACTGATCCTGATATTTTGCAAGTTTGGCTTCAAGTACTGGCAAGCTGATCTGAATATTGTCATAGCCGTGAATACGCGCCACTTCTTCAATCAAGTCTTGATAAATCACCATATCATAACGGTGTGATGGCGGAACAACGGACCATTGCCCTTCTGCCTTGACCGTCACCTCACAACCCAGACGCATTAATGCATCGCGAATAAAGCCAGACTCAATACTATAACCCAGCAATTGGTCCACTTGTGCCTGTTCAAGTTCAATCGCTTCGCGCGTTGGCAATGCTGCTGGATTTTCAGCCACAACAATTGGTCCAAATTCACCGCCAGCCAGTTCAGCAATCAATTGTGAAGCACGGTGCATAGCCAGCATTGGCAGTTCAAAATCGACCCCACGCTCATAACGCTGCGAGGCATCTGTATGCAGACCAAAACGGCGCGCACGCCCAGCAATATACAGCGGAGCAAAGAAGGCTGATTCCAGGAAAATTTCTGTTGTTTCATCGGTAACTGATGAAGACAAGCCTCCCATAATACCAGCAATGGCCAATGCTTTTTCATCATCTGCAATTACCATGACATCATCTTGCAGCTCGACGTCCTGTTCATTTAGCAACACAAGTTTTTCACCTGCTGTTGCCTGACGAACCTGGACAGAACCCTGAACTTTACCGCCATCAAAAGCATGAAGAGGTTGACCCAACTCCATCAGGACATAGTTGGTAATATCCACCAGAATGCTGTGCTGACGAATGCCTGAACGCACCAGAGCACGCTCCATCCATTCTGGTGTCGGCGCTTTGGTATTTACATTCTTGATCACACGACCCAAGTAACGTGGGCAACCTTCAGTTGAGACAACGACTTTCTTTTCATCATTAATCGTTGCAGCAACTTCCTTGATTTCTGGTACAGTTACTGGCAGCTGGTTGATGACCCCGATTTCACGCGCAATACCACGAATGCTAAAACAGTCGCCCCGGTTTGGCGTGATACTGATGTCAATCACATGGTCATCCAGATCCAGATATTCACGGATATTGACACCCACAGGCGCGTCATCCCGTAATTCTAAAAGACCGTCAATTTTATCTTCCAGATCAATTTCAGAAGCACCACATAGCATACCTTGTGATTCAACACCGCGCAGTTTGCCTTTTTTAATCTTGAAATCGCCGGGTAAAACCGCACCGATGGTTGCCACCGGCGATTTCATGCCTGCGCGGACGTTGGGCGCACCGCATACGATTTGTAACAGTTCCCCCGAACCAATATTTACTGTTGTTACCCGCAGGCGATCGGCATCAGGATGCTGTTCTACTGTTAAAACCTCACCCACCACTACGCCTGTAAAGGGTTTTGCTGCTGGAGCCAGCTCATCGACTTCCAGACCGAGCATTGTCAGTTGGTCAGATAATTTTTCGCTGTCGATGGCTGGGTTAACCCATGTGCGCAGCCAATTTTCGCTAATTTTCATTGATATAAAACCTGTAATTCAAATCTCTAGAATCCCCCTCTGCCCCCATTTTCCAAAGGGGGAGAACTCCATCTATTTCGCGGAGTCCTTCTCCTTTTTAAAAGGAGAGGTTAGGAGAGGATTATTAAAAAGTTTTAAGCAAACTGGCGTAAAAAACGCACATCATTTTGATAGAACATACGCAAGTCATTAATGCCATAACGTAGCATGGCAAAACGCTCTACCCCCAAACCAAATGCAAAACCTTTGTATTGTTCCGGATCAATGCCTGCTGCACGCAGTACATTTGGATGCACCATTCCGCAGCCTAGTACTTCCAGCCATTTGCCGCGCTCATCCATAATGTCCACTTCAGCACTTGGCTCAGTGAATGGGAAATAAGACGGACGGAAACGTACTGTTAAATCTTTTTCAAAGAACTCATTCAGTAGATTGACTAGCAAACCTTTCAGTTCAGCAAAGCTGGTATTTTCCGCAACGTATAACCCTTCGATCTGATGGAACATCGGTGAATGCGTCTGGTCCGAGTCACAGCGATATACCCGCCCCGGACAGACAATACGGATCGGCGGTTGCTGGGTTTCCATGGTACGGATCTGCACGCCAGACGTATGGGTACGCAGCAGATGGTTGACATCAAAGTAGAAGGTATCATGCATGGCACGTGCAGGGTGATGTCCCGGGATATTCAGGGCTTCAAAGTTATGATAGTCATCTTCAACTTCTGGACCTGTTGCCACGGTAAAACCGGCTTTGGTAAAGAACTGGCAAATACGTTCCTGAACCTGGGTCACCGGATGGATACTGCCCACCTGCTGACCGCGACCCGGCAAAGTAATATCAATTGTTTCACTCGCCAGCTTTTGTTCTAATGCGGCTTGATGCAGTTCCGCCTGACGTGCGGTCAAAGCACTGGTAATTGCTTCACGGACTGCATGAATTTGTGCGCCGAACGCTTTACGCTGTTCAGGATCCATTTTACCCAGCGACTTAGATTGTTCCGCGAGCTGGCTTTTTTTCCCTGTAAATTGCACTCGGGCTTGATCAAGTGCAGCAAGGTCTTGAGCTGCTGCAATCGCAGCGAGCGCTTCAGTGGTCAGGGCTTCCAGTGACATAGTAACTCTCAAAGCAACAGGTTAAAAAATTATTTTAAAAACCCCATATTCTAACAGTTTTTAAAGACTTTGATGAAGAGACCTGTACAGGAAAATTAGATTGGCAGGATCAAATATAAAAAGTATAAGATATAAACAATATCAAAGAGATCAAATCACTATGGCACTCGATCAAATTTGGAAACAGCAACTGACCCTCGTGACTTATGGTAACGAGTTTCTGACTCAGGATCTTGGCTTTAGCCAGTGGCTGAATCACTCCATTTTTAATCAGCACCATTTGATTTTTCGTGACCTGCTTTCACAGCATCTCTTGGCCCAACACTTTCAGATCTGGCTGGAAGGCTTAAAAAAACAGGGGGTTCACCGCTTGAGCCTGCACTCCTCACATTTACTGGAAGATGAAAAGAACCCCAATGCCAATGTCGAACTGGTGCCTTTCGCGCATGTGATTATCAGCCATGGAAAGCAGGAGAAAATGGCCTGGATGATTGGGAAGGAACTGGCAGAATGGTATAGCGCAGATAATGACTATGAAGCCCCTCCTGCTCAGCAGTCTCCTTTACGGCATGAAACCTTCTGGGGTTATCAGTTAAATTCCAAATTGGCCAAACGTATTAATGCCGATCTGGAGGCGCCAAACTGGGATGATATTCAGACTTATACCGAACAGGAGCTGTTTCAAAATAGATGGGCCCAAGGTTTTACAGAGCCAACTTATAGCTCTTTGCCTTATTATGGCAGCATCCCGGCGTTGCAAGCTGATTCAACCACCCATCTAGCTTTAATCCCGACCAATTACTCAGCAGATTATGTCCATCAGACCCTTTATCGTCTAGAAGCCTTAAGTGATTTTATTGATAGCCAGATTCAGCATCCCTATCATGCGGAGGGAGAAATTTTAAGCCCTGAACAGCAACTGGATTTACGTCATTTCTCGCAAAAGATTGATGATTTAACTGCAAAATTTATTGTTAAAGTGGGGAATCACTATAAGACGGCTCAACTGAGCAGCAAAGCGACTCCTGATCCATTCGCTGGCATGACGACGGACAAACATGTATCGGCAAGTTCTAAGGCACACAAACCGCAAGACCCAGGCAAGTCCAGTGCGACCAATGTATTAACTTTAATTATTATCACCGTGATTATCTGTCTGATTGGCTACTATTTTGGCCTGTAGTTTTGTTGATAGGGCTGCTATTCGACTCTGTTTCATGCATTAAATTGTATCTTCAACTGTCGTGTTCCTTTAATGCAGAGCGGCCTAACATCTGTGAATTAAAGCAGATTTATAGAAAGAGACGACAATTTAAAGGATGTTGGTGTCACATCTGCGATAACACAGAAGTACCCAGCTAAGCTAAAAAAATCATCAATCTCTTTTGACTTTTTACAGGTATCCACCGGCTATGCCGATATTCGGGTAGATTCTTCATCTGCACATATTTTTCCCGGTTTTTGCGGTGTGTACCAAGCATCCAGTAGACCATCGAATGTTATCCAAACATCCGCGACAAACTTTCCTAATTACTCGAATTAGACTATAAATTCTGTTGATGCCATGCGCGATGAAATACATGCTTAACAGAGCAGTATAAATTTACTGGAAACTGCAAATCCAGCCAAAATAGGTTATTCAGCTCAATATAATACAAACCGAGTTTATATACCAAAGCCCTGAAAAAAATGATTTTCCCTGTAGCAGAGGTAGCAACAGCATTAATTTTATTTATTTCAGCCATTATTTACGATATTGCCCTCAAGTCATCTGATCAATGCATATCAGTTAAAGCCGCTGCACGTGCTTAGTCACTAATACGCAAAATGGCTGTCTCTACTATGATTAATCTTTAGTCCTCGTCATAATCCAGCTCATCTTCAGCAAGGTTAATAAAGTCAGGTACTGGGGTTATCTTAAATTGGACCGCCTGAATGGTTTCCTGCTGCAATAATTGGGCTTTTGCCACTCGATGCATTCCATCCATCACCCTCCCTGCTGCGCATAAAATAATGGGATAACGTAAATCAGCTTCTTGAATCAACTGAATATGTTCAATAATTTGCTGCGTGGTAGGGTGAGTTTCAGGAAACCAATAGGCCTCATTCAGCTCTTGAATAGCTGCCACTGGAAATTGTTTAATCTGTAAGCTTTGGCTCAGCTTGACCAAACGATGCACATCCCAAATATGAGTATCATCGCCCACTTGTCTAAAATGATATTGTTGACGCATTCCAGCCCTCCTTAATGAAGGTAAAATCAGATTTTGAACTTTTACTCATAATTTTATGATTCAACCATATACATAAAGGTATAAAAAAAGACCGCTAAAAGCGGTCTTTTTTTTAAGTCCTAAAGACTTATGCAGCTAATGCATCTTTAGCTTTAGAAGCTAAAGCAGCAAATGCAACTGCGTCATGCATAGCGATGTCAGCAAGTACGCGACGGTCGATAATCACCTGAGCTTTTTTCAAGCCAGCGATCATACGGCTGTATGACAAACCATTTTGACGAGCACCAGCGTTGATACGTGCAATCCATAGAGCACGGAATTGACGTTTCTTCTGACGACGGTCACGGTAAGCGTATTGACCTGCTTTGATTACCGCTTGGAACGCTACGCGATATACGCGTGAACGAGCGCCGTAGTAACCTTTAGCACGAGCAAGAATTTTTTTATGACGGCGATGAGCCTGTACACCACGTTTTACACGAGCCATTTATAATCTCCTTAGATGTATGGGCACATACGACGAACTGAAGCAACGTCACTTACGTGAACCATTACACAGCCGCGCAATTGACGGATACGTTTAGCAGATTTTTTGGTCAAAATGTGGCGTTTGAACGCTTGTTTACGCTTGAAACCGTTTGCAGTCGCTTTGAAACGTTTAGCTGCACCACGGCGAGTTTTTAACTTAGCCATAACAACCTCTTTAAACACCTGTTCGGCACGTCTGCACCATTGCAACAACGACCTGCAGGTAAGGGAGCGCACATTCTAATGCATCTTTGCTTAAAACAAAAGCACTAGTGCTTTTTTCTGAAGGAAATTGCAAAACTAACATTTTGCAGCAAGGGATTAAATTACGAAATTTACAAACCTTGCCATACTAATCATTGCATTCAACTGAACCCAACTCCAAGAGCCGTTTGCAGTCGACCTCAGCAAAGCTAAAGAAAAATAATTTTTTATGTTTAATGCTTGCTCGTGTTGCCATTTCAGGAAATACTGCGCTGCAAGACTCATCGCTTTGTACTTTGCCTGATTTAAGACTCAAACTTATGAAACCTATCCTGTGTGTAATGCTATTCACTGCCCCTTTCGCCACGGCTTATAGCGCAACAATAAAAAACGTCAATCAATTACCCACACAATCCATTGATGTACAGCCTGCTCACCTGACCACACGTATTGAATGGAGCAAGTTTCCTCAACCTATTTATAATAATGATGAACTCAAAGGCCAGGATCGCTCTGCCATCGTCCGCATCTATGTCAATGAGCAGGGACAAATAGAACAGGCCTCGATCCAGGAAAGCACTGGTTTTACCCAGCTTGATCAACGCCTGCTTCAGGCTATAAAAGCAGCCAAAGCCAACCCACATATTGAAAATAAAACTACCCTGCCGCTGATTGGCTATCAGGTATTTAGCCTCAAACTAAAAGATGAGACTCAGACTGACTGTGAATATAGCTTTAACTCTAGTCATTGGCAGGCACAGCAGCAAGGGCAGAAAACCCATTTTCAATATCTGAAGCAGCCTCAGCTTGATCTCCATCCTGAGCAGCTGCATGGGCATGACCGCAAAGTTAAATTTAAAATGAAGCTCAATCGCGAAGGTCAGGTCAAAAGCGTTAAGATCAGACAAGGTTCGGGACGTTATGAAGTCGACCAGCAAGTGATCGCTGCCCTAAAAGGCACTGAAATCCGTAGTAAACGCCTTGCCAGTACCTTATGGCTGTATAAACCGTCCAGCCTTAAAGATGAAATTGAATTTAAACTCGATGAATGTCATTAAAAAAGAGGCGAACACCTCTTTTTTTACCACATATTAAAAGCCCAATAGAGAAATAGATAACGTCCGGTCTTGGCCAGGCTGACCATCCATAAAAAACGGCCAAACTTTTCCTTAAGCAAACCTGCAATCAGGGTAATCGGATCACCAATAATGGGCACCCAGCTAAAAAGTAGCGACCAATAACCATATTTCTGGTAAGTGCGTTGCGCTTTTAGCATCTGCTGCTCTGAAACAGGAAACCACTTTTTATGTTTATACTGTTCTACCCGCATACCTAAATACCAGTTCACACAAGAACCCAGAATATTTCCAAGGCTCGCCACCAGTATCAATAAGGCTGCATGATGATGTTCCTGCCAGAGCAAGCCCAATAAGACCGCTTCAGATTGCAACGGTAATAGAGTTGCCGCACCAAATGCGGAAAGAAATAGTAAAAGGAGCGACATGCCAAACTTAAGGTTTTAAGCCCAGTTTCTTTTTTGCCTTTAGAAATTCCCAGTTTGCCCACAATACAGCGGCTACAATGATCGCCATACGCGCCCAGCCGTATCTGTCCGTGATCGGATCAATCGCGGCAGCCAAAATCTGCTGATCTTTGGTATTTAAGAGCGTAATAATATGATCAACATGGAAAATTTCAGCAATATATAGCAACAGACAAGCCGCCACCCCAAAAATAATACTCCAATAAATTCGCGTATTACTTTCAATAATCTTGGTTAAATTCAGAAAAAAATCTTGCATATATCTATCCAATAAAAACCACCGGAAAGATGGTTTTATGTTTAAGAACTCTAGTTTAGCATAAACCTGCTTCATGCATGGCATCGCCTAAACCTAGATTGCCAAGGCCTTTGCTACCGCAGGACGAGCTTTGATACGCGCAATATATTTTTCGACTTCAGGATAATCGGCCAGATCAATCTGCTGCCATTCATGCCGCAATAACCACGGAAAAATTGCTATATCGGCAATCGAATATTCACCTGCAACATAGTCCTGTCCCAGCAACTGTGTATTCAATACCCCATATAAACGTTTGGACTCATTCACATAACGCTCAGTTGCATAGGCAATTCGCTCTGGTGCAAAACGGCTAAAATGATGATTCTGGCCCAGCATTGGCCCCAGCCCACCCATTTGCCACATCAGCCATTGCTCGACCTGTACCCGTTTTAGCTCATCGTGTGGATAAAATAGCCCGGTTTTACGTCCTAAATACTGTAAAATTGCCCCCGATTCAAAAATTGAAATCGCCTGATGACGGGGACCATCCTGATCCACAATTGCAGGGATTTTATTATTAGGAGAAATCGCCAGAAAATCGGATTGAAACTGGTCATTTTCCAAAATATTAACCGGAATAAGCTGATATTTCAGGCCCATCTCTTCTAGGGCAATAGTAATTTTATGACCATTCGGGGTTGGCCAATAATATAGATCGATCATTCGATTTTATACTCCGTCTACCTGAAGAGCGACTTGTTTGAACAACGTAATAGAGCCATGAAAAAATAGCAAGCCATCACGCTATAAATTATTTTCACTTTAACTTCAGTGTTTTATTATAAATTTATAAAAAAATAAGTGAAAAAATCTTGAAATTTTCCCGCTAAATCACATATTGAATATGCGTAAGGATAAAAGTTTTCTTTCGCTCTGTCGATGATAATCATGACAGATTTGAATTCTTGTTATTAAAACTTTGCTGACCTCAGGAGGTTCTAATTATGAGTAACTTAAATCTTCATCCATTGTTCCGTCGTAGCATTGGCTTTGATCGTTTAAACGATTTTATTGACTACGCGATGCAAAGCGACGCACCCAACTATCCACCTTACAATATTGAAAAACATGGTGAAAATCATTACCGCATTGTAGTGGCAACTGCTGGCTTCAATCAGAACGAACTGGATATTTCAATTGAAAATCGTTTATTAACCATCTCCGGCAAGCCCGAAGCTGTACAAACAGAAAGTACTGAATACCTGCATAAAGGTATTGCCCGTCGCGCCTTTAGGCTGTCATTGCGTTTAGATGAGCATATTGAAGTACAACAAGCTGATTATGAAAATGGTCTGCTGGTCATTGATCTGCAACGTATCATTCCGGAAGAGAAGTTGCCGCGACAAATCCCGATCGGCAAAAAGTTACTGCTAGAAAATCCGGAAGAGGTGACCGAAAAAACAGTGAAGGCAGAATAATGTTTTTATGCAAAGAAAGACTCCAATTGGAGTCTTTCTTTTTTTATACATAACAGTCTAGTGGATTCAAAACATGCATAATAAAAACATAGATGAAAGCACAACCTTCAATAAAACAGTATCCGGTTGATATTTTGAAATATACGGGCTTATTTTTTATTCTCTTTCCTGTCTTGGTCACTTTAGTTATTTTCTAGATCGGGCGGAGCAACAACAGGACTTATGCGGAAATCTGACAGCTATTCATTGCGTTTGAGAGACATAAATTCCGCCTCATGTATTTACTCAACTTTTCTAAACAGCATCGTCATGCGATTGTTCAAATGCTTCAAGACCATTGGAAGTTAAAATTCCATCGAGACTCATAAAACCAGCATAAAAAAGCCCTGCAATTGCAGGGCTTTTTAGACTCAATGAGTGCTTACTTTTTCTTTTTAGGACCAAGCAGCATACCCATTTGACGGCCTTCCATTTTTGGTGCTTGTTCGACTGTACCGTATTCAGCTACATCTGTTTCAATTTTTTGCAATTGAGCCAGACCTAACTGCTGGTGAGCCATTTCACGACCACGGAAACGCAAGGTAATTTTCACTTTGTTACCATCTTCAAGGAACTTGATGATTGCGCGTAATTTTACGTTGTAATCACCAACATCAGTACCCGGGCGCAGTTTGATTTCTTTCACCTGGACTTGATGCTGTTTTTTCTTCGCTTCTTTCTGCTTTTGCTTTAAATCAAACAAATGCTTGTTGAAGTCCATGATTTTACAAACAGGTGGCTCGGCATTCGCTACGATCTCCACAAGATCAAGCTCAACGCTTTCTGCTGCGCGCAGGGCTTCAGCTAAGCTTACAATCCCTTTTTGCTCACCATTTTCGTCTACAAGACGGACTTCTTTTGCACGAATTTCATCATTCAAGGCAGGACGGTTTGATTTGTTACCACCCTGTTGATTACGGTCAGGCTGTTTAATCGCTGTTACTCCACAATGTACCGGCCGCGTTCGGCTACGGCTGCTTTTACTAGGTCAACGAAAGTATCGATTGACATAGTACCCAAATTTTTCCCTGAGCGGGTACGAACATTTACTGTACCTTCCTCAACTTCACGGTCCCCAAGTACCAGTAAGTATGGAATACGCTCTAAAGTACGTTCACGAATCTTAAAGCCGATTTTCTCATTTCTCAAGTCAGAAATTGCTCGAATTCCGTTTTCTTTAAGTTTCGCGACGACTGACTCACAAGCTTCGGCTTGAGAATCGGTAATATTCATTACACATACTTGCACAGGTGACAACCAAGGTGGCATCAAACCTGCATAGTGTTCAATGAGTATACCAATAAAACGCTCAAAACTGCCAAGTATTGCACGATGTAACATTACTGGCTGATCTCGGTCGTTATCTTCAGTGACATAAGAGGCGTCAAGGCGCTCTGGCAAGTTAAAGTCACACTGGATCGTACCACATTGCCATACACGACCTAAGCAGTCTTTCAAGGAGAATTCGATCTTCGGACCATAGAATGCCCCTTCACCTGGCTGAAGCTCCCATTCCAGTCCAGCAGCATCTAACGCATCTGCCAGAGATTTTTCGGCCAGATCCCAAAGTGCATCCTCACCCACACGTTTTTCAGGACGCGTGGACAGCTTCATCTGTACGTCTTCAAAACCAAAGTCTTTGTATACATCCAGTGTCAATTTAATAAAGTCTGCAACTTCAGTACCGATTTGCTCTTTGGTACAGAAAATGTGTGCATCATCCTGGGTAAAACCACGAACACGCATAATGCCGTGTAAAGAACCTGATGGCTCGTTACGATGACATGAACCAAACTCTGCCAGACGGATTGGAAGATCACGGTAAGATTTCAGCCCCTGGTTGAATACCTGTACATGACAAGGACAGTTCATCGGCTTTACAGCATAGTTACGGTTTTCAGAATGCGTGGTAAACATGTTTTCCGCATAGTTGGCCGCATGCCCCGATTTTTCCCACAACGTAAAGTCGACCACTTGCGGAGTACGGATTTCTTCATAACCGTTGTCTTGCTGCACTTTACGCATATACTGTTCAAGCACTTGGTAAATGGTCCAGCCATTTGGATGCCAGAATACCATGCCCGGTGCTTCTTCCTGCATATGGAACAGGTTCAGTGCCTTACCGATTTTACGATGATCACGCTTTTCAGCTTCTTCAATACGCTTGATATAGGCAGCCAGCTGTTTCTTGTCAGCCCATGCGGTACCATAAATCCGTTGCAACTGTTCGTTTTTCGCATCACCGCGCCAGTAAGCGCCTGAAATTTTGGTCAGCTTGAAAGATTTTAAGAATTTGGTATTGGGAACGTGCGGACCGCGACACATGTCCAGATAATCTTGATGATAATACAAGCCCATCTGGGTTTCTTCTGGCATGTCTGCAATCAGGCGCAGCTTATACTCTTCGCCACGTGCAGTGAATTCTGCAATCACCTCATCACGCGGTGTCATTTTTTTCACGACATCATAGTCCTGATCGATGAGCTTTTTCATACGCTCTTCAATCGCGGCCATATCATCCAGTGTAAACGGACGTGGCATCCAGATGTCATAGTAGAAGCCTTCTTCAATGACCGGCCCAATTACCATCTTCGCTTCCGGGAACAATTGCTTCACTGCATGTCCCACCAAGTGCGCACAAGAGTGGCGGATAATCTCGACACCTTCTTCATCTTTAGGTGTAATGATTTGCAGGGTGGCATCTTCAGTGATCAGATCACACGCATCGACCAGACGGTCATTCACACGACCTGCAACCGTGTTTTTCGCAAGCCCAGGACCGATGCTTTGAGCAACGTCCATCACGGATACGGCTTGATCAAACTGTTTTTGATCGCCATTGGGCAAAGTGATAATTGGCATAGAAAATCCTTAAGGAGTGATGCCCCGTACCATGGAGCATGTCACCGCGAGATTATGATCGAGGCAAAGCCTCAAAAGATAAAAACGGTGGATAAATAAAAAATCATTTGGAATTTTACACGGCTTGGCCACATGATTAAACCTTTTCCCCAATAAAAATAAGATTTAGGGCGAAAATCGCTCCAGCATAGTAAAGACTCCGGCTAATTTTTTTGCTTCAGGATTTTCTTATTCCCGAAAGGTTTCCCATGCAGTCAATCGTCCTTCATGATAGGCATACAGTCGGGCAAACTGCGGAATCACCGCTTCACTTTGCAGGGGCCTTAAAAACACATAATCATCGGTGCTTACTGCACAGTGTTTGGGAATCTGGACCATTTCCTGATTGCTGCTACGTCCATACAGGGCATGTGGCTGGCTTTTTTCCGGATAAATATAATCTGCCTGCCAGTAGCCGCCATAAATAAAGGCGGCTTTATATCTATGCGGCAGACGATTCAGCACTTCCAGCCCCGGAATCTGACTATAAGGCAATATTTTTAAAATGGGCGCAGCAATCCATAAAGCACAGTGAAAAGCAGACAGAGGGTCCAACTCGAAATCACGCGGCTTGAGCAGCATCGAGCCAAAGGCCAGATCATTACAGACACTCTGCTGGCAATGCTGCATAAAGGTCGGACTGCCGCCACCGTTAAAGCACAGATCTGCCTGCCACAGCTCAGGAAACTGCTGTTGAAGAATAGTTTTATAGCGTTGATAAGTCTGCTGTGATTGTTGATAACTTTTTTCCGGGCTTTTCAGCACTTTTGGCAGCTTTGCAACATGGGCATCATAGCCCATCAGGCCGGAAAGCTGGAGAAAGTCGGGATGTTGCCGAATCAGCTCAAGTAAGGCGCTAAACTGCTCTGGATGACTGACACCACCCCGATGCAGGCCGACATCAATTTCAAGGTTGATGTTAAGACACAGCTTTAACTGCTGTGCCAGTTGCAGATATTGTTGCAGCCGTTCCAGATCATCCACCAGCCATTGAATATTTGTCGGTGGATACGACACATTTAGATCTGAACGGTTTTGATAAAACTGCTGGACTGCCTGAACAGGCATCGGTTTACCCAGCAAAATATCGGCCTGCTTGAATCTGCTCAGTAGGTCTGACAGATGTGGTAGATGAAAAACCATAAAACGCTGAGTCTTTAGCTTTTCACTGGCCACTTGCAGTAACTGCATACAGGCCAAAGATTTCACCACCAGACGTGGCTTGAGCTGAGCAGTAGCCAACTTGGACTGCACCATCTCCAGATTGGCGTGATAACGGGCCAAATCCAGAATCAGTTGTGGTGTACCCGTGCCCTGTTGCTTCAGGTCCTGAGTCAACTGCTGAAAATAAACAGCTTGCATCCTGCCTCTCCTACTCCGTCAAAAACAATTGTTTTAAATAAGGGTTTAGCCACTTTTGCTGCGGGTCAAGTTGCTGGCGCAAGGTCATAAACTCATCCCACTTCGGATAAAGTTCACGCAGGCCAGTCGCAGTCATGGAGTGCAATTTGCCCCAATGAGGACGTCCCTGATATTTCTGTAAAATCGGCTCAACCAGAGCAAACACAGCCTGATAATCCTGTTTATAAAACTGGTGAATCGAGATAGAAACTGAATCACGCTGATAAAATGGACTTAACCAGATGTCATCGCCTTTGACATAACGGAACTCGATCGGAAAAAATATCGGGGCGCATTGCTGTTTTAAGGTTTGTAAAACTTCTTCCAGACATTGCAGGCCCAAATCAGCCGGCAGCTGGTACTCCATCTCATTAAATTTGGTATTGCGCGCTGTGGGGAAAATCCGGCTGGACCAGTCCACATAACAACTGGGTTTGACAAAAACACCGAGTAATTTTTGTAGATAAGGATTAGAGGCAGGAATAATTCGGGTCAACTCCGAACATACAGTCAGTAAATTATCTTCAGAAGGCCAGCCGTCCTCTCTGGGTTGAATGGCGTCATCGGTTTCATCCAATGTTTTCAGCATCACCACGTCGGAATGGATAAAAGCCCAGAACTCAATATGCCGATGCTGATTTTTCCAGTGTTCAAGCTGGGTAAAGACTTCTTTTAATCTACATAGCCGGATCTGTTCTTTTAACTTATAACAGGAACGGTTTTGCAGGGTAATTTTGGTTAGTACACCCAAACTGCCCAGTGCTACCCGTCCTGCCTGAAAAATATCATTATTTTGCTGTTGATTACATTGTAGCAACTCACCGTCCGCGGTCAGTAGTTCAAAACCCTGAACAAAAGCGGCAAGGCAAGGTAAATCGACTCCTGTGCCATGGGTCGCGGTAGAGATCGCACCTGCCAGACTTTGCTGGTCTATATCGCCCTGATTGATCAAGGCCTGATTGAAGGGCGTTAAATCCTTGCCCAATTCATAGAGTCGTGTACCGGCCTGCACGGTGGCCCGGGTGTTTGCTTTATCCCAGGCCACAACGCCTCTTAAATGATCCAGATTCACTAAAATATTATCTGTGGTGGCGAGCGCACTAAAGGAATGTCCTGCACCGACAGCACGAATCTGCGCCGAAGATTTCACAATATCCTGTAAATGCTGGAGATGCTGAACCTGAATAATTTCCGGTCGCGCCTGCTGGCTACCCGACCAGTTCTGCCACCTTCCCTCCGCCTGTCTTATTTTCATTATTCTTCCTTGACCATGAGAATTTATTTTCAATTAGAACAAAATACCCCAAAAAGCAAACATAGGAACCGGATAGTTCAAAAAAAATTAAACTAAAAAATAATTATTATTAAATTCAATATTTTAAAAACAACGAACAAAAACTCGACTAAAGCATAACTGTCAGAGATACTGAAAAATGACTATTGTTAAAGGATGTAATAATAAAATTCATGGAGTAGAACAATGGTCAGCGCTTATGACGAATTACCACGCACACCGGCCAATTTTGTTGCGTTGTCTCCTTTGCGTTATCTGGAGCGTGCCGCCTATATTTATCCGACTCAGAATGCCATCATTCATGGCAAGCGTGAAATTAGCTGGCGTGAAACTTATCAGCGCTGCCGCCAGTTTGCCCATCAATTACAAAAGCTCGGCATTGGCAAAAATGATACCGTTTCGGTCCTGTTACCGAATATTCCAGCCATGATTGAAGCACACTTTGCTGTGCCGATGGCGGGTGCAGTACTGAATACGCTCAATACACGCCTCGACGCCAAAACTCTGGCCTTTATGCTGGAACATGCAGAAACCAAGGTGCTGCTGGTCGATCCGGAGTTTTCTGCTGTGGCCAAAGAAGCCCTGGACATGGTGCCTCAAGAAATTTTCGTCATTGATGTAGAAGATGAAAATTATGAAGAGTGCTTTACTACGCCGATTGGGCAGATTGAGTACGAAGACTGGCTAGCTGAAGGAGATGCCAGTTTTGAGTGGCATTTACCGCAGGATGAATGGGATGCCATCAGTCTGAACTATACATCCGGCACTACCGGCAATCCTAAAGGTGTGGTCTATCACCATCGTGGTGCGTATATCAATGCGGCCAGCAATATCATTGCCTGTGGCATGACGCCACGCGCCACCTACTTATGGACTTTGCCTTTATTTCACTGTAATGGCTGGTGCTTTGCTTGGACCATGGCAGCAAACGGCGGAACCAATATCTGTCTGCGTAAAGTCGATCCGGAACTGATCTTTAAACTGATCGAGCAACACAAAGTGGACTACTTCTGTGCTGCGCCAATTGTCCTGTCTATGCTGATCAATACGCCTGAAGATAAAAAGGTAAACATTGAGCATCGTGTTGAAGTAATGGTGGCAGGTGCTGCACCACCTGCGGCAATTATTGAAGGTATGCGTAATATTGGGATTAATGTGACGCATGTGTATGGCCTGACTGAAACCTACGGTCCATCAGCGCTATGTGCTTCGCAAGCGGGCTGGTCAGAACTGTCCCTTCAGGAGCAGGCGCAGCTGCACTCCCGTCAAGGGGTGCCTTATCCGTTACAAGACGGCATGAAAGTGCTGGACCCGGAAACCATGCAACCTGTGCCGAATGATGGCCAGACCATGGGTGAAATTATGTTCCGGGGCAATATTGTGATGAAAGGCTATTTAAAAAATCCGGAAGCAACCGCAGAAGCTTTTGCAGGTGGCTGGTTCCATACCGGTGACTTGGCTGTGTGCCAGCCGGACGGCTATGCCAAAATCACGGACCGTTCAAAAGACGTAATTATTTCCGGTGGTGAGAATATATCCTCCCTAGAAGTGGAGGAAGTTTTATATCAACATCCGGCGGTACTAACCGCAGCAGTCGTTGCCAAACCTGACCCTCGCTGGCAGGAAGTCCCATGTGCCTTTATTGAACTAAAACAGGGCAGTCAGGTTACAGAAGAAGAAATTATCAATTTCTGTCGTGAGCATTTGGCACGTTTTAAAGTGCCAAAAGATGTGGTCATTACCGAGATTCCAAAAACCTCCACTGGTAAATTACAGAAGTTTGTCCTGCGTGAATGGGCCAAAGAACGTTCACAAGGTGAATTCTCTTAATTCATTGCGATAGCCTAAAACTGCCTCAAGCCTGAATTTTTCTGTTGCAATATAAAAAGGAGAATTTCAGGCGTGGGGCTTTTTTATGCTTAAAATAAAGTCATCAGATTACCTAGCTCAGCTCTAAAGTATTGATCCGGTGATCGTCGGCTTCTTTAACACAGCAGCCCGATAAAGTCGGGTCTGTTCAGCCCCCTTGAATTGTGTTTTGTCGCATTCAGGAGATAAACAATGTGCGCCAATTTTCGTCCCATCAGCAGAGAGCAGGCTCAACTCCTGAAGCTGCCCGATCCGCCTGAGTTTGACTTTAAGCCAGATATTTATCCGCTGAATGACTGCCCGCTTGTCTTTGCTGGCCCCCAAGGGCTTGAATGGCGTTCGGTCAAATTTGGCATGATTCCGAAATGGGCCAGAACGTTCAAAATTGGCAGAATGACCTACAACGCCCGAACTGAAACTATCGATGAAAAACCGAGTTTCAAAAACGCGTGGTATCACAACCAGTTTGCCCTGATTCCGGTGCAGATTATTTATGAACCCAAATATGTAGATGGCAAGGCCCAGCACTGGGGCATCTATCGCAAAGATGGCCTCCCCTTTACCGTCGCTGCCCTCTATGAAAATACCACTTTAGAGGGGGAGCAGGTTCGCTCCATGTCTATGCTGACTATCAATGCTGATCAGCATCCACTTATGAAAAACTTCCACAAACCCGGAGCTGAAAAGCGCTCGATTATTGTGATTCCGGAGCAACTACGCGAGGACTGGTTATATGGTAATTTTGAAGATGCAGCGCAATTTTTTATCCATATGAATCCTGCGGAGTTTACTGCTTCTTTTATGCCGCGCAAGACTTAAGCACTGAACGGCTAGAAGATTTATTCGCTACTGGCATGATGATTCTGCTCGCTCCCTTTTCTTAAAGGAGGTTGTTTACTCGTTTTATGCAGTTAAGGTATAGAAAAATATTGCAAATATTCAATAACTTGCACTCAAAATAAAAACTTTCAGGCAATAAAAAACCCAAGACTGAATATGCTTGGGTTTTTTGAATTTTGGTCCCGAGGGTCGGACTCGAACCGACACGTCATCTCTGACAGCGGATTTTGAGTCCGCCGCGTCTACCAATTTCACCACCTCGGGAGTGGATGTCGGCTATATTACTCTGATTCGAAAACTTGTCAACGCAGAAAAAACACATTTGCTTAATTTTAAAACAATTGGCATTTTTTTGTTTTATAATCCGGCAATTCCCGCCACAAAAAAGAAAAAAGTTTATACTAGCCGTAGTTTTTTTATCGTAAATTGTCATGCAACTTTCTGATTTTAGTTTCGATCTCCCCGATGAGCTGATTGCCCGTTACCCGCTGGAACAACGCAGTGCCTCTCGCCTCCTGCATCTGGATGCACAAGGCCAATATCACGATCACCAGTTCACCGATATTCTGGATTTGCTGAATGAAGGAGATCTGCTGGTTCTGAATGACACCAAGGTCATGAAAGCGCGCCTGAAAGGGAAACGCGCATCAGGTGGCGCTGTTGAAGTGCTGGTCGAACGGATGATAGACCAGTTGGTTGCCCACTGTCATATCAAGGCCAGTAATACGCCTAAAGCTGGTGCAGAACTGTTTATTGGACCAGATGCTATTAAAGTCACGGTTCAGGGACGTCATGAGAACCTGTTTATTGTCGAATTCTCTCAGCCGATTCTAGAAGTACTAGATCAATACGGCGCCCTGCCGATTCCGCCTTATTTCAACCGTGAAGCGGAAGAGATTGATAGCGAGCGGTATCAGACTGTATTTAATGATCCGACCAAACTGGCCAGTGTTGCCGCACCCACTGCTTCTTTGCACTTCGATGTCAACTTATTGAATAAGCTAGAAGAAAAAGGCATTCAAAAGACTTTTGTGACCTTGCATGTGGGTGCAGGTACCTTCCTGCCCGTACGCACTGATGATATTGAAAATCACATCATGCACAGTGAATGGTGTCAGGTTTCAGATGAATCCATGGCGTTAATTAAAGCCACCAAAGCGCGTGGCAATAAAGTGATTGCCGTGGGAACCACTGCCACCCGGGCCACTGAAAGTGCGGCTCAGGCCAATGGTGGTGAATTGAAAGGCTGGACTGGCGATACCCAGATTTTTATCTATCCCGGTTATGAGTTCAAAGTGGTCGACCGCCTGATTAGCAACTTCCATTTGCCGGAATCCACCCTGCTGATGCTGGTATCGGCATTATCCAGCCGTGACCATATTCTGAAGGCCTATCAGCATGCGGTGGCCAGTCAATATCGCTTCTTCAGTTATGGCGATGCCATGCTGATTGATCAAGCCGAATAAAGCAGGAAGCTTCCCGATGCCGATCGACTCTGTGCAGCATTCCATTCATATTCGACGCAAGAAGAATAAAGTGGTGCTTCACAATATTGCGCGGCTCTGGCACTTGGGCCATCAGGCTAAAAGCTATCAGGAACTACTAGATGGCTTGCATCCCTGGAATGGCCCAATCACTTTAAAATTTGAAAATAACCTGCCACTCGCCTTGGGTGGAATCAGTATTTTTTTAATCATGGGTGTGTTTATCGCACCTGAAAACATCTGGGTTCAAAGCTGTGTATTTTTAGGTTGCCTGCTGCTGTTCGGTGCCTATATCAGTTATGAACACCGTAAGCCGCTGGATGACGTCATCCGCTATCTGGAAGAGGTAGCGATTGCAAAAAAATATCAGCTGGCTTTTCAACAACAACCGCAGCATATTTCTATTGCGCTGAATCCCCTGCATTTCATCAGTCATTTAAAGCGCCAGTTTCCGGTCTTTAACCAGGGTTCCCTGAGGAATGATATACAGCGTTATGCCAGTACCGTCTGGGAAGATGAAGATGGTCAGCAGCATCAGGTGCTGCTCTTTCAATATCATTATGTGCATGAAGTCCAGGTACGGGACAAAGAAGGCCAGCCGATCAAACTGACCGAAGTACATAAAGATCTGTGGGGAGTATTTGTGTTTGACATTCAAACTCAGGGACTGGCTGTCACCACGGCCCGAAAGAAATTTTATTATCCTTTTACCTACCCTTGGCACAGTAGTGATATTCGCACCAACCAGAAATTGAGCTTTTATGGTAGTGACCCGCTGCAGATGGCCAAACTCTACACTCCAGGTTTTGTACTCAGACTGGCTGACTTTTTTGAACGGCGTCAGGGAGACTTAATGTTTCACCCGGAAAGTCAGCTGCTCTGCTACCTAGGACCCCACAATCTGTTTCAGGCATCGAGCAAACACAATAAAATTAACGATATTCCAGCATTGCGTGGGCATCTGAGAACGTTTAAATTAACCGAACTAGAAAAGTTACAACACGACTTACTACAGTTTTTAAAATAATTATTTCAACTTTAAGGGGGAGCTACGCATGGGCTTTTTGATTTTTTGCCTGATCATGGTCGCTGCGATTGTCGCGATCATCATGATCCGTAACAATATTGTCCGTCATCACAACTCGACCATTCGTGCCTGGGCCGATGTGGCCAGTTATGAACGCCAGAAAATTAAAATCCTGGATGGTCTGCACCCTCTGGTCGAACAGTATTCCAGCTTTGAAAAAGGTACTCTGGAAAAAGTGACCGAACTGCGCCAGAACATCATGAACCTGAACATGAAAGATGCCGATATTGCCCAGTTACAACGCATTGAAAGCCTGAATAAAGAACTGATGCGCAGCCTGAATGTGGTGATTGAAAATTATCCAGAACTCAAAGCCAATGAAATTTATCTGAAAATGATGAATGAAATTGAAGAACAGAATGAAAATGTCGGTGCTGCGATCACCATTTATAACCGCAATGTCGAGCTGTTTAATAATCAGATCCAGATTTTTCCGCACAATATGATCAATGACATGCTGCTGAGAAAAAAAGCGGTACGTCCTTTTCGCGACCAGAACGTCAGTCAGAATTTTGACTATCGTCCGAATTTTCATTAATTGTACATTTTACTCAAGCATGTTTTCTCTGGCTGACGACAAGCAGAAAAAAGCCAGGAATTAAGGATATTTTATTTTTATTTGAAACTTCACTTTAATCATTTACAAATAAAATTACAGAGTTGAAACTCTGGAATGCTGGCGTTTCAGGCCGGAATCAAGGAAAATAGCGCCTTTTATTTATATTAACAATCAGCGAACTGTTTTTTCGCCTCGATGTGGAACTCCTATGAAGTTTGAAAAATCAGATCAGTCGGGCCGTGCCCGTCGTGGTCGTTTAACGCTTGAACACGGTGTGGTGGAAACTCCCGTATTTATGCCAGTCGGTACTTATGGTACGGTCAAAGGTATGTTGCCACGTGATGTGGAAGGCATTAAAGCCCAGATTATCCTCGGCAATACCTTCCATCTGTATCTGCGTCCTGGCCTGGATGTCATTAAAGCGCATGGCGGCCTGCACGGTTTCATGAAATGGGACAAGCCGATTTTGACCGATTCTGGCGGTTTCCAGGTCTTTAGTCTAGGTGCAATGCGCAAGATTGAAGAAAAAGGAGTTACTTTCCGTTCTCCCATTGATGGTTCAAAAGTCTTTATTTCTCCTGAAATTTCAATGGAAATTCAACAGGTGCTGAATTCTGACATTGTGATGATTTTTGATGAATGTACCCCTTATCCTGCAACGCATGAAGAAGCACAAAAATCCTTGCAGCTGTCTTTACGCTGGGCCAAGCGCTGTAAAGAACATCATCACAATCACCTGAACAATACCAACGCCCTGTTCGGTATTATTCAGGGCGGCATGTATGAAGACCTGCGCGATGAATCCCTACAAGGCCTGTTAGAAATTGGTTTTGACGGTTATGCGATTGGCGGCCTGTCTGTCGGCGAACCGAAAGAAGAAATGATCAAGGTCCTGGATTATCTTCCGGTCAAAATGCCGGAAGACAAACCGCGTTACCTGATGGGTGTCGGCAAGCCGGAGGATATTGTGGAAGGCATTCGCCGTGGTGTCGATATGTTTGACTGTGTCATGCCAACCCGTAATGCACGTAATGGCCATTATTTTGTGACAGACGGTCTGGTACGAATTCGCAACAGTAAATATCGTCATGATCAAAGCCCGTTGGATCCACATTGTGACTGCTATACCTGTCAAAACTTTACCCGTTCTTATCTGTTCCATCTGGAAAAATGCGGAGAAATGCTGGGCTCTATGCTGGGCACCATCCATAACCTGCGTTATTACCAGCGTTTTACTGAAGATATCCGTAATGCGCTCGACCATGGAACTTTTGATGAATTTGTACAGGACTTTTATGCCCGTCGCGGCCTGGAAGTTCCACCTTGTCCACAAGATTAATCTTTCAGCATTTGCGCTGAAGAAAAAGACAAGGTAAATTGCAAGAATATGTCAATTTATTACCGAGTTGATCACCAGTTTTTTATTTTAGGAAAATGAAATGAGCCTTTTTATTTCGACTGCGCACGCTGCAGGTGGAGCCGCACAACAACCAAGTATGATGGCTAACATCCTGATGATTGCGGTTTTTATTGCAATCTTCTACTTTCTGATCTGGCGTCCACAGTCCAAACGTGCCAAAGAGCACCGCGCCTTGGTGGACAGCCTTGGAGTAGGCAGCGAAGTGGTATTCGCTGGCGGTTTAATGGGCAAGATCACCAAAATTGAAGGTGAATTTGCAGTAGTTGAATTAAGCCGTGGCGTAGAAGTTAAAGTTCAGCGTGCGAGTGTGATCTCAGTGCTGCCTGAAGGTACTTTAAATAACATTTAATCAAAAAACAGTCGTGCCACCCGCACGACTTTTTTCATTTTAAGAAGAAAACGAATGCGTTACCCAGCATGGAAATATGTACTGATCCTGGTTGTCCTGGTGATCAGTACCTTATATGCCCTGCCAAGTTTGTATCCAGATGAACCTGCTGTACAGATTTCGGGTGCCAAAGCCGGTACTCAAATTGACGCAGGCATCATACAAAAAGCAGAGCAGATTTTAAGCACTGAAAATATTGCAACTCATGACAATAGCTTTAGTAACAATGCCGCCCTCTTACGCGTAGATTCAAGTGAAACCCAGCTCAAAGCCAAAGAAGCATTGCGCCGTGGTTTGGGTGATGAATATGTGGTGGCCTTGAACCTGGCCCCGACCACCCCAGAATGGCTACAAAAAATTGGTGCCAAGCCAATGAAGCTCGGCCTGGACTTGCGTGGTGGTGTACACTTCCTGCTTGAAGTGGATATGGACAAAGCCATTGCCCAGCGGATGGAAACTTCAGCCGCCGACCTGCGTCGTCAACTGCGTGACAATAACCTGAAATTCAACAGCCTTTCTTTAAGCAACAATACCATTGTGGTGCAGTTTGCCAACAATGATGACCGTTCTGCGGTCATGGATTTCTTGCGTCGCAATGGGAATGAGTTTAACCCGCAAGCTGTAGCCACCGACTCAGGTTCAACTTTACGTTTGAACTATACAGACACGCGTAAGCAGGAAATTGAGTCGTATGCTGTTAACCAGAACTTAACCACCTTACGTAACCGTATTAATGAGCTCGGTGTAGCAGAAGCATTGGTACAAACCCAAGGCAGCAACCGTATTGTGGTCGAGCTTCCAGGTGTACAGGATACAGCTGAGGCCAAACGTGTTCTGGGTCGTACTGCGAATCTGGAATTCCGGCTGGTGTCTGATCTGAATGATCAGTCAATCGACCCATATACCGGCCAATTAAATGGCACTCCGCCACCGGGAACCGAAGCTTTTGCTTATGAATCGCTGGACAGTGGGCGTCAGTTATTGCTGAATCGTAACCGTATTTTGACCGGTGAGCGTGTTCAGAATGCCTCAAGCGGTTTTAGCCAGGACACTGGTGGTGCTGAGGTCAATATTACCTTGGACAGCGCGGGTGGCAAGCTGATGGCCGATGCAACCCGTAATGCAGTCGGCAAGCGCATGGCGGTACTGTTCATTGAAAATAAACAGCGCATCAGTTATGTCGAAGACCCTGCAACTGGTACCCAGACTGAAGTACGTACGCCATATACCGAATCTGTGGTAATTAATGCCGCCACCATTCAGGCCGTACTGGGTTCACAGTTCCGTATTACCGGTCTGGATTCACCACAAGAAGCAGCTGAACTGGCCTTGATGTTACGTGCTGGTGCTTTGGCTGCGCCCATGTATTTTGTTGAAGAACGTGTGATTGGTCCAAGTCTTGGTCAGGAAAACATCGACAAAGGTGTATTATCTACGCAGATCGGTTTCATTCTGGTGGCAATCTGGATGGTGGTGTTCTTCCGTCTGTTTGGTGTGATTGCCAACTTTGCCCTGATCTTTAACCTCGCTATGATCCTTACGGTCATGTCCTGGATTGGTGCGTCTCTTACCTTGCCGGGTATTGCAGGTATCGTGATTACCATTGGTATGGCGGTCGATGCCAACGTCCTGATCTGTGAACGGATACGGGAAGAACTTAAATGGGGGGCCTCGCCCAAACAGGCGATTGTGGCTGGTTATGACCGGGCCTATAACACCATTTTCGACTCGAACCTCACCACCTTCCTGGTGGCATTTATCCTGTTCGCGATTGGTACTGGTCCGATCAAAGGCTTTGCCGTGACTCTGATGATCGGTATTGTCTGCTCAATGTTTACCGCCATTACGGTAACCCGTGCCATTGTTCAGCTGATCTATGGCAAAAAACGTAACTTGAAAAAGTTGAGCATTTAAGGAGATCACTGATGACTGAAAATACTCAACTGAATCAAAAACAGTACGGTCGCCCGGAAGACGAACGCATTATCCCGTTTATGAAGATTGCACTGCCTGCGGCAGTATTTTCAATCATTCTGACGGTAGCCAGTATCTTCTTTATTGTGACCAAAGGTTTAAATCTGGGTCTGGACTTTACCGGCGGTATAGCAGCTGAACTGAACTATACCAATCCGGTAAAACCGACCGAGGTATCCAAAGCACTGGCTCAGGCGGGCTTTAATGATGCAGTGGTGCAGACCCTAGGGTCTGAACGTGACCTGATGGTACGTATGCCGGTGCAAGAAGATATTGAAGCGGAAGACCTGACCAAAGCCATCACCTCTGCCGTGCAATTGCCAAATAATGCAGCAGAAGTGCCGAAGGTCGATGTGGTCGGCGGACAGGTTGGTAACGAGCTGTATGTGCGTTCCGGCGGTGCAGTTGCCCTTGCGCTCCTGCTGATGCTGGTTTATGTCACCATCCGCTTTGAGTTCAAGCTGGCGATGGGTGCCGTCCTGTCCCTGTTCCATGACATCATCGTGACCATTGGTATTTTTGCGATGATGCAATGGCCATTTGATCTAACCGTTCTGGCAGCGCTTCTTGCGATTATTGGTTTCTCACTGAACGATAACATCGTAGTGTCGGACCGTATCCGTGAAAACTTCCGCAAAATTCGCGGTGCCGAACCGCTCGAGATCATCAACATTGCCCTGACTGAAACCTTGCGCCGTACCATCCACACCTCCATGACCCTATTACTGGTGGTCGTGGCCATGATGGTCATGGGGGGTGAAGGTCTGAAATGGTTCTCGATTGCAATGTTTATCGGGGTCTTTGTCGGTACCTATTCATCGATCTATATCGGGACAGCTTTTGCGCTATGGCGCGGTCTGAATCGTCAGGACTTTATTGTACAAGTCAAACCTGAATTTGAAGACGAAGACCAGCTGCCATAAGCGGTCTTTTCACCTAATCAGTGTTCAGCCCATCTTCGGATGGGCTGATTTATTTTCAATTCACACCTATCTCTCTGGCCGGTAGAATGGCCACTACCCTATGCATCTTTGCAATATCGGATTTTTTAAAACTGACCGTCCGGCTAGCATCCAGACTTTGAAACTGCAAACTGTTTTCTGTTTCAGCAATTAATTCCACCATGAGCTGTAGAGCATTGTTCAGATATAAACAGATCATGTCCTGAGGCTGGACTTGCTGTCCTGGATCACAGACCACCCAGTAACCGGGCTTTAAAGCAGGAAAATAATGCTGATCATTAACCTGAATTGCATAGTAATCAGACGCAGATAAGATTACAGGTGCTTTTCTGATAGTACCCAGCAAAGGACTTAAACGAAAAGCCTGCTGCTCAACAGTGTGCATTTGAAATAGAGCACACGATACTTGGGCGGGGGACAACTCAGTCTGCGACTCTAGGACTTGATCCAGTAACAGGGTTTCCAGCCCCAGCTGCCGTTCCAGCTCCCGCGCAGCTTTGTCCCCTATCTGGCGTTTGCTATTCAGTAATTGGGTAATATAAGACGCTGACAGACCAAAATGCTCACAAATGTCTTTGCCATTTTTAAAGCGCTGGCTGTCAATCAGATGGTCAATGAGCTTGGCCAGATTATGACGTCTGCGCTCAAATATTTCCGTCGCACTCATACTTTTAGCTGGTTTTTTTATTCTGAACAGACACCTTACAACAAAAAAGCCCGCAATTGAATTGCGGGCTTTTAAAGTATTCGATCAGAAATTAATTGCCTTGTACCAGACGGCGTGCACTGATAATTCCCGGTTGCTGCTCAAGACGGGCCAGCAGTTTGGACAGTTGCGCCAGGCCTTTTACTTCAATCAGCAATTTCATATTGGCAATACCATCCGACTCCGAGATCGTATTGACCTGACGGATATTAATCTGATCCGAGAAAATGACCTGGGTCAGGTCTTTCAAGAGACCCCGGCGATCATAGGCTTCCACCACAATCTGTACACTTTGCCCCCGGGTTGGCTGCATTTCCCAGTCCGCTTCTACTGCGCGTTCCGGTTCCTGATTAATCATGCGCACATAGTCCGGACAAGCCACCTTATGAATGCTTACCCCACGGTTCAAGGTAATATAACCCGCAATAGACTCACCATGCACCGGTTGACAGCACTGCGCAATATGCAGTTCTACATTATCCAGACCATCGATCAGAATCCCGTGCGCTGAAAGCGTGTGACTGGCTCGTGGATTTAAAGCAGGCTTCAGCACCAGTTCAGGCTCATCCTGATCCAGATGCATATGGCGGTTCACCTGATTGATCAGGGCATGCAGGCTAATATCGCCATTTACGATGCCAATCAGGATATCATCACCATTTTTCACATTAAAATGGTTACAATAATCACTCAAATCAATGGATTTTGGATGAATCGCCAGACGTGAAAGTTCTTTATTCAGTACATCACGGCCCACTTCCAGATTCTTGCTACGATCCTGCTGGCGGAACCAGTGACGCAATTTATCCCGCGCACGTGCTGTCCGGATATAGCCCAGTGAATTCACCAGCCAATCCCGGTTCGGCTCACGGTCTTTCTTGGTCAGAATCTCAACCTGCTCACCGGTTTTTAAGGTATAGGTCAGCGGCACATAACGCTGATTGACCCGCGCGGCATAACATTTGTTCCCGACTTCAGTATGCACATGGTAGGCAAAATCCAGCACTGTCGAGCCACGTGGCAGCTCCTTAATATCCCCATCACGACTAAACACATAGATTTTTTCAAAACCTTCAAACTCTTGAATATGCTCAAAATTTTCGGTTTCATCATCTGTTTTATAGGCACTGGCCTCATTGCGCTCCTGATAATGCTCCAGCACAGCACGCAAGGAATGCAAACGATGGTTAAAGGAATGATCGGTATTTTTTGAGCCTTCCTTATAGTTAAAGTGTGAACAGACCCCCAATTCTGCCTCTTCATGCATCTGATAGGTACGGATCTGCACTTCGAGCGATTTGTTTTCGGCTATTACCGCCGTATGCAAGGAACGGTAACCGTTCGCTTTAGGGTTAGTAATATAGTCATCAAACTGATGTGGAATATGTCGCCAGATCTGATGAACAATCCCTAAGGTGTGGTAGCATTCCGGCACATTTTTTACCAGGACCCGTAATGCACGAATATCATAAAGCTGGTCGAAGCTCAGGTTTTTGCTTTTCATTTTTCGATAAATCGAATAAATGTGTTTTACCCGGCCACTGATTTCAGCATCGATATTATACTCACTCAGTTCAGTACGCAGCTTATCAATAACAAACTGAATATACTGCTCACGCTCCAAACGTTTTTCATTCAATAAAGAAGCGATTTCTTTATAGCGTTCAGGCGCCAGATAACGGAAAGCCAGATCTTCCAGCTCCCATTTCAACTGGGCAATGCCCAAACGGTGGGCAAGCGGTGAGTAAATGGTCAAAATTTCCCGGGCTACCCGTTCCTGACGCTCACGCGAAGAATTAGTCAGTTCACGTAAGGCATAGGTACGCTCGGCAAGCTTGATCAAGACCACCCGCACATCTTCGGTGACCGAAATCAGCATCTTGTAAATACCGGTCAGATGTTCACGCTGGTTATTATTGAAATGGTCTTCCAGACGTTTATTCTTTTCAATCAGCTCGGATAATTTACCCATCGCGAGGGTGCCTTTGACCAGATTATGCACCTGTTCGCCAAACCTTTCCCGCACTTCTGCCAGCGGCATGACCCCTTCACGCACGGAACGATAGAGCATCGCAGCCGATAAGGTATCTTCATCCACATGCAGATGCGCCAGAATATCGGCCATTTCAATACCGGTATAGAAGGTATTGGAGCGATGCTGAATCGTACTTTGCAGCTCATATTGTAATGTTAAATGAGCGACTTCCTCGAGCTGCGTTAAGGGTGCTCCATCTAATATGCCACGAACCCGCTCTAACCATTCGGTCAGATCTTGGTGTGCTTGTTCGGCATGTTCTACAGTCGTCTCCTGTGACAACTCATTGAGTCGCCCAGGCAGTTGTTCACGCACTGTGACCATACCCTTCTCCTACTTTTAGATACATCATCTCTTTAATCGTTTATTTAATTTTCTTTTTCGAACAAGGCGATCGATTCTACATGGCCAGTATGGGTAAACATATCCATCACTCCGGCCCGTTTCAGGCGATAACCCTGTTGTGTCAAAATTCCCGCATCTCTTGCCAGGGTTGCCGGATTACATGACACATAAACGATTCTTTTTGCGCCAAATTTAGGCACATACTGCATTACTTCTTCCGCTCCTGAGCGTGGTGGGTCGATTAATAATGCATCAAAACCCTGTTTTGCCCAAGCCTGCTGCGAAAAATCTTTGGTTAAATCTTGTGAATAAAACGAAATCTGTTCAATCCCATTTAATCTGGCATTTTCCCGACCGCGTTGTACCATTTCTTCACTACCTTCCACGCCCACAACCCGACCTGAAGGCCCCACACAGCGTGACAAAGGTAAGGAAAAGTTCCCTAATCCACAAAATAGATCCAGAACCCTTTCGCCTTGCTGCAGTTGAAGCAAATCACATGCCAGGTGGACCATCTGCGAGTTAATAGTCGAATTTACCTGAGTAAAGTCTGAAGGATTAAACCCGAATGTTACGGCGAAGTCATCAAGACCATAGTGCAAGCGTGCAGCAGCCTGCGAGTCGTCCATACGCTGCAGCGTCTCCTTGCCCACAGGCTGCAAATACAGCTGCCAGCCTTTATCTAACGTAAATTGGCGCAATTGGTTGACATCTTCTGCTGATAGTTTTGCAGTTTCCCGAACCGTCAGCGCAATTTCTGCATCACCCATGGCTAATTCTATATGACCAATGTTGGCCTGACCATTTAGACTTTGGAGCAATTGTTTAAGAGCTGTAACCGAGCCGAACTCACGATCCAGAATCATGCAACGGTCAATTGAAGTCAGCCTGTTAGACTGGTTTTCACGAAATCCCACCACCAGTTGGTCTTTCTGTGCGATATAGCGCACACCAATCCGGGCTTTACGGCGATAATCTTCACGCTGGGAACGCAAAGGCATCAGCCATTGTTCCGGCTGGATGCCTGCAAAATGTGCCAGATGCGATTGCAATACATTCTGCTTCAGCTCAATCTGGGCATCGGGATGAATGTGTTGCATATTACAGCCACCACATATCCCAAAATGCGGACAGATAGGCTGGATACGCATATCAGAAGGTGCACTCAGCAGTTCTATACTGTCGGCTTCTTCCAGCTTTTTGACTTCACGGCTAATACGGGCACGCACGGTTTCACCCGGCAGCGCATAGCGGATAAACACTTTCTTGCCGTGTTTTTCAGGCGGATGATCGGGATGGGTGCCATAGTGAGCTATGCCACGCCCTTCATGGGAAAGCGACTCAACCTGAAAAATATATTCGGATGGCTGTTGGAGACGGGGTCGAGCGCGATGTTTCATGAAAACCTAATCTGTGGAGAGTGGAAAATCAAAACGGGTAAATGCAGTCTGCTGCGCAGTTTCGCGCCAGCGGCTTAAAAAATCTGCATGCTGCGGCTGGGTCTGCAAATATTGAATGGTGCTTTGCAACAGATGCTGATAATCCGGCAATAACAGCTGCCCTTTTAGCAAGAGCCAGCGGATATATACCAGCCAGGTATTCAGGACATCGCCTTCACAATAACTGGTGATTTCAGTCCATTGCTGGTCGCGGACGTAATTCGGTATACGGTACACACCATCACCGCATTTTCCCGGATAACCCAGCAAGTGCGCCACATCATCAAGTTTTTGAAAATGCCGCGCATGAAACATGGCCATGACATCCATCAAATCGACATGGCGCTGATGGTAACGATTCTGGTAGTTATTATAACGCTTTTGTGTGTCAATTTCGCCCTGGTCGAACAGGCTGGGCGCAGAAAGGCCATGATACATGGCACGGTATAAAATTACCGGTAAATCAAACTGTGAGCCGTTCCAGCTCACCAAGGTTGGATGGCGCTTGTCAAAAATGGACAGAAATTTTTTTAAAATCTCTGCTTCGCTGTCCTGTTCCTGACTAAAAGAAAACAGGCGCATGCCCTGCTCATCCATCCATAAACCGGAAATACAGACAATCTCATGCAGGGGCAAACGCTGAAAATCCGAACCAGATTCCTGACGGCGTAATTTGGTCAGGGCCTGCTCGAGGTCTGCCTCGGGCAGATCCAGACCAAACAGATGAGCGCCTGATTTAAGATCGGTTTGGGTTTCAATATCGAAAGTTAAAACAGGCAAGCGCATAAACGATTTCTCAACAATTATTCGGGATCTTCTACAGAGAACAGGCCGGTAGACAGATAACGGTCACCCCGGTCACAGATGATACAGACTATCACAGCGCCTGGATGCGCTTCGGCCAGCTGAATGGAGGCCCACACGGCTCCGCCTGATGAGGTACCGGCACTAATACCTTCTTTTTGGGCCAGTTTACGCATGGTTCTTTCAGCTTCAATCTGCGGAATATCCATAATACGATCAATCCGGCTACGGTCAAAAATCGTTGGCAGATATTCTTCTGGCCAGCGACGAATGCCGGCAATGCTTGAGCCATCCGAAGGCTGCAAGCCTACAATCTGAATTTCCGGATTCATTTCTTTCAGGTACTTGGACACTCCCATGATTGTGCCAGTCGTTCCCATGGAACTCACAAAATGGGTAATCTTGCCACCCGTCTGCTGCCAGATTTCCGGACCTGTGGTCAGGTAATGCGCTTCGACATTATCCGGATTACCAAACTGGTTTAGAACCAGCCCCTTACCTTCTGCCTGCATTTGCAAGGCCAGATCGCGCGCGCCTTCCATGCCCTGCTCTTTACTTACTTCAATCAGCTCGGCCCCATAAGCACGCATGGCATCCTTACGTTCCTGACTCATGTTGCTCGGCATGATCAGCTTCATGTTGTAGCCGCGCATGGCAGACACCATTGCCAATGCAATTCCCGTATTTCCGCTGGTTGCCTCAATCAAGGTATCACCAGGCTGGATCTGCCCGCGTTTTTCTGCCTGCATGATCATATTGTAAGCCGGACGGTCCTTCACTGAACCTGCCGGATTATTGCCCTCGAGCTTAGCCAATACAGTCGCTTGAGTATGACTTGCCAGACGTTGCAAACGCACCAGTGGCGTTTTACCCACACAATGGTCTAACAAAAATTCATCGGCTTGGAAATCGGGGTATGTATTACTCATTATTTGCACCTATATCGATGTGCGACTATTGTATGAAAAAATACTTTTCCCTGCATCCATTTCCCCTTTTCTTTTTCCTTCATACGGCTTGCAGACTGCTCCGCTTTATCAAAAATGGATTCAAAAACAGGTTTTTTCAAAAGATTAGGTCAAATCTATGCTATTTAAAGAAAATGGCATCCAGTTATATCTTTACATTTTTATCTGAGCAAATGTGCAGGATAGCTCTTTTATAAACCCGATGATCAGTATTTCACGGCGGCTACCTGAATAAAAATAATGCTTAAATTTTAACTGTCAATTTAAAGCATGCTAATATGCCCGACATAAGGAAAATACTGCTTAAATCATGTCAAGTATCAATAAAAAGATGTTTAAACGCTTGCACTTAAATCACGCTTATGGACAGCTGATTGCACTGATTTTTGTGCCGATTACCATCTTGGCCTGTGTAGGTGCCATTCTGGTGATTACTGAAACCTCGAATGCGGCACGTGCCCAGCAAAAGCAGATGGCGATTGCGATTATGACGCGTTTTCAGTCTACGGCAGAATATTCACTTGATATTTTAAGCCTGTATCCTTGGCAATATGATCAGGCGCACAGTGCCATGCAGCATATGCTGAATGAAAAGCATTTGGTACGCGCAGCAATTCTGGATGAAAATGGCCGAAACCGTCTGGGAATTGGCTTTCAGGAACAGGCACCCTGGCCGGAATTCAATCAAGCGGCCAGTTTTATCGGTCCCATTCTTTATAAAAACAATCATATTTATGCGGTCAGGGTCAATGAAAATAGCTTTAATTCCGGCTGGCTGGCCATTGAGCTGGATAATCAGCCTCTGGAAATCGCCCGTTACCGGGTATTAATCGTACTGATTGCCACTGGTTTACTGACCTTATTACTTCTGCTGTTATGTCTGAATTTCTATTCGCGTCGCTGGATTGCGCCGATGTATGAAATTCGCATGCAGTTGCAACGCCTGAACGTCGATACGCTGGACCAACACATGGTTATTAACAGTACCGGCGAGCTGCGCCTGTTGCAACGCGATATTGCCAATGTGGTTAAACGTCTGCATTTTAGTTTTCTGGAGTTACGCGAACATACCGAACAGACTGAAGATGACCTGCGCCGTACCTTAGACACTTTAGAAGTGCAAAACATTACCTATCGTCAGGCACGCGATCAGGCCATTTCTGCCAATCAGGCCAAATCGGTATTTCTGGCCAATATTTCACATGAACTGCGCACGCCACTAAACAGTATTGACGGTTTTATCCATTTATTGCTGCGTCAGGGCAACCTG
Source organism: Acinetobacter sp. RF15B (assembly GCF_007558235.1). Classification (NCBI taxonomy): domain Bacteria; kingdom Pseudomonadati; phylum Pseudomonadota; class Gammaproteobacteria; order Moraxellales; family Moraxellaceae; genus Acinetobacter; species Acinetobacter sp. RF15B. The sequence goes on along the minus strand of NZ_VLSR01000013.1, from coordinate 9,794 downwards.
AGCAATGAACAAAGCCTGTACCTGCAAACGATTCGCAAGTCTTCAGCCCATCTTCTGGCCCTGATTAATGATGTGCTGGATTTTTCCAAGATTGATGCCGGTAAACTGGAGCTGGAAACCGCACCTTTTGATCTGGAAGAAGCCATTTTTGATGTGATGGATATGCTCTCGCCGCTGGCTGCGCAAAAGCATATCGATATGGCCTTCTACTATGCCGACAATGTGCCCAAACATGTGATTGGCGATGCGCTACGCTTCAAGCAAATTTTAACCAACCTGATCTCCAATGCCATCAAGTTCACCCCCGACGGGGAAATCATTGTCCGGGTACGTCTGGAACATGAGGACCTGGAGCACTGTGTCTTGCACTTTAGCGTACAGGACAGCGGTATTGGCCTGAGTGGTACCGACCGCAAGAGACTGTTTGAATCCTTCTCGCAAGGCGACACCTCTGTCACCCGTCAGTTCGGTGGAACCGGTCTGGGGCTGGCTATTTCCAAGCAATTAGTGAGCCTGATGCACGGCCAGATTGGCTTTGAAGATAATCAGGAACGCGCCCCGACCGAAAAAGGCTCAACTTTCTGGTTTACGGCACAATTACTGCTGGATGAAGAACATGTAATTGAACATCCGGATTTCAGTGAACTGACGGTGGTGTCCTATCTGGCGCATCCGGCAACCGCCAATGTACTGCGGCATTATCTAGAAAACTATAAAGTGGCACACAGTGAATGTGCCTCTATTCTGGATCTGTTCAGTCGCCTGAATCATTTACACAGTACCGACAATACCTGGCTCATTGTTGATCATGGGGGCGATGGACAGGCCTTGCTCAGAGAAATCCGTACCCGTTATCAGGGTCATCTGGCAGTGTATGGCTATCAGATGCAGCTTGATCCGAACATGCTGAATGAACATCGCGCTCGTGCCCTGCATCAGCCACTCAGCCGTACGGCCCTGATTCAACTCCTGAGCAACCAGCAAAGTTTTGAAGAAGAGCAGTATGAAAGCTTTAATGGTCAGGGGTTGCATGTACTGGCTGTGGATGACCATCTACCGAACCTGATTGTCCTGGAAGCCTTATTGGGCGAACTGAATGTCCGTACCACCAAAGCCATTAGCGGACAAGAAGCCTTGCATATTATCCAGAGCCGTCATGAACAGGGACTCAGCCCTTTTGATCTGGTGTTTATGGATATCCAGATGCCGGTGATGTCAGGCATTGATACCACGCGTGCGATTCGCTCACTGGAATCTACGTTTGACCCCCAGCCTCAGCAGCGCTTGCCGATTATTGCCCTGACCGCCCATGCGCTTTCCGATGAAAAGCATAAACTGCTGCAAAATGGGATGGATGATTATGTAACCAAGCCAATCCAGATTGAGCAGATTGTACAGATCCTGACCCAATGGACCACAGAAAGCTTTAAAAAGCTGCCGGTGCCCGAACGTATCAATGTCATTGAAGCCCTGGATCCTAATATTCTGGACTGGCAACAAAGCCTGCAACTGGCAGCCAACAAAGAGGATCTGGCGATTGATCTGCTCGGCATGCTGGTCGACAGCTTTGAAAATGAACTGACTGAAATTGAGCAGCTGATTGAGCTGGAGGATTTTCCTCAGCTTGAACATGTCCTGCACCGCCTCTATGGCGCAACTCGTTATGTCGGTACGCCAAGCCTGCAAACGATCACAGGCGAGTTTGAGCAGTTTGTTTCGACCTTGCGTAAAGAGCGCCGTAAAGCAGATGAGAGTTTTGTACAGCAGGTACTGAAATATCTGGATGAGCTAAAAACCGTCATTGAGCAGGTCCAACAGGCAGCCCGACAAATCCTGTACAAATCCGACCATTAAATCTGTTTTTAGTCCGGGACACGTAAAGGGAGCGTGACCGGACTGTCATGCAAGTGCTTAGAGTGCATGTTATGCTCGCTGAAGAAAAAATAAGGATGAACCCCATGTCTCTGGTACGCTTTGAAAAAAATAATGGAATTGCGACGGTTACACTGAACCGTCCAGACAAACGTAATGCCATGAGCTTTGCCCTGCTGCGTGAACTGGTGCAGACAGCCAAGCGGATTAAAAAAGATAAATCCATCCGCTGTGTCATCCTGACAGGCGAAGCCCAGGTCTTTAGTGCCGGAATTGATCTGGCTGACTTAAACAATCCTAAAAACCGTGTCTTTGCCGCCTGGGAGCTGATTCGCCCGGGCCAGAGCCTGTTTCAAAAAGCCTTTCTGGTGTGGCAGGAGCTACCTGTGCCCGTGATTGCAGCACTTGAAGGCTTCTGTTTTGGTGCCGGCATGCAACTGGCGCTTGCCGCCGATATCCGTATTGCTCACCCCGCCACCAAAATGTCGATTATGGAAACTCGCTGGGGTCTGGTGCCAGATATGGGCCTGAGCCGTTCACTCAAAGGCTTGATCGGGATTGATCTGGCCAAAGAGCTGACATTAACGGCACGTATTTTTGAAGGGGCCTATGCTAAAGAGATTGGTCTGGTCACTCATCTAGATGAGCAACCACTTGTCAAAGCTCAGGCCCTGGCAGAGGAAATGCTACAACGCTCCCCAGATGCCTTAATGGCTTCTAAATTTGTGCTGGATGCCATGCAGCACCATCCGAACAAATCCCTGCGTATGGAAAAAATCTGGCAATTAAAATTAATTTTGGGCAAAAACAGCCAGCTGGCGCGTAAAAAAGACAAGAATCCGGAGATTCAGTTTGTACCACGTCAGTACAAATCATAAGAGCGCAAGCGGAATCAAGAGGTGAAAACACAGATGCTATTTAATCGTGAGAGTAAAATTGCTTTTCTGGGCATGGGGCTGATGGGCAGCCGTATGGCGACACGTTTGCTACAGGCCGGTTTTCAGGTTGCAGTGTGGAATCGTACAACGACCGCCTGCGATCCACTTGTTGCTATGGGTGCCCTTGCCTTAAGTCTCGAGCAGATTTCAGATTATCCTGTAATTTTAACCTGTCTGGCCGATGATCAGGCGATGACGGCGGTATTTGCACAAATTGCGCCTTTTCTGGTAGCCGGTCAGGTTATTGTTGATTTCTCCAGTCTTTCAGTTGCCCAGACCCTGCTACTGGCTGAACAGGCACAGGCCAAACAGGTCAACTGGATTGACTCACCCGTCTCTGGTGGAACAGCAGGTGCCGAACAGGGTAATCTGGTCATCTTTGCAGGTGGTAATCGCGCAGTCATTGACGCATTAAGCCTGATTTATAAGGTGCTGTCACAGCGTGTCACCCGTATGGGCAACAATGGTACAGGCCAAGCAACCAAAATCTGCAATCAGCTGATTGTAGCTGCCAACAGCACCCTCATTGCCGAAGCTGTCGCGCTGGCGGAGCATGCCGGGGTCGATACCCGCTTACTGGCCCCTGCACTGGCCGATGGTTTTGCCGACTCCAAGCCCTTTCAGATTCTGGCACCGCGTATGGCCACCCAAACCTTTGAACCGGTACAATGGAAAGTCCAGACCCTGTCTAAAGATCTGAATAATGCCGTACAACTGGCCCGCAGTTTAGAGCTGGATATTCCAGTTGCACAGCAGGCTTTATCCCAATTAAAAGCTCATCAGGATCAAGGCTTTGCTGAAGCAGATTTGGCCTCTCTCATTCAGCAGATCAATCATTAATACGCTATTCCTGTTAAATACTCAGCAAGGACATTTCCTATGATTAAACTCGCCGTTAATCTTTCAATGATTTTTACGGAAGTTCCCCTCCTAGAGCGATTTGCCCTTGCCCGTGCCCACGGATTTGAACATGTTGAAATACAGTTTCCCTATGAACTCAGCATAGAGCAGATTCGCAGTCAGTTAAGCAGACATGAAATCAACCTCTGCCTCATCAATGTACCAGCCGGTGACCTGATGCAGGGCGGCCATGGTCTGGCAGGTATTCCGGGACAGGAACTGGAGTTTCGTCATGCCATGCAACAGGCCATCCAATATGCAACCGCACTCCAAGTACCGCGGGTCAATATTCTGGCAGGACGGCAGCCACTCGACTGTGACCTGCTGCCCTGCCTGAAAACCCTCGCCAGTAATTTAAAGATGGCCTGTTCTATGCTCGCCGAGCATCAGATTGAGCCTGTATTTGAAATTATTAATGGCAAGGATATGCCTCGTTTTCTGGTACAAAATATTGCCCAGGCTCAGGAAATGCTGGAAGCAGTTCAGCATCCGGCCCTAAAAATGCAATATGACTGTTATCACATGGCCATGATGGGCGAAGATGTACTGGAAACTTTGAAAGAAAATATTGCAGTCATTGGACATATACAATTTGCAGATTACCCGGGTCGGCATCAGCCAAATACTGCTTCTATTGAATATTATGATATTTTTCAGTGGTTAAAGAGTAGCCAATATCAAGCTTATGTTGCAGCCGAATATAAGCCGCTCGGACACTCCAATGATTCCTTTAGCTGGAAAGCTGAATTCTTTCCTGAGCATGACTAGGCCGGCCAGGGTAGCGTTTGAAATTTAAGACTAAAACCGCTATATTAGATCAGCATAATTGTTAGGAAATTATACCCTCTATGAATTTAGAACCATCGCCCAGCGCTTCTAATTCTCACGATCACAGCATGAATTCTTATTCTCCAGCGGTACAAGAGTGTCTGAACGTTGTACACGCAGCCCTTGAAGATGTAAAAGCGAAAGAAATTGTCGAGCTTGATGTCAGCAATATCAGCAATGTTGCAGATGCCATGATTATTGCCAGTGGTACGTCAACGCGTCATATTAAATCTCTTGCCCATAATGTTGCTGAAGAAGCACGTAAAGCCGGTTTCCGTCCACTTGGCGTGGAAGGTGAACGTGATGCAGAATGGATTCTAATTGATTTAGGTTATGTGGTTGTTCACTGCATGCTGCCCACTGCTCGTAAGTTCTACGATCTGGAAAGCTTATGGCAAAAAAATCCAGCAGATTCTGTCGCCTAACCGGATTCTAGAAACAGGTCCGTAGCGTCCTGCTCCCCCAGACATATTACAAAAAGAACCTCAATTGAGGTTCTTTTTGTTTTCATACCTTTTCCGCAGTGAATAAGAAGTTTTGAAAGTCTAACTTCAAATAAAATCAACTGAATACGATTTATCTCCATTGCCCTTCTGCTCATATCCAGTGCCTGAGAATACCAATAGATAGACAATGAATATGAGTCATATTGGAGGTTGCTAACTTAATGCCCATCTCTTAATGATCTTGGTTTCATCCTGAATGCTACTGATAGACAGGACATCAATCTCACAAGATGAAATAACTTTTATTCAGGAATCACGCACAATTTTCAGATAGGACAAAACCTGAGTCCTTGTTATTAAAATATGGGATCATACCGACATTTTAACGATTGAGACTCAGGTTATTATTTAAAGCAAACGACGGGACATGCATGCCCCGAAGATACCTTTATTGAAACCTATTGATACCAGCCAAATAGCTTAAAAATATAAGGTACATAAGCAATGATCAGCATAGCTGGCAACAATACGATCACTGGCAAAATCCAGCGTTCAAAACGATAGTAGAAGGACAGATGGCGTACTTCTGCATCTGCTTCGGCCACCTCGGCATCGCCAATGGATTGCCGTGCCAATAGATGGTTCAATGCCACAGGTGGGGTGACATAGCCCAGCTCAAAACCAATCAAGGTAATCATCCAGAAATGCACAGGATGAATGCCGTATTGATAAGCCACTGGGGCTACCGTAGCCGAGATTAAAATAACGGCACCGAATGGATCCATAATCATCCCGACAAAAATCATTAGCCCGACAATCATCGAAATTACCAGTAGCGTACTGCTAATATCGGTCGGGAAAGCTTCCATGATTTCCAGACGCTCCAGCAAACCGCCGACACTGACTGACAACGCCATCAGGATAACCAAAGCACCGATATGCCCTACCGTTTCACTGGTAGAGATATGCATGGACTTCCAGAAACCCACCTGACGCAAAGTTCCATTCGACGGTGATCGTGGAACGCCATGATCTACTGCCAACTCTTTTTGAGATTGCTCAGCATGTGCTGCTTCACGATACTCGGCAGGAGCCGCAGCACTCGCCGTTGCAAGCGCCGGCGTAGAACCTGAACCCAGGCTCGCGGTCATCGTTTCATCCCAATGTCCAACGGGTGGTAACGGCGCAGGCTCATGACGCAGCTTGTCAAACAGCACGATCATCAGCAAGATCACTGGCATCATCACAGGTGCAGTAAACTCATTCAGGTTGGTCGACAGGGCATATTTATAGAACAACCAGATCAGCACAAAGATCATCACATAAGGAATGATCGCAACAAAGGCACGAGCTGATTGTGGGGCAGCTATGCTGGGTGCAGCAATCCTAAACTTATGCTCGGCAAAGAACAGTGAAATGACTAAAAATAAAGTTGAAGTCAGCAGGAAAACATACAGACCATAGTGATACAGCAGATCGGTCGTGACTTCTTTATTTAAGGAGGCCACCACAACAATCAGCAGACATGGACGCAAAACCACACCCAAAGAGCCAGACATCGCCGTAGCTGCCAAGGCAAACTGACGACGCCCTCCGGCATTCCAGACTTCCTTATAAATAATGGCACCTGCTGCAATCACGAAAATTCCTGAAGCACCGGTATAGGCTGTCGGCAAGGCTGCTGCAAGCAGTATCAGCCAGGTCAGGGTTTCTGGTGCCAGATTCCATGGACGCAGAATATTCAAAAACATGTCGACCACACGGGTCTGTTTTAACAGCATCCCTGCCCAGATAAACAGGGCCAGATTCAGGAAAATACTGGAGAACTCAACCAATTGACCGAGGTAAATCCCCTGTCCCATTGGATAATCCATAAAGAAGGTAAAGTTGATCCCGGTTGTAATCGCCATATAGGCATACAGAGGAACACTTAAAAATGCCAGTCCCAGACTACCCCCTTCACGTATAGGCTGAGGAAGCCGGATGACCTGAAACAAACTGACGAGGGTCAAAGTTCCGAATAAAATCATCCATAACCAGTAGATATACTTCATCTCGCCCATCGGGACACCAGAATTCAGTACGGATTGATATTGGCTATAAGATGAAAAGGCCAGGAACGCATTGGCAATCAGCATGGCCAGGGTATATACCCGGAAATCAATTTTAGTGGCGGGGCTACGCAGACCAATGTGGTGGGTTTTTAAAGTTGCGCTAATCGCAGCAAATACCACCATGATGACCAGCAATAACGCCCGGTTTTCAGTTCCGAACTTAAACAGTCCAAAGAACGTGGTTTCAAAAGTACGATAGGCCCGAATACTAGGATAAGCCTGCATATGTGCAATGGCCTTGTCATAGAATCCATAGGACTCCTCACAAACCTGCTGGGCCTGCATAACGGCAGCACGGACATCCGCTTCAGAACGAACGCCAAAGAAGTCGGCATACTCATCCGCAGCATCCGTTTTCATTTGCTCCTGAACACGCTGATCGACATTAATATTGCGCTCACATTGGGGTGCAGTAGGCTCTGCCCGTAAAAATGAATATTGCATCCCGGTTGCCGGATCACCATACAGGCGTTCACCCATACGTAATAGCTGACCGTGAATCATTTCACCTGTCCCAATAATCAGGGTAAGCAAAAGCAAGATGAGCACCACAAAGGTCGAGATCCATTCGGTCCAGATATAACGCAACAGACCCAGACCAGATCTGTTTTGATTATCGTTTTGCATGTATATTCCTATTTTTTTTGTTTTAGCGACCCTTTGGTTCAGGACGCCAATCTTCCTGTATGCTCCGACACGTCCTGTTCGGAGCTAAGTTTCTTTATTATCTTTTTCGACTCTGCATGAATATTGTCAAAATAAGAATGACAATTTGTATTTTCTTTTTCGTTTTTTATGCCAACTATTTAACTTTCGCGAACATAGCTGACGAGTATATACAGCAAGGCGATTACTACTCCCCAGATGACACCCAACAAATGCGCTTCTACCAGTACCGGACTACCAATTAATTGTGCAGTGCCAATATTACCTATAGTATTTTCCCAGATCAGCTTGCCTAAAATTAAAACCAGAACCAGCGTGGCAAAGCTTCGTTCACGCCGGTAGAGCAGATGAAGACAGGCCACTGCCACATACGCCCCATGCAATACCCCGGATAGACCGGCATAAGCTTCAATATTTGGTAAAAAGAAGTAAAAGCTCAGGCTGATCAACGGCGGTAAAATCAGCAAAATCGCTATAAAATGCCAGATAGTGACGCGGGGAAATATAAAAGGCAGGCAGATAAAGGCCAGAATATTCAACAAATAATGAACCCAGCTGACATGCACCCAATGTGCTGTCCAGAGCCGCCAGAACTCACCGAGCAAACTTTCCCGCCAGTAAATAAAGTGCTCCATAAAAATTTGCAAACATGCAGCAAGAGAGACAAAAGCTGCCAGAAAAATAATTTTTCGTCGCAGATCTTGATCGTGCATCGGCTTCTTGTCCTCCCTGTGAGCCACTAACATGAGCTATACAGCCGCTCATGCCTATTCTATTAATTACATGTCAGCATTAAACAGCTCATCCAGTTCTGAAGAATTGGCTGTTTCATCCCAAAAGTTCTGCATACCATCATCTGCACTACGTACACCCGTATGTTCAGTCCAGTAACGATCTGCAATACCTTCGGTCATCATGGCTGCCATACTGTCGATGAGTTTGAACTGAGGATTAACCGGTTTCTCATCACTGCGGGCTTGGGCAAAAGTTTTTAGGGCATCCCGTACTTTAGCATCGTCCCCGCTGGCCTGAGCTGCTACTGCATACAGAGCATGTGATAAACGTACACCTTTTTGCTCACCGATTTGTGTAGATTGTTTAAGGGTTTGGTAAGGCTCTGGCTTGCCCTCTCCCGCGCCTGGCAATAAGGTCCAGATAACGGCACGGGTCGCATTTGGCACACCCCAGAATTTGGCATTGTCTAGGCAGGTCATGCCACGTTCGACCACAGCAGCAATATCTTTCGGTACATTAACCGCATTACCGGAATTAATATCATTGGTCATGGCTTGCAAACCGCTTAACATGCCAAGCAAATACACAGTCTGCTCAATATCACTGTTCATGCGTGCGCATTCTTCGCCCAGTCCTTTATTATACTTTTTCTCATAACGGGTCTGGAATAACTGATAGCCTGTGTACTGACGCTGCGCTGCCAGAGCGGCCCAGCGCTTTTGTTCAACGCGGGCATCTTGTGCTTCGGTGACCTGATTGGCTCTGGAAGCTCGCAAATAGCGTAATTCTGCTTCGAGTGCCTTCTTCTCGGCACAGATACCGGCTGCAGAATACATCAAGACTGCCACACGAGTAGGATCTGCTCCCATTTCCTTGGTGGACATAATGGCTGGCGTTAAAGCATTACCGGAATTACACACCATTTCAGCATCATCCATCGCCAGAATTGGTGGGACAACATGCTTTTCAGTAAAACCGAGTGCAACATTGGCACCGGTCTTGGTGACTTGAGAACATCCTGTTAAAACTGTTGTTGTTATTGCAATGGTCGCCATACCTTGGCATATTTTTCGGACGCTCGACATTTTCCTGTCCTCTATAATTGTGATGATGTCCATATGCTGCTAAACATAGCAGAAGCTTTTTAGGAATAAAAGAGTATTTACTCTAGGGCGTGTCCTCATTTGGCTTTACACCAAATAAACATGCAAGCAATGTAAATCATAGACTGATAATTTCGTGCAAGCTTATCAAATCGGGTAGCAATAGCACGGAAATGTTTTAATCTCGCAAAT